>NZ_JAGRRB010000004.1:0-294722 GCF_018223925.1 Klebsiella sp. 10
GTGGCGGCTGCGCCTTACCCGGCCTACAACGACTGCCGGGCAATCCGACTCGGACGACGACTCAACCCTGCGCGGCGTCGATGTCGTCAAACACCTGCTGCGCCAGATGCATCGTGGCATTGGCCGCCGGCAGCCCGCAGTACAGCGCAGAGTGCATGATCAGCTCTTTCAGTTCATCGCGGGTCACCCCGTTGTTAAACGACGCGCGCAGATGCATCTTCAGCTCCGCCTCGCGATTGAGAGCGATCAGCATGGCAATAGTGATCATGCTGCGGGTATGGTGATCGAGCCCCGGACGCGTCCAGGTCTCGCCCCAGGCATAGCGGGTAATAAAGTCCTGAAACTCATCATTCAACGGCGTCAGATGCTGCAGCGTACGGTCGACGTGGGCGTCGCCCAATACTTTGCGCCGTACCGCCATCCCGTCCTGATAGCGCTGTTTATCATCCATGGCGTTCCCCCTGGAAAAAGCTCAGCAGCGCCGAAGTAAAGCTTTTCGGCGCCTCAATGTTAGACAGATGCGATGCCGCCAGAACCACCACCTCAGAGGCGGGGATCTGCTGCTGCAGGAAATGAGCGTCACCGACCGTGGTGACAGGGTCACTTTCCCCGGCGATGATTAGCGTCGGCAGCGGGATCTGCCCCACTTCGCCCCGCAGGTCGGCGGCGGCCAGCGCCTCACAGCAGGCGGCATAGCCTTCAGCATCGGTATGGGTCAGCTGGTGACAAAGCGCCTCGACCACCTCCGGCGCCTTCTGGCGAAACGCGTGGGTGAACCAGCGGTCTGCCGCTCCGGCGGCCACCACCGCCATCCCCTCCTGACGTACGGCCCGCGCCCGCGACAGCCAGCTGGCCTGATCGCCAATGCGCGCCGCGGTGTTGGCGACCGCCAGACCATGAAAACGCTCCGGCGCAAAGCGTCCCAGCCACAGGCCGGTCAGACCGCCCATCGAGATCCCGCAGAACCAGGCGCGGTCGATATTCAGGTGATCGAGCAGCGCAATCACATCCTCCCCCAACTGGGCGAGGGTCACTTTGCCATTTTTTGTCGTTTTACCGTGGCCGTGCGTGTCGTAGCGCAGCACCCGGAAATGGGCGGTTAACGCCTCGATCTGCGGCTGCCACATCGCCCGGGTGGTGCCCAGCGAATTGGAGAGGACGATAACCGGCGCGCCATCCGGCCCGTCGAGTTGATAATCAAGATTCATCACGTTGCTCCTGATAACGCGCCAGCACCTGGCGCACAAAGCGTTCGGCGCTGCCGGTCGCCGTTGCCGGGTCCAGCAGCGTGGTTAAGCGTTCACGAGAGAGATACTGACTGACCTGTGGGTCAGCCGCGAGCAGATCGACCAGCGGGTAGTGACGGTCCAGCGCCTGGCGGCACAGCGCTTCGATGTGATGATGCGCCTCGGCTTTGCCAATGAATTCCGCCAGCGCCAGAGTCACCGCCTCAGCCATAATCAGCCCGTGGGTGATATCGAGATCGGCGCGCATTTTCTGCGGGAAAACCTGCATGTCGCGCACCAGCGCCTCGCTTTGCGCCAACGCCCCGCCCACCAGGGTAATTAGCTCCGGCAGGGTCTCCCACTCCGCCTGCCAGCCGCCCAGCGCCCGCTCATGCTGCTGGAGTTGGCTGGCGTAGAGCGTCGCCATCAGCCCCGGCGTACGCTGGGCGGCGGTCAGGATCGCCGCGCAGGCCACCGGATTGCGCTTATGCGGCATCGTCGACGAACCGCCGCGACCTTCCGCCACCGGCTCGCCCACCTCAGCCACTTCGGTCTGCATCAGCAGGGAAAAGTCGTTAGCGAATTTCCCCAGCGTGCCGCAGACGCCGGCGAACCAGGCGCCCGCCTCCAGCAGCCGATCGCGCTGGCTGTGCCACGGAGTATCCGGCAGCGACAGCCCGAGGATCTGCGCCAGCGCCAGGCCAACCGCCGGCCCTTTCTCTTTTAGCGCGTCCAGAGTGCCCGCGGCGCCGCCAAACTGCAGCGCCAGCAGCCGCGGACGCATCTCGCGCAGCCGCTGCTGCCAGCGCAGGAGCGCGTCGAGGGTGCCCGCCAGCTTCAGGCCAAAGGTCACCGGCAGCGCGTGCTGCATCCAGGTCCGGCCCGGCATCACGGTATCGCGATAACGATCCGCCTGGAGAGCCAGGGCCGCCAACAGCTGCTCAAGCAGAGTCTCAGCGGCATCCAGCGCCCCGCGCAGCTGGAGCACCAGTCCGGTGTCGATGGCGTCCTGGCTGGTAGCGCCCCAGTGAACGTAGCGCGCAGCCTCAGGATCTTGCGCTTTTACCTGCGCCGTCAGCTGTTTCACCAGCGGGATGGCCAGATTACCGGCTCCCACCGCCGCCTCGCCCAGCGCGGCAAAATCGATGGCCTCGTGGCGGCAGGCCGCCACAATTGGCCCGACCGCTTCCGGCGGCACCATCCCGCAGGCGGCCTGCGCTTGCGCCAGCGCCGCTTCAAAATCCAGCATGCCCTGCACCCGCTGCGCGTCGCTGAACCAGTCGGTTAGCGGGCTGCTGCGCAGCATCGGGGTCAACAAACTCATTCTGGCTCCTTAAACACGTTCAATAATCAGGGCGATCCCCTGTCCGACGCCGATGCACATGGTGCACAGGGCGTAACGACCGCCGGTCCGTTTCAGCTGATAAGCCGCGGTCATCGCCAGCCGGCCGCCGGAGGCGCCGAGCGGGTGGCCCAGCGCAATCGCCCCGCCGTTAGGGTTCACGTGGGCGGCATCGTCCGGTAAGCCTAAATCGCGGGTCACCGCCAGCGCCTGCGCGGCGAAGGCTTCATTCAGCTCAATGACATCCATCTGGCCTAATGTCAGGCCGGTCTGCGCCAGCACCTTGCGCACCGCCGGCGCCGGGCCAAAGCCCATGATCCGCGGCGCAACGCCCGCCGTCGCCACGCCGACCACCCGGGCCAGCGGCTGAAGATCGTTAGCCGACAGCGCCGTCTCGCTGGCCAGCAGCAGCGCGCAGGCGCCGTCGTTAACCCCGGAGGCGTTACCGGCGGTAACGCTGCCGTCGGCGCGCACCACGCCGCGCAGTTTAGCCAGCGCCTCCAGCGAGGTGCTGCGCGGGTGCTCATCGCGGCTAAACAGCAGCGGCTCGCCTTTGCGCTGCGGCACCTGGACGGCGATCAGCTCATCGGCGAAACGCCCCGCCTCTTGCGCCGCGGCGGTGCGCAACTGACTGCGTAAGGCGAACGCGTCCTGATCGGCACGGGAGATGGCAAACTCATCGGCGACGTTTTCCGCCGTCTCCGGCATGGAATGCACGCCGTACAGGGCTTTCATCTGCGGGTTAATAAAGCGCCAGCCGATGGTGGTATCCTCCATCTGCATGCTGCGGCTAAAGGCGCTCTCCGCCTTCCCCATCACAAACGGCGCGCGGGACATGCTCTCCACCCCGCCGGCGATCATCAGCTGCGTCTCCCCGCTTTTAATCGCCCGCGCCGCGACGCCAATCGCGTCAAGGCTGGAACCGCACAGGCGGTTGATGGTGCTCCCGGGCACGCTCTCCGGCAGGCCGGCCAGCAGCAGCGCCATCCGCGCCACGTTGCGGTTGTCTTCCCCGGCCTGGTTGGCGCAGCCAAAGATCACATCGTCAATGCGCGAGGGATCCAGTCCTGGGTTCCGCGCCAGCAGCGCTTTCAGCGGCAGCGCCGCCAGGTCGTCAGCGCGCATCGTCGCCAGGGCACCGCCGAAACGGCCAAAGGGTGTACGCACCGCATCACAGATAAATGCCTGATTCATCATAGGTTCCTTACGCGCTTTCCGCCAGTTGTTGAAAGGTCAGCGCCACCGGAGTGATGCGCTGCAGCTCTTCAAAAGAGAGGCCGTTAAAGATTTCCCGCACCACCGGGCCGCGGTCGGTGATGTCGATCACCGCCAGGTCGGTATAGATCCGGCTGACGCAGCCGACGCCGGTCAGCGGGTAGCTGCACTGCGCCACCAGCTTGCACTCGCCGTCACGGGTCAGGTGGTCCATCATCACAAACACCTGGCGGGCGCCGATGGCCAGATCCATCGCCCCGCCAACGGCCGGGATCGCATCCGGCGCACCGGTGCTCCAGTTAGCGAGGTCGCCGCTGGCGGAAACCTGATAGGCCCCCAGCACGCAGATATCGAGATGACCGCCGCGCATCATGGCGAAGGAGTCGCCGTGGTGGAAATAGCAGCCCCCCTGCAGGAGGGTGACATACTCTTTACCGGCATTGATCAGCTCGGGATCTTCTTCCCCGGGCTGCGGTTTCGGCCCCATCCCCAGCAGGCCGTTTTCGCTGTGCAGGAACACCTCTTTGTCAGCGGGCAGGTAATTGGCGATGCGGGTCGGCAGGCCGATGCCGAGGTTGACGTAAGCGCCTTCGGGAATATCGCGGGCCACGCGCTGGGCCATTTCGTCACGGGTCAGTTTTTGCATGTCGGGCTCCTCAGGCGCGTTGTGCGGCAGTCAGGTTTTCCAGCGAGAAGACGCGCTGGACGAAAATGCCGGGGGTGATGATGTTTTCCGGATCGAGGTCGCCCAGCGCCACCAGCTGCGAGACCTCTACGATGGTGGTTTTCGCCGCTGTCGCCATGATCGGGCCAAAGTTGCGCGCCGCCTTGCGATAGACCAGGTTGCCCCAGCGGTCGCCCTGGTGGGCTTTAATCAGCGCGAAATCGGCTTTGATCGGGTACTCCAGCACGTAGTGGCGACCGTCGATTTCCCGTGTCTCCTTGCCTTCCGCCAGCGGCGTGCCGTAGCCGGTGGGGGTAAACACCGCCCCCAGCCCGGCGCCGGCCGCCTGGATCCGCGCCGCGAGGTTGCCCTGCGGCACCAGCTCCAGCTCCACTTTGCCGCGACGGTAGAGATCATCGAAAATCTGCGAATCCACCTGGCGCGGAAAGGAGCAGATCATTTTGCGCACCCGGCCCGCCTTGAGCAGCGCGGCGAGACCCACTTCCCCGTTGCCGGCGTTGTTATTTATGATGGTCAGGTCGCGAGCGCCCTGGTCAATCAGGGCGTCAATCAGAAAGGTCGGCTGGCCGGCGGGGCCAAAGCCGCCGATCATAATAGTCGCCCCATCGTGGATCCCGGCGATGGCCTCGCTCAGCGTCGATACGCTTTTATCAATCATCAGGTCGCTCCAGTGATGTGCGGTAATCGCACTTTTATTCGTTGTTCGCACAAAATGTGACCCGCTTAACGATGTCGGTCAAGGGCGATAATCGAAATATGGTGCGATAATCGAACATCGGTTATCTTTAGCGAAAGAATGTGATCGATGGCAAATATGGGGAACAGAAATGGACAAGCATCCAGACGATTCACTGACCGGCGACGGCGATCCGTTTAAAGGCGATCCTAACTTTATGGCCTCCCTGGCGCGGGGTCTGGAGGTGATTCAGGCGTTCACGCCGCAGCGGCCCCTGCTGTCTATCTCACAGATCAGTCAGAAGACCGGCATCCCGCGCGCCGCGGTGCGCCGCTGCCTGTATACCCTGAGCAAGCTGGGGTTCGTGTATGCCGAAGACGGTAAGAATTTCCAGCTGCGGCCGCGGATCCTGGCGCTGGGCCACGCCTGGCTGGCCTCGACGCCGCTGGCGCGTTCGGCGCAGCCGGTGCTGCGGCATCTGAGCGAAATGCTCAATGAGTCCTGCTCCATCGCCACCCTCGACGGCGACGATATCCTGTATATCGCCCGCGCCTCCAGCTCGCGGATTATGACCATCGACCTGGATATCGGCAGTCGCCTTCCGGCGTGGGCGACCTCGATGGGCCGGGTGCTGCTGAGCCATCAGCCGGAGGAGAAGCTCAACGATATGCTGGCCCGGGTGACCATGATCCGCTATACCCCACAGACGGTGGATTCGGTGGCGAAGCTGCGCGCCGAACTGAAACGGGTGCATCAGCAGGGGTATGCCCTCAACGATCAGGAGCTGGAGATGGGGCTGCGCTCCCTCGCGGTCCCGCTGTTTAACGCTCAGGGGCAGGTCCAGGCGGCGCTCAACGTCGGGGTGCATGCGGGCCAGATGACGGCCCGCGAGATGATCGAGCGCGTGCTGCCGGAGCTGCAAAAAGCCGCCCGCGAGCTGACGCTGCTTCTGCGCTAACGACTGCGCTTGGCGTGCTGCTCCCAGGTCTCCTGCTTCGCCTGCGCCGATTTACGCAGCGCAACATAGCAGGCGCCGCTGCCGCCATGATGCGGAAGCGCGGCGCAGAAGGCCTGCACCTCCGGCAGCTCTTCCAGCCAGCGCGCCAGATAGCTGCGGATAATATTGGCGTGGGACTGGTCGTCGCGGCCTTTGCCGTGAACGATCAGCACATTGCGTAACCCCTCTTTCTGCGCCTGCACCATAAAGGCGAAGAGCATCTGCCGGCACTGTTCCACCGGCTGGCGCAGCAGGGAGAGGCTCGCCTGCTGGCTGTATTTCCCCCGCCGCAGCTTATCCAGCACGCCGCTCTGTAGCCCTTCTCGCTTAAACTCCAGCGGCGTGGCGAGCGGCACGATATCGAGATAGCCGGTGGTGAGAAAATTATCCAGCTGCAGGGTATCGACGCGTTGCGGGGCCCGGCTGTTACGCCCGGGATGCCAGTGCACGTCATTATTACGTTTCAGAGGCTGGACATCTTCCATGGCGTCAAGAAACAGGGATTTGTCATCAAGGTTCATGGGCTCTCCTCCAGCGGCTGTCGCCAGCTACTATAGCCGCCTCGCGCTCCCCTCTCAACGCGTTTAGCCGCGTTCGCTGGCAAAGTGAGCGCGACGGACGATTAAGGAAACAATTGTCGGCTCTGGCGGCGGAACAGGGTGATTAACGACGCCGTGAGCGGCGTCTGCCGGGTATCGCGCCGCTGGATCAGATAATAGGTGGCGGTGGGTAACACTTCACGGATGGGGATCATCACCAGTTTGTCGGCCATCAGCGGGTCGTTGCCCAGCTCCACCGGCAGGATGCTGAGAAAATCACTTTTCACCACCAGGCTGATGCAGGATGAGAACGTTTCGCAGACGATCCCCACCTTTGGCTCCCGTCCCAGCTGTTCGAAGCGCTCCTGCAGCTGCTTGAAGTAGCTGCCGCGCGGCGTCGGCATGGTCCAGTGGTGATCCATCAACTCCCCCAGCGAGGTGGCCTGCGCCGCCGGATGGCCCGCGCGGGCGAACACCGCGAACGGTTTCTCAAACAGTTTCTCAAAGCTGAACTCATGGTCGTACGGCCCGGGGTAATAGGTATTAATGGTGAAATCCAGCTCCCCCTGGCGCAGCTCATTAATCATCGCCAGCAGCTGACCCTCCATGATCCGCACCTTCACCTGCGGATGCTGCTGATGAAAGCGGCAGATCACCGACGGCATCAGCGACCGGGCGACGCTGGCGCCAAGGCCAATATTAATTTGCCCGGCCTGTTCCCCCTGGCGCTGCAGCAGTTCATCCTGCGCCGCCCGCAGCTCCTCAAGGATCAGGCTCGCATGTTGATAAAAACTTTCGCCATTGTCGGTTAACGCCACCCCCTGGCTGCGGCGGACGAACAGCTGGGCGGAAAGCCCCTCCTCCAGCTCTTTAATCGCTTTGGTCAGCGCCGGCTGCGAGACCGCCAGCGCCCGGCTGGCGCCACGGATACTGCCTTCCCGGGCTACTTCGACGAAGGCGCGAATTTGATGAAATTTAATCTGAAATGCCATGCTTTTAGTGATAACCGTTGCTTATCAGACAGAAGAAAATGACATCTACTGTAATCCATCAGGCTGTGGCAGGTTAAGGGTGTTAAGGCCTGTAGCGCGTCAGTGATAAACAAAAGCTATCACATCGTGAACGCCGTCACATTTTTTACTTATGACAGGATAAGCTATGCCGCAACTTGATGAATACCTCCGCCAGCTGGCGCCCTCCATGACCCAATGGCGCCGTGATTTTCACCTGCACGCTGAATCCGGCTGGCTGGAGTTTCGCACCGCCAGTATGGTCGCGGATATTCTTGACGGGCTAAGCTATCAGCTGGCGCTAGGCCGCGACGTCATCGATGCCGACAGCCGGATGGGGCTGCCGGACGAGGAGACCCTGGCCCGGGCTTTCGAACGCGCCCGCGAACAGGGCGCGCCGGAGCGCTGGCTGCCGGCGTTTGAAGGCGGTTTCGCCGGCGTGGTGGCCACGCTCGACACCGGGCGGCCCGGACCAACCCTGGCCTTTCGCGTCGATATGGATGCCCTCGATCTCAACGAACAGCATGACGACAGCCACCGCCCCCATCGCGATCATTTCGCCTCCTGCAACGCCGGCATGATGCACGCCTGCGGCCATGACGGCCATACCGCCATCGGGCTGGGGCTGGCGCATGTGCTCAAGCAGTATGCCGCCCAGCTCAATGGCGTCATTAAACTGATTTTCCAGCCTGCTGAAGAGGGTACCCGCGGCGCCCGCGCGATGGTGGCCGCCGGCGTGGTTGATGACGTGGATTATTTCACGGCGATCCATATCGGGACCGGCGTGCCGGCAGGTACCGTCGTCTGTGGTGGAGACAACTTTATGGCCACCACCAAATTCGACGTGCAGTTCAGCGGCGTGGCCGCCCACGCCGGCGGCAAGCCCGAGGACGGGCGCAACGCGCTGCTGGCCGCCGCCCAGGCCGCCCTTGGCCTGCACGCCATCCCGCCGCACAGCGCCGGCGCCTCGCGGGTCAACGTCGGGGTGATGCAGGCCGGTACCGGGCGCAACGTGGTGCCCTCTTCCGCGCTGTTAAAAGTGGAAACCCGCGGCGAAAGCGAAGCCATTAATCAGTACGTGTTCGAGCGGGCGCAGCACGTCGTCGCCGGGGCTGCGGCGATGTACGAAGCCCGCTACGAACTGCGCATGATGGGCGCGGCGACCGCCAGCGCACCGTCGCCGGCGTGGGTGGACTATCTGCGCGAACAGGCCGCCCGGGTGCCCGGCGTGCAACAGGCGGTGGATCGCATCGCCGCCCCGGCGGGCTCCGAAGACGCCACCCTGATGATGGCCCGGGTCCAGGCGCGCGGCGGCCTCGCCTCGTACATGATTTTCGGCACTGAACTCAGCGCCGGTCACCACAACGAAAAGTTTGACTTCGACGAGAGCGTGATGGCGGTAGCGGTCGAAACCCTGGCGCGCGTCGCGCTTAACTTTCCCTGGCAGCGGGGGGTGTAATGGAAGCCATTTTTCAGTTTGTGGACGAGGTGGTTGAGGCACAACGCGACACTTACTGCGCCATCGCCGACGACATCTGGGACCACCCGGAGACCCGCTTTGAGGAGTTCTGGTCAGCCCAACGGCTGGCCGACGCCCTGGAGGCGGAAGGTTTTCAGCTCACCCGCGATGCCGGCGGGATCCCGAATGCCTTTATCGCCAGCGTCGGTGAGGGCCAACCGGTCATTGCCCTGCTCGGCGAATTTGACGCCCTGGCGGGACTCAGCCAGCAGGCCCACAGCGCGGAACCGACGCCCTTGACGCCGGGAGCCAACGGCCACGGCTGTGGGCACAATCTGCTCGGCACCGCGGCATTCGCCGCGGCGGTCGCCGCCAAAGGCTGGCTGCAGCAGCACGGCGACAGCGGCACTCTGCGCTTCTACGGTTGTCCCGGCGAGGAAGGCGGTTCGGGAAAAACCTTTATGGTGCGCGAAGGGTTGTTTGATGATGTCGATGCGGCGCTGACCTGGCATCCGGAAGCCTGGGCCGGGATGTTCAGCACCCGCACCCTCGCCAACATTCAGGCGGCATGGCGATTTACCGGCACCGCGGCCCACGCCGCTAATTCGCCGCACCTGGGCCGGAGCGCGCTGGATGCCGTCACCCTGATGACCACCGGCAGCAATTTCCTCAATGAACATATCATCGAGAAGGCGCGCGTCCATTACGCCATTACCGATACCGGCGGCGTCTCGCCCAACGTGGTGCAGGCGCAGGCGGAAGTGCTGTATTTGATCCGCGCGCCGGAGATGGCCGACGCTGAGCAAATCTTCGCCCGCATAGAGAAGATTGCCCAGGGGGCCGCGCTGATGACCGAGACCCAGGTCAGCTGCCGCTTTGAAAAAGCCTGCTCCAGCTATCTACCCAACCGCACGCTTGAGGCGGCGATGTATCAGGCGGTCTGTCATTACGGTACCCCCGCCTGGAGCGACGAGGAACGCGCTTTTGCCGCGGCGATCCGCGCCACCCTCAGCGCCAACGATATTAACAACAGCCTGAACAATATTGCCGGCACCAGTGGCGAGGAAGGCAAAACGTTCGCTCGTCGCCACCGCGACACCTTGCTGATTGATGAGGTGGCGCCCTGGGCGGCCACGGATAACGTCCTCGCCGGATCCACCGACGTCGGCGATGTTAGCTGGAAAGCGCCGGTGGCCCAGTGCTTCAGCCCGTGCTTCGCGGTGGGTACCCCGCTGCACAGCTGGCAGCTGGTGAGCCAGGGCAGAACCTCCATTGCCCATAAAGGGATGTTGCTGGCGGGGAAAGTGCTCGCGGCGACCGCCATCCGTTTATTCAGCGACAGCGCCCTGCTGGAGGCCAGCCAGCAAGAGTTCAGGCAGGTACTGGCCGAACGCCCCTATCGTTGCCCGATCCCGGCGGAGGTGAGTCCGTCCGTTTTACGATAACCACTTAGAGGCTACTCCTGGCCAACGCTGACCGGATCGCGGCACGCACCGCCCATAATAACCGCCGGCAGTACGGGAGCAGGCCTGCCCAACACAACAACGACAACAGAGGAATGCCCATGAGTATGTCATCCATACCGTCATCTTCCCCCGGCGGAAAGCGCTATGGCTGGGTAGAGAAGATCGGTAACAAGGTCCCGCACCCGTTTTTGCTGTTTATCTATCTCATCGCCGTGCTGATCGCTGCCACGGCAATCCTCTCCGCCCTCAACGTTGGGGTACAAAACCCAACTGACGGTTCGCGGGTGGTGGTCAAAAACCTGCTCAGCGTGGAAGGATTGCACTGGTTTTTGCCGAACGTGATTAAAAACTTCAGCGGTTTCGCGCCGCTGGGCTCGATCCTCGCCCTGGTGCTGGGCGCCGGCTTTGCCGAGCGGGTGGGCCTGTTACCCGCGTTGATGGTCAAGATGGCCTCGCACGTCAGCGCCCGCTATGCCAGCTATATGGTGCTGTTTATCGCCTTTTTCAGCCATATCTCTTCCGATGCGGCGCTGGTGATTATGCCGCCGCTGGGAGCGCTGATGTTTCTTGCCGTCGGTCGGCATCCTGTCGCTGGTCTGCTGGCGGCGATAGCCGGCGTGGGCTGCGGCTTTACCGCCAATCTACTGATTGTCACCACCGACGTGCTGCTCTCCGGGATCAGCACCGAGGCGGCAAAGTCCATCGATGCCTCTTTGCACGTCAGCGTGATCGACAACTGGTACTTTATGGCGACCTCGGTGATCGTTCTGACGCTCGTCGGCGGACTGATCACCGATAAGCTGGTCGAGCCGCGGCTGGGCCAGTGGCAAGGCAGTCGTGATGAAAAGCTGCAGACGCTGACGCCCGGGGAGCGGTTCGGCCTGCGCATCGCCGGCGTGGCGACGCTGGTATTCGTGGCGGTCATCGCCCTGATGGTGGTCCCCGAAAACGGTATTCTTCGCGATCCGGTTCAGCATACGGTCATGCCCTCGCCGTTTATCAAAGGCATCGTGCCGCTAATTATCTTTTTCTTCTTTGTCGTGTCGCTGGCATACGGCATCGCCACCGGCAAAATTCGCCGCCAGGCCGACCTGCCGCAGTTAATGATTGAGCCGATGAAAGAGATGGCCGGGTTTATCGTGATGGTCTTCCCGCTGGCGCAGTTCGTGGCGATGTTCAACTGGAGCAACATGGGCAAGTTTATGGCCGTCGGTCTGACGGACCTGCTGGAGAGTTCAGGCATGAACGGTGTTCCGGCGTTTGTCGGCCTTGCGCTGCTGTCGGCTTTTCTGTGTATGTTTATCGCCAGCGGCTCGGCCATCTGGTCGATTCTGGCGCCGATCTTCGTGCCAATGTTTATGCTGTTGGGCTTTCACCCGGCGTTTGCGCAGATCCTGTTTCGTATCGCTGATTCATCGGTGCTGCCGCTGGCGCCGGTGTCACCGTTTGTGCCGTTGTTTCTCGGCTTTCTACAGCGCTACCGGCCGGATGCCCGCCTCGGCACCTACTACTCGCTGGTGCTCCCTTACCCGCTGATTTTTCTCGCCGTCTGGCTGCTGTTGCTGGTGGGCTGGTATCTGGTGGGACTGCCGATCGGCCCTGGCATCTATCCGCGGCTGTCTTAACCCACCGATGCGCCAGGGACGGCCGCCTTAGCTTAACGCGATATCTTCACTTTGAACTTACGGGTCGCTTCCCCGGCTCCGGCGAATATGCCGAAAAGCGCGCGATACCCTCGCTCAAGCAACAGCGACATACCATGAATAACCAGACCGCTGAAGATCAGTACGATTACGCCAGTCAGTATATATTGCATAGCTCCACCTCTGAGTTATTAACCGCGCCGCGCCGACGCGGTAGCACTTTCCCGAGCGCGCACAGCGGCGCGGAGGACCGACGTCGTCAGCTTAAAAGTAGCAAAAACCCTGTCCGGTAACTCGCCAGGATCGATCCAAAAATAAATCATCGTGGCGATCGCAGAATGCCTCCACGGCGGATAGCCCGCCGTGCTATCTGGCGATGCGGTTTTACCTTTTGGGAGTATAGTTGACTGCCGTCAGCGCGTGGTATCGTGTGCCTCTCATGTACGATGGTGGATGACAGAAACGATGTTGACCTTGCTGCAGGATAAAATGGATACCCCGCTGGGGCCGTTGTGGGTGCTTTGCGACGAACAGTTTAATTTGCGCGCCGTCGAGTGGGACGAGCACCGCGATCGGATGGAAACGCTGCTCGACGTACACTATCGTCGGGAAGGTTATCAGCGCGTCGACTGCCGCAATCCCGGCGGTCTCAGCAGTAAGCTGAGCGACTATTTTGCCGGCGATTTAGCCATTATCGAGACTCTGCCTACCGCCACCGCCGGCACCCCTTTTCAGCGCCAGGTCTGGCAGGCGTTACGCGATATCCCCTGTGGCCAGGTGATGCACTACGGCCAACTGGCCGAGGCGCTCGGTCGTCCCGGCGCCGCGCGCGCGGTGGGCGCCGCCAATGGCGCCAATCCGGTGAGTATCGTGGTGCCCTGCCATCGGGTCATCGGGCGCAACGGCACCATGACCGGCTATGCCGGCGGCGTACAGCGTAAAGAGTGGCTTTTGCGTCATGAGGGCTATCTGTTGCTTTGACTGAAAATGCCTTTTCTGGAATTTTCAGGTAATTTTACAATCAAAAGTGGCGTAATAATCTGTTTTTAATCAAATAGATACACAAGCGATTTGATTTACCCTGCTGATATTACGTGTTTCCGGGCCTGAAGACTTACCTGCTGATCAAAAAGATGTTAAAATTGACCAATATCAATTAAGGCCTGAGCAGACATATGATCCCTGAGAAGCGAATTATTCGACGCATTCAGTCTGGCGGTTGTGCAATCCATTGTCAGGATTGCAGCATTAGCCAGCTCTGCATCCCCTTTACTCTGAACGAGCATGAGCTTGATCAGCTGGATAATATTATCGAGCGGAAAAAGCCTATCCAGAAAGGTCAAACCTTGTTCAAAGCCGGTGATGAGCTGAAGTCGTTGTACGCTATTCGCTCCGGGACCATCAAAAGCTATACCATCACCGAGCAAGGTGATGAGCAGATCACTGGCTTCCATCTGGCGGGCGACCTGGTGGGCTTTGACGCCATCGGCACCGGTCTGCACCCGAGCTTTGCGCAGGCGCTGGAAACCTCAATGGTCTGCGAGATCCCCTTCGAAACTCTTGACGATCTTTCCGGAAAAATGCCCAATCTGCGTCAGCAGATGATGCGCCTGATGAGCGGTGAGATTAAAGGCGACCAGGATATGATCCTGTTGCTTTCCAAAAAGAATGCCGAAGAGCGCCTGGCCGCGTTTATCTATAACCTTTCTCGTCGTTTCGCCCAGCGCGGCTTCTCACCACGTGAGTTCCGGCTGACCATGACCCGCGGCGATATTGGCAACTATCTCGGCCTCACCGTCGAAACCATCAGCCGTCTGCTGGGCCGTTTTCAGAAAAGCGGCATGCTGGCGGTGAAAGGCAAATATATCACTATTGAAAACAGCGATCTGCTGGCCCAGCTGGCCGGGCAGGCGCGCAACGTCGCTTAATCTCTGCGCAATACCTGGTCACGATCGGCAATTTTTTCAGATTTGTTGATCTGACCAGGCTCCTCCCCTGTTTCAATTCATCCATATAGGTTATCTTTTTAATAACTGACGGTAGCTGCAGTTGTAAGGAGACCCTGTATGGCGAAGTATCAGAGCATGCTGGTAGTAATCGATCCTAACCAGGACGACCAGCCGGCGCTAAGGCGAGCGGTGTACCTGCACCAACGGATTGGTGGACGCATCAAAGCCTTTTTGCCGATCTATGATTTTTCCTATGAAATGACCACCCTGCTGTCGCCGGACGAGCGGACGGCAATGCGCCAGGGCGTCATTGCCCAACGAACGGCCTGGATCCGCGAGCAGGCGAAATTCTACCTGGAATCGGGCGTGCCGATTGACGTGAAAGTGGTGTGGCACAACCGCCCCTTCGAAGCGATTATTCAGGAGGTGGTCAGTGAGAAACACGATCTGCTGCTGAAGATGGCCCACCAGCACGACAAACTGGAGGCGGTGATCTTTACCCCGACGGACTGGCATCTGCTGCGTAAATGCCCTTGCCCGGTGTGGATGGTCAAAGACCAGCCGTGGCCGGAAGGCGGCAAAGCGCTGGTCGCCGTCAATCTCGCCAGCGAAGAGAATTATCACAACACCCTTAACGAGAAGCTGGTTCGCGAGACGCTGTCGCTGGCGGAAGAAGTCAACCACACTGAAGTGCACCTGATCGGTGCCTACCCGGTGACGCCGATCAATATCGCGATAGAACTGCCGGATTTTGATCCCAGCGTCTACAACGACGCGATCCGCGGCCAGCATCTGCTGGCGATGAAAGCGCTGCGGCAGAAGTTTGGCATCGATGAAAAATTCACCCACGTCGAAAAAGGACTGCCTGAGGAGGTGATCCCGGATCTCGCCGAGCATCTGCAGGCGGGGATCGTGGTGCTGGGAACGGTCGGACGTACCGGCCTGTCGGCGGCGTTCCTCGGCAATACCGCGGAACAGGTTGTCGACCACCTGCGCTGTGACCTGCTGGTGCTGAAACCGGAGGCCTACCAGACGCCGGTGGAACTGGACGACGACGACGACGATTAACCGCTACCACTCATCTTCCCCCGCCTCGCGGGGGATTTTTTTGCTTGCTGCCAGCCAGGCACAAAAAAAGGGCCGCTGACGGCCCCTGTCGCTGTCCAGCGAGAATGGCTTAGTGGATACCCAGACGCCAGGCCAGATCGATCTCTTCTTTCAGCTCCAGCGAGGAGAGCGCCATCAGGTCAGCAAACTCCAGCTCCAGCAGTTTAAGTTTTTTCAGATACTGCGCTGGGGTCATGACGGTGGGGTCGCGGCGTAAGAATTCGATGGCCATCTGCGTTGGGGTTAACTCGGTATCCATAATATCCTCTGTCTGATGTAAGAACCGGAACATTATATCACCTCTTGCCGCTTATTTTATGAACAACTCCAGGCATCCCCTTGCATATAAAAAAGCCGTCTCACAGGAGACGGCTTATAAACAAACGTTGTAAAACAATGATGTTACATTACAGCGCTTTCAGGATCGCATCGACGCTGGCTTTAGCATCGCCAAACAGCATATGAGTGTTCTCTTTAAAGAACAGCGGGTTCTGTACGCCGGCGTAACCGGTGTTCATTGAACGCTTAAAGACCACCACATTCTGCGCTTTCCACACCTCGAGCACCGGCATGCCGGCGATCGGGCTCTTCGGATCGTCCTGCGCCGCCGGGTTGACGGTATCGTTGGCACCGATCACCAGCACGGTGTCGGTGTCGCTGAAATCGTCGTTGATCTCATCCATCTCCAGCACGATGTCGTAAGGCACTTTGGCTTCCGCCAGCAGGACGTTCATATGCCCCGGCAGGCGCCCGGCCACCGGATGAATACCAAAGCGTACTTTGATACCCCGCGCCCGCAGCTTCTCGGTAATTTCTGCTACCGGATACTGCGCCTGAGCCACCGCCATACCGTAGCCCGGGGTGATGATCACCGAGTGCGAGTTTTTCAGCATCTCCGCCGTCTCTTCGGCGCTAATCTCACGATGCTCGCCCACTTCTTCATCGCCGCCGCTGGAGGAACCATCGGTGCCGAAGCCCCCGGCGATCACGCTGATAAAGGAGCGGTTCATCGCCTTACACATAATGTAAGAGAGGATGGCGCCGGAAGAGCCCACCAGCGCGCCGGTGACGATCAGCAGGTCATTACTCAGCATAAAGCCCGCCGCCGCTGCCGCCCAGCCCGAGTAGGAGTTGAGCATCGAGACCACCACCGGCATGTCAGCACCGCCGATAGAGGCCACCAGGTGCCAGCCAAAGGCCAGCGCGATCGCGGTCATCACCAGCAGGCACAGGACCTGGGTGCCGGTGCTGTCAGAGCGAACAAAAATCACCATCAGGATGAAGGAAACCACCAGCGCCGCCAGGTTCAGCTTATGGCGATTGGGCAGCATCAGCGGCCTGGAGGAAATTTTGCCGCGCAATTTACCAAACGCCACCACCGAACCGGTGAAGGTCACCGCGCCGATGAAGATCCCGAGGAACACTTCGGTCAAATGAATATTGACCAGAATTTGCTCCATACCGGTTTCATGCTGCAGGTAGCTGTTGAAACCCACCAGCACCGCTGCCAGCCCCACGAAGCTGTGCAGGATAGCCACCAGCTCCGGCATTTCGGTCATCTCGACCTTCTTCGCCAGACGAATACCGATCGCCCCGCCGATCACCATCGCAAGAATAATCCAGCCGACGTTGCCGGCGTCCGGCCCCAGGATGGTAGCAATCAGGGCAATGGCCATCCCGGCGATGCCGAAATAGTTGCCCTGCTGCGACGTTTCGTGTTTCGACAGGCCCGCCAGGCTGAAAATAAACAGGATTGCAGCAACAATGTATGCAGCCGTTACTAATCCACCAGACATGTGCTACCCCTTATCCTTTGCGAAACATTTTCAGCATGCGCTGAGTCACGGTAAAACCACCGAAAATATTAATGCTGGCGATCAGCACCGCGATAAAGCTCAGGAAGCTGACCCAGCCGCCGTGGCCTATCTGCAACAACGCGCCAACCACGATAATGCCCGAAATGGCATTGGTCACCGACATCAGCGGCGTATGCAGCGCATGGGAGACGTTCCACACCACGTAGTAACCCACCACGCAGGCCAGCGCGAAGACGGTGAAATGGCCGAGGAACTCTTTTGGCGCCACGTTGGCCAGCCAGCCGAAGAGAATAATCGCCAGCGCCATCAGCGCATATTTGCGCCACGGCGACGCCGGTTTCACCGCTTCTTTCGGCGCTTCCACTTTTATCGCCGCGGCCTGCGGCTGAGCGGAGACCTGAATCGGCGGCGCCGGCCAGGTTATTTCACCTTCGCGAACAACGGTCACACCGCGCACTACCACGTCATCGAAATCGATAACGATATTGCCGTCTTTCTCTTTGCACAGCAGCTTCAGCAGGTTCACCAGGTTGGTGCCGTAGAGCTGGGAGGACTGGGTCGGCAGACGGCCAGGAAGATCGGTGTAACCGATGATTTTCACGCCGTTGGCGGTGGTCACCACTTCGCCCGGTACGGTGTACTCACAGTTGCCGCCGTTTTGCGAGGCCAGATCGACCACCACGCTGCCCGATTTCATGGAGTCGACCATTTCGCGGGTGATCAGCTTCGGCGCCGGTTTGCCCGGGATTAACGCCGTGGTGACAATGATATCGACCTCTTTCGCCTGCGCGGCGAACAGCGCCATTTCAGCCTTAATAAAGGCCTCAGACATCACCTTGGCGTAGCCATCGCCGCTGCCCGCTTCCTCTTTAAAGTCCAGCTCGAGGAACTCGGCGCCCATACTCTGCACCTGCTCCTTCACTTCCGGACGGGTATCGAAGGCGCGAACAATAGCGCCCAGGCTGTTGGCGGCGCCAATCGCCGCCAGACCGGCTACCCCGGCGCCAATGACCATCACCTTGGCGGGCGGAACCTTGCCTGCCGCCGTAATCTGCCCGGTAAAGAATCGACCAAATTCATGCGCCGCTTCAACGATAGCGCGGTACCCGGCGATGTTGGCCATTGAGCTGAGCGCATCCAGCGACTGGGCGCGGGAAATACGCGGCACGGAATCCATCGCCATTACGTTGATATTACGGGCCGCCAGTTTTTCCATCAGCTGCGGGTTTTGCGCCGGCCAGATAAAACTAATCAGCGTGGTCCCCGGATTCAGCAGGGCAATTTCATCGTCATTCGGAGCATTGACCTTAAGGATGACATCAGACTGCCATACCTCGTCGCCGGTCACGATTTCAGCTCCTGCCTCGGCAAAGGCCTCATCGTCAAAGCTGGCCAGCTTCCCGGCGCCGCTTTCTACCGCGACGCTAAAGCCGAGTTTGAGCAATTGCTCAACGGTCTTCGGCGTGGCGGCGGCCCGGGTCTCCTGGGCTAGCCTTTCTTGTGGTACACCAATACGCATAGTTTTCCCTTCCATCGGTTTTTGATGATGGTTTACTTTTCTGCCCAACAACGCCAGGACGGCAAAATCTTCCTCGCCATCTTTCGCTGTCTACAAAATGAAACAGTAACAAACTTTTTATAACCTACTGAAAATACCGATTGTGATCTACTGCGATAAAACACAAATTTTGATTTTATTGCTTATTGTCAGCTCAGATGGGTCCGGGCAGCAATATTTACCTGAATTTGCCGCCCAGGCCTGATAATCCGCTTATCCTGCGGTATAAAACGCCATTTATCGCCATTGAGATCATTGTGTTAACATTACATTAACTAATAAAAGTGGTATTGATTATCGTTTTTGCTGGTCAAGCGCCTGTTTTTTCAACATATCGAAAAATGTTATCTTTCCGTAGTATACGATTCGGGCGGCAAGCAAAAATTGACGCAGACAGTCACGGCGATTAAATGCAATAATCAAACGTTTTCAGTCAACAACAACACCAGTATATGGTTTGCGCAAGGCAAAGGATTATTTTTATGAAGCTTAAAAACACCCTCCTGGCGTCTGCTCTCCTGACAACCGCCACGTTGTCTGCCCATGCAGCGACCGAGTTGACCCCGGAGCAGGCGGCTGCGCTGAAGCCCTACGATCGCGTTGTCGTCACCGGCCGGTTTAATGCCATTGGCGATGCGGTACAGGCAGTATCGCGCAAAGCCGACAAAGACGGCGCGGCCTCATTCTATGTTGTCGACACGTCGGACTACGGCAATGGCGGCAACTGGCGCGTCACGGCTGACCTTTATAAAGAAGACGCGCCGAAAGCGGATGCGCCGAAGAATCGCATTATCAACGGCGTGATGGAGTTGCCGAAAGATCAGGCCGTTGAGCTGATGCCTTACGACACCGTCACCGTTCAGGGCTTCTATCGCAGCCAGCCGGAAGTCAACGACGCCATCACCAAAGCGGCGAAAGCAAAAGGCGCCTATGCGTTCTTTATCGTCCGCCAGGTTGACGCCAACCAGGGCGGCAACCAGCGCATTACCGCTTATATCTACAAAAAAGATGCTGAAAAACGCGTGCTGCAGAGCCCGGACGCTATCCCGGCTGACTCTGAAGCTGGCCGCGCAGCGCTGGCCAAAGGCGGCGAAGCGGCGAAGAACGTGGAAATTCCGGGCGTTGCCACCACCGCCGCGGTGGGTTCGGGTACCGGCGTTGGGCGTTTCTTTGAGACTCAGTCTTCGAAAGGTGGACGTTACACTGTCACTCTGCCGAACGGCACTAAAGTCGAAGAAGTGAACAAAGTGACTGCGGCGCAAATGGTGCCGTTCGATAACATCCAGTTCACCGGCAACTACGGCAACATGACCGAAATCTCCTATCAGACGGCGAAACGCGCGGCGAAGAAAGGGGCGAAGTACTACCATATCACCCGCCAGTGGCAGGAACGCGGCGGCAACATCACCATCAGCGCCGATTTGTACAAATAATCGCTGCTGGCTGGCTAAAAAGGCGGCGCATTGCCGCCTTTTCATTTTTTTTCATCCCCCGCCATTGCATGGCCCCCGGACACTCCGTAAAATCCCGCGCCTTAGCGCAATCCTCCATTTTTATGCGATTTCGCAAAATAAATATTCTGGAACAGCCATTTTCACCTCGGGAATGCAATGGAAAAGAAACTGGGCCTGAGCGCCCTGACCGCCCTGGTCCTTAGCTCAATGCTCGGCGCTGGCGTATTCAGTTTGCCGCAAAATATGGCTGCCGTGGCCAGCCCCTCCGCTCTGCTCATTGGCTGGGCCATCACCGGCGTCGGGATCCTGTTTCTCGCTTTCGCCATGCTGCTGTTGACCCGTATTCGTCCCGACCTCGACGGCGGGATCTTCACCTACGCTCGCGAAGGATTCGGCGAACTGATCGGCTTCTGCTCCGCCTGGGGATACTGGCTGTGCGCGGTGATCGCCAACGTCTCCTATCTGGTTATCGTCTTTTCGGCGCTCAGTTTTTTCACCGATACCCCTGAGCTGCGCCTGTTTGGCGATGGTAATACCTGGCAGTCTATCGTTGGCGCGTCGGTTCTGCTGTGGGTCGTCCACTTTCTGGTCCTGCGCGGTGTTCAGACGGCAGCGGGGATTAACCTGGTGGCCACCCTCGCCAAGCTTCTGCCGCTGGGCGCCTTTGTCGCGCTCGCCGCCCTGGCCTTTCAGCTGGATACGTTCCGCCTCGATTTTAGCGGCCTGGCGCTGGGCGTGCCGGTATGGGAACAGGTCAAAAACACCATGCTGATCACCCTGTGGGTGTTTATCGGCGTGGAGGGGGCGGTAGTCGTGTCCGCGCGGGCGCGACACAAGCGCGACGTTGGCCGCGCGACGCTGCTGGCGGTGCTGTCGGCCCTCGCGGTGTATCTGCTGGTCACCCTGCTGTCGCTGGGCGTCGTGCCGCGCAGCGAACTGGCCGAAATGCGCAACCCGTCGATGGCGGGACTGATGGTCAGGCTGATGGGGTCGTGGGGGGAGATCGTCATTGCCGCCGGGCTGATCGTGTCGGTGTGCGGCGCTTATCTCAGCTGGACCATCATGGCCGCGGAGGTGCCTTTCCTCGCCGCCACTCATAAAGCCTTCCCGCGCCTGTTTGCCCGTCAGAATAGCAACAACGCCCCCTCCTCCTCATTGTGGTTGACCAATATCAGCGTTCAGGTATCGCTGGTGCTGATCTGGCTGACCGGATCGGACTACGGCACGCTGCTGACCATTGCCTCTGAGATGATTCTCGTGCCTTATCTGCTGGTCGGCGCCTTTCTGCTGAAAATCGCCACTCGCCCGCTGCATAAAGCGGTGGCTATCGGCGCCTGTATTTATGGCATATGGTTATTATACGCGTCGGGGCCTGTGCATTTGCTGTTGTCGGTGGTACTTTACGCTCCGGGTCTTCTGGTCTTTTTGTACGCCCGACGTACGCACCAGCACGATCGTTCGCTCAAACGCCGCGAAGTGGCGCTAATTGGTTTATTGCTGGTTGCCGCTGTGCCGGCAACGTGGATGCTGGTGGGGTAAGCGGTCGCCCTGCCGCAGAACGCATAGGAGATACCCATGGCTGAACAACAGCCCCGCCCGATTCTGATCACAGGAGCAGGCCGCCGCATCGGCCTCGCTCTGGCACACCATTTTCTGCAGCAGCGCCAGCCGGTCATCGTCAGCTATCGTACGCCCTATCCGGCGATTGACGGCCTGCGCGAAGCGGGCGCGCTCTGCCTGCAGGCCGATTTTAGCAGCGATGACGGCATTCTGACCTTCGCTGAAGCGGTCAAATCACACACCGACGGTCTGCGCGCCATCATCCATAACGCCAGCGACTGGATGGCGGAAAAGCCGGGCGTCCCGCTGAGCACCGTCATCAACCGCATGATGCAGATCCACGTCCACGCCCCCTATCTGCTCAACCATGCCCTGGAGGCGTTGCTGCGCGGCCATGGCCATGCCGCCAGCGACATTATCCATATCACCGATTACGTGGTGGAGCGCGGGAGCGACAAACATATCGCCTACGCCGCCAGCAAAGCCGCCCTGGATAACATGACCCGCTCCTTCGCTCGCAAGCTGGCGCCAGAGGTTAAGGTCAACGCCATTGCGCCGTCGCTAATCATGTTTAATGAGGGTGACGACGAGGCCTATCGTCAACAGGCGCTGGATAAATCGCTGATGAAAATCGCCCCTGGCGAAAAAGAGATTAGCGATCTCATCGATTACCTGTTTACCAGCCGCTACGTTACCGGCCGCTCATTCGCTGTCGACGGCGGCCGCCCGCTGCGCTAGTGGAAACGGCTCCAGCCGAGGATTAACAGCCAGGCGCACAGCCCCCAGCATCCCACCGCGCCTGCCAGCGCCAACGGCAGGCGCATGATCCCGGTGAAATACCACAGTGACAGCAGATAGATAAAATAGGGAAGAATCGACCACATGCCGAATACGATGGTCGCGCGCAGGGCTTCGATCCCCCGCTCGCTGGCGACAATATAATGGGCGATGAGCGCAAAGGTGGGAAACAGCGGGACCAGGCCAGCGATAGCGTAGTTTTTGGTTTTCGCCAGCACGCCAATCAGCACCACCACCAGCGCTCCCAACAGCCCTTTGATTAACAGCCCCATGCCCGTATGCCTTAACAGTGAATCAATAAGTTAGGGCAGCATAGCGGATTTAACGCTGTTTATAAAAGAGTAATGGCGGGTAAAATAAGTGCGGTGTATGTTACTTCTTTTACTGATGTGCAATAGACATGAATAAAATCGTTTTTGTTGAGGATGACCCTGAGGTAGGCACGCTGATCGCCGCCTATCTCGGCAAGCATGATATGGATGTGGTGGTCGAGCCTCGCGGCGACCGCGCTGAGGAGGTGATCGCGCGGGAGAAACCGGATCTGGTGCTGCTGGACATTATGCTGCCCGGCAAGGACGGAATGACGCTCTGTCGCGATCTGCGCGGGCAATGGCAAGGGCCGATTGTCCTGCTGACTTCGCTCGACAGCGATATGAACCATATCCTCTCCCTGGAGATGGGCGCCAGCGATTATATTCTGAAAACCACCCCGCCAGCGGTACTTCTCGCGCGACTGCGTCTGCATTTGCGCCAGCATATTGCTCCGGCAGGCGCCGGATCCGCCTCCTCAACGCTCACGCCACATAAAACCATCTCCTTCGGCTCGCTGACCATTGACCCGGTCAACCGCCAGGTGCTGCTTGGCGGAGAAAACGTCGCCCTGTCGACCGCCGATTTCGATCTGCTGTGGGAGTTGGCCACCCACGCCGGGCAGATTATGGACCGCGACGCACTGCTGAAAAATTTACGCGGCGTTACCTATGACGGGATGGATCGCAGCGTCGACGTGGCTATCTCCCGCCTGCGCAAAAAACTGCTCGACAACGCCACGGAGCCCTATCGTATTAAGACCGTTCGCAACAAAGGCTACCTGTTCGCCCCTCACGCCTGGGATAACTAAGCAGCCCTTCTGCGGCCCTGCGAGGGGCCCGCTCATCGCGCACTCGCCGGCGGCAAAGTTATCACGTTTGCTGCCTGCTGCGTTCGTCCCTGGCGCGCACATTCATCACCGGAACTTGTCATATTGATTAAATCAATAGAATTAGCCGTACAGAACCCCATCACATAACTCCTCAATATGATTGTGCTCAAGGACTTACCGCTGTCAGAGTGGCATAAAGCCTGAAAACACAGGACTTTTGCATGATGAAATACGTTGTACTTTTGGCACTCTCACTGTTCACTTCTCTCTCTGGCTGGGCTTTTTCCCTCGACAACGCCGATATTCGACTCCTCTGTCCGCAGCGCGGGCAAATCGAGGTGATCCTTCATCGCTATGAACATACCCAGCAATCCTGGGGGCAGCATGACTTTGAAACCGGCGGCGGCCACGTTCGCCAGGGGCCGCTGCTGGTGATCCCGTTTGCCAACCTCGATCAGATGATTTACCACCAGACCACCGGCGAGTTTGCTTACTGGTATGCCGAAACGGAAAAGCTGGTGCGCTGTCGGCTGCTGAGTCTGACGACCACCTATCCGGTAGACATTCCTTATTATCGTGAGTAGCGTATCCATCGACGCACAAAATACGATTGCCCTGCTCCCCCCGAGGGTGAAGAAATCACCGCATCGAGTGACACTGTCACCTTTTTACCGTTCTGTCTCCAGGCTGGCTATTGTCAGGGGGCATAAACCCTGCTTTGATAGCGTATCTATGATTTCCCCGCGCCTCGCCCGGGGATATCGATAACATTGACTCCCCGACGCGCAGAAGATGCCCCTGGGGCGCCAGACAGGTTTCTCTTGAATACGCGGTAATGTAATGAAAAAGCTGTTCGTGCAGTTCTATCTTCTGCTCTTCGTCTGCTTTCTGGTGATGACCATGCTGGTCGGTCTGGTCTATAAATTTACCGCGGAGCGCGCCGGACGGCAGTCGCTTGACGATTTGATGAAAAGCTCGCTGTATCTGATGCGCAGCGAGCTGCGGGAGATACCGCCGCGCGACTGGAGCAAGACCCTTAAAGAGCTGGACCTGAATTTATCGTTTGATCTGCACATCGAGCCGATCAGCAAATTTAAGCTGTCGGAAAGCTCGATGCAGCACCTGCGCGCCGGCGATATCGTCGCCCTCGACGATCAGTACACCTTTATTCAGCGCATTCCCCGCAGCCACTATGTGCTGTCGGTGGGCCCGGTGCCCTATCTCTATTTTCTGCATGAGATGCGCCTGCTGGACGTGGCGCTGATGGCGTTTATTGCTATCTCGCTGGCCTTTCCGGTGTTTATCTGGATGCGCCCGCACTGGCAGGACATGCTGCGCATTGAGACGGCCGCCCAGCGCTTTGGCGAAGGTCACCTCAGCGAGCGCATTCACTTCGACAGTATGTCCAGCTTCGAGCGGCTCGGGGTGGCCTTTAACCAAATGGCCGATAACATTAATGCGCTTATTGCCAGCAAAAAGCAGCTGATTGACGGCATCGCCCATGAACTCAGGACACCGCTGGTACGCCTGCGCTACCGTCTGGAGATGAGCGAGAATCTCACCGAGGCGGAATCGCAGGCGCTGAACCGCGATATCGGTCAGCTGGAGGCGCTGATTGAAGAGCTCCTGACCTACGCCCGCCTCGACCGCCCGCAGACGGAGCTCAGCCTGACGACTCCCGATTTTCCCGCCTGGATCAGCGATCACGTCGAGGATATCCAGATGGTTAACCCACAGCGCGAGGTCGCCCTGGCGACGCTGACCCACGGTAACTACGGCGCGCTGGATATGCGACTGATGGAGCGGGTGCTGGATAATTTGGTCAATAACGCCCTGCGCTACAGCAGCCAGCGGGTGGCGGTCAGCCTGACGCTGCAGGGTTCGCGCGCATCGTTGCTGGTTGAGGATGACGGCCCGGGAATCGCCCCCGAGGAGCGCGAGCGGGTGTTTGAGCCCTTTGTCCGCCTTGACCCCAGCCGGGACCGGGCGACAGGAGGCTGCGGCCTCGGCCTGGCGATTGTCCACAGTATCGCCCAGGCGATGGGCGGCGAGGTGCGCTGCGAGGCCAGCCCTCTCGGCGGCGCCCGCTTCTGCTTTAGCTGGCCGGTCTATCATCAGCTGCCTGATTTCACCTCTGCCTGAATAAAACTTGCGCAGAAGCCGCGGGCTGGGTATGCTGCAAAAATCTAATAGTATGTTGTAACTAAGGTGGTAATAATGGCCAGCTACGACCTCGTTGAACGTCTGAATAATACCTTTCGCCAGATCGAGCTGGAGCTGCAGGCGCTCCAGCAGGCGTTAAGTGACTGCCGTCTGCTGGCGGGCCGGGTATTTGAACTGCCGGCGATCGGTAAGGATGCCGAGCACGATCCGCTGGCCACCATTCCGGTGGTGCAGCACATCGGCAAGACGGCCCTGGCGCGCGCCCTGCGCCACTACAGCCATCTGTTTATCCAGCAGCAATCGGAAAACCGCAGCAGCAAGGCCGCCGTACGCCTGCCGGGGGCTATCTGCCTGCAGGTTACCGCCGCGGAGCAGCAGGATCTGCTGGCGCGTATTCAGCATATCAATGCCCTGAAGGCCACCTTCGAGAAGATCGTCACCGTCGACTCCGGCCTGCCCCCCACCGCCCGTTTTGAGTGGGTACACCGTCATTTGCCGGGGTTGATCACCCTAAGCGCCTACCGCACGCTGACGCCCCTCGTCGACCCGAGCACCATCCGCTTCGGCTGGGCCAATAAGCACGTCATCAAGAATCTGACCCGCGACCAGGTGTTGATGATGCTGGAGAAAAGCCTGCAAGCGCCGCGGGCGGTGCCGCCGTGGACCCGGGAGCAGTGGCAGAGCAAACTGGAAAGGGAGTATCAGGATATCGCCGCCCTGCCGCAGCGGGCGCGGCTGAAAATAAAACGACCGGTGAAAGTCCAGCCGATCGCCCGCGTTTGGTACGCCGGCGAGCAGAAACAGGTACAGTACGCCTGCCCCAGCCCGCTGATCGCCCTGATGTCCGGCAGCCGGGGGGTCAGCGTACCGGATATTGGCGAGCTGCTGAACTATGATGCCGACAATGTGCAGTATCGCTACAAACCGGAGGCGCAGTCGCTGAGATTGCTTATCCCGCGCCTGCACCTCTGGCTGGCTAGCGAATAGCCAGGCTGCCGACCATCTCTTCCGGGCGCACCCAGCTGTCGAATTCGGCTTCCGTCAGGTAGCCCAGCGCCAGCGCCGAGGCTTTGAGAGTCAGCCCCTCATGGTGCGCTTTTTTAGCGATTTCCGCCGCCTTGTCGTAGCCGATATGGGTATTCAGCGCAGTAACCAGCATTAGCGACTCATTGAGCAACTGACTGATCCGCTCGCGATTCGGTTCAACACCCACCGCACAGTGCTCGTTAAAGCTCGCCATACCGTCCGCCAGCAGACGCACCGACTGCAGGAAGTTGTGGATGACCATCGGGCGATAGACGTTAAGCTCAAAGTTGCCGGAAGCACCGCCGATATTCACCGCCACGTCGTTGCCCATCACCTGGCAGCAGACCATGGTCAGAGCTTCGCACTGGGTTGGGTTAACCTTGCCCGGCATAATCGATGACCCTGGCTCGTTTTCCGGGATGGCGATTTCACCAATGCCGCAGCGGGGGCCGGAGGCCAGCCAGCGGACATCGTTAGCGATTTTCATCAGCGAGGCCGCCAGGCCTTTCAGCGCGCCGTGGGCATGGACCAGGGCATCCACAGTGGCCAGCGCTTCGAATTTGTTCGGCGCGGTGACAAATGGCTGTCCGCTGAGCGACGCCAGCTCGGCCGCCACGCGTACGGCATATTCCGGATGGGTATTCAGCCCGGTGCCTACCGCCGTCCCGCCCAGCGCCAGCTCGGCAAGATGCGGCTGACTGGCTTCAATGTGCTTCAGGCTATGGTCCAGCATCGCCACCCAGCCGGAGATCTCCTGGCCTAAGGTGAGCGGCGTGGCGTCCTGCAGATGGGTGCGGCCGATCTTGACGATATCCCTGAAGGCCACCGCTTTTTCATTGAGCGTCGCCCGCAGCGCCTGCAGCGACGGGATCACTTTTTCCCGCAGGGCAATCAGCGCCGCGACGTGCATGGCGGTGGGGAATACAT
Source organism: Klebsiella sp. 10 (assembly GCF_018223925.1). Lineage (NCBI taxonomy): Bacteria > Pseudomonadati > Pseudomonadota > Gammaproteobacteria > Enterobacterales > Enterobacteriaceae > Klebsiella > Klebsiella sp. 10. The sequence goes on from NZ_JAGRRB010000004.1 coordinate 27,759, forward strand.
CATTTGAGCTCTGGCTCTTATTCACATCGTCATTGGGATGAATTTTTCGCGCCATCCCCCGTTCTCCGCCGAGCAGTTCACTGGCGCGGTTGGCCAGCACCTCGTTCATATTCATATTGCTTTGGGTGCCGGAGCCGGTCTGCCAGATAGCCAGGGGGAACTCCTGCGCGTGCTTTCCGGCCAGCACTTCGTCAGCGGCGGCGACGATCGCCCCGGCTTTCTCCGCCGTCAACAGTCCGAGATCCTGGTTAACCTTCGCCGCCGCCCGCTTGGTCAGCGCCAGGGCGTATATCAGCTCCCCGGGCATTTTTTCGGTCGAGATGCGGAAATGCTCCAGCGAGCGCTGGGTCTGGGCGCCCCAGAGTTTATCGGCCGGGACCTCGATGGCGCCCATCGAGTCTTTTTCACTGCGATGCGTTGTCATTACTTTCTCCTTGGATGAAAAGTGCGTCATAGCGACAAAGCTCACCTGCTTAAAAGACTAAGTATTGGCCAGATTGATAAGTTGTTTTGGTGGTTCGTGCCGCGAAGCGACATAAAAAAAGCCGCCCCGAGGGGCAGCCCAGACCGCTGACAAAATGCAATCGTCGGGATTGCCCGGCGGCGCTGCGATTGCGCGGGCCTACAGAGAACTGCATAACTTATTGATATTGCTGTTTTTCGTAGACCGGGTAAGGCGAAAGCCGCCGCCCGGCAGAAAAGCGCTCACCCTAACGAAATGAGGTTTGTCATCGACCAGCGCCGCCCCGAAGGGCGGCCTGGGTTACTTCACGCAGCGGGCGCACTGCGAGGTCTGGATCTGCTGGAAGAAGTCATTGCCTTTATCATCAACGAGGATAAAGGCCGGGAAATCCTCCACTTCAATTTTCCAGATAGCCTCCATACCCAGCTCCGGATAGGCCACGCACTCGAGGCTCTTGATGCTCTGCTGGGCCAGCACTGCCGCCGGGCCGCCGATGCTGCCGAGGTAGAAGCCACCGTGTTTGTGGCAGGCGTCGGTGACCTGCTGGCTGCGGTTGCCTTTCGCCAGCATGATCTTGCTCGCCCCATGGGACTGCAGCAGATCAACGTAAGAGTCCATGCGGCCTGCGGTGGTCGGCCCCAGAGAGCCGGAGGCGTAACCGTCCGGCGTCTTGGCCGGACCTGCGTAGTAGATCGGGTGATCTTTGACGTACTGCGGCAGCGCCTCGCCGTTGTCGATAAGCTCCTTCAGCTTAGCGTGGGCGATATCGCGGGCGACGATGATAGTCCCGCTCAGCGACAGGCGGGTGGATACCGGATACTGCGACAGCTGCGCCAGGATCTCGCTCATCGGCTGGTTAAGATTTACCTTCACCGCTTCGCCTTCCCCGGCCTGGCGCAGATGCTCAGGGATATATTTCCCCGGGTTGCTCTCCAGCTTCTCGATCCAGATGCCGTCGCGGTTAATCTTGGCTTTGATGTTGCGGTCGGCGGAACAGGAAACCCCCATTCCTACCGGGCAGGAAGCGCCGTGACGCGGCAGACGGATCACGCGGATATCGTGGGCAAAGTATTTGCCGCCGAACTGCGCGCCGAGACCAAGGTTCTGCGCCTCCAGCAGCAGCTCCTGCTCCAGCTGCACGTCGCGGAACGCCTGGCCGTGCTCGTTACCTTCGGTCGGCAGGCCATCGTAGTATTTGGTGGACGCCAGCTTCACGGTCTTCAGCGTCGCTTCCGCCGAGGTACCGCCGATCACGAAGGCGATATGGTACGGTGGACAGGCGGCAGTACCGAGGGTGCGCATCTTCTCGACGAGGTAATTTTTCAGCTTCGCCGGGGTGATCAGCGCTTTGGTTTCCTGGTACAGATAGGTTTTGTTCGCCGAGCCGCCGCCCTTGGCGATGCAGAGGAATTTGTACTCATCGCCATCGGTAGCATAGAGATCGATCTGCGCCGGCAGGTTGGTGCCAGTGTTAACCTCTTTATACATATCCAGCGGCGCGTTCTGCGAGTAGCGCAGGTTGTCCTGGATATAGGTGTTATACACCCCCTGCGCCAGGGCGGCTTCATCGCCGCCGCCGGTCCACACGCGCTGGCCTTTTTTACCCATGATGATCGCGGTGCCGGTGTCCTGGCAGGTGGGCAGAATACCTTTGGCGGCGATATCCGAGTTGCGCAGGAACTGCAGCGCGACGTATTTATCGTTTTCGCTGGCTTCCGGATCGTTAAGGATATCCGCCACCTGCTGCTGATGCGCAGGGCGAAGCATAAAGGAGGCGTCGTGGAAAGCATGCTGCGCCAGAAGGGTCAGCGCCTGAGGGTCAACTTTTAGCACTTCCTGGCCGGCGAATTCGGCGACGGAGACGTAATCACTGCTGAGGAGATAATACTCGGTGTCATCCTTTTTGAGCGGAAAAGGATCCTGGTAAACAAACGGTTTATTCGACATTGTACTCTCACTTACTGCTTTGGCTGATTATGTTTCAGGCAGGGACTCCATGTGCCTGTAGAAAAGCGAGTCGAACAATCTTACACAATTTTTTAACAAAAACTGAGACAAGGACGACTTTTTCTTTCAGCAGTTGCTTCTCCACCGTTTGCTGGTTTAATAGGGCGATAAAATTTACTTTGTTTGAAACAGGGATTGAGAATGCAAAAGCTGATTAACGCCGTGCAGAACTATGCATGGGGAAGCCACACCGCCTTAACTGAACTGTATGGCATCGCCAACCCGGACAATCTGCCGATGGCAGAGCTGTGGATGGGGGCGCATCCGAAGAGCAGCTCGCAGATCCTGGCGGCCGACGGCCAGCCGCGTTCACTGCGCGAGGTGATTGACGCGGATAAAGCCGCTCTGCTCGGCGACAAGGTTGCCGCCCGCTTTGGTGAACTGCCGTTCCTGTTTAAGGTACTGTGCGCCGCTCAGCCGCTCTCAATTCAGGTGCATCCCAACAAGCAGGCCTCGGAAGAAGGTTTCGCCCGCGAGAACGCCGCCGGTATCCCGCTCTCCGCCGCCGAGCGTAACTACAAAGATCCGAACCACAAACCGGAGCTGGTTTTTGCCCTGACGCCGTTCCTGGCGATGAATGCATTTCGCGAGTTCAGCGAGATTGTCACCCTGCTGCAGCCGGTGGCTAGCGCGCATCCGGCAATCGGCGCCTTCCTGCAGCAGCCGGACGCGACTCACCTGAGCCAGCTGTTTGCCAGCCTGCTAAATATGCAGGGTGAGGAAAAGGCCAAGGCGCTGCAGGTGCTGCGCGACGTGCTGGCCCGTGAACAAGGCGAACCGTGGCAGACAATCCGCCTGATCGCGGAATTCTATCCGGACGACAGCGGCCTCTTCTCCCCGCTGCTGCTGAACGTAGTGAAGCTGAACCCAGGCGAAGCGATGTTCCTGTTTGCTGAAACGCCGCACGCCTATCTGCAGGGGGTGGCGCTGGAGGTGATGGCCAACTCGGATAACGTACTGCGCGCCGGCCTGACGCCGAAATACATTGATATTCCTGAGCTGGTTGCTAACGTCAAGTTCGAGGCTAAACCGGCGGGTGAGCTGTTGACCCAGCCGCAGCGTCACGGCGCGGAACTCGACTTCCCGATCCCGGTGGAAGATTTTGCCTTCTCCCTGCATGACCTCTCCGCCGAGGCCAGCGATCTGGCCCAGGCAAGCGCGGCGATCGTGTTCTGCGTCGACGGTGAAGCCGTACTGCGCAAAGGCGACCAGAGCCTGACCCTCAAGCCGGGCGAGTCGGCATTCGTGGCCGCCAGTGAATCGCCGGTGCAGATCAGCGGCCGCGGCCGCGTGGCGCGCGTTTTCAATAAGCTCCAGTAAGCGACTGACCCTTCAGGTCGCGCTTACTGTTGGTGATAACTCAGCCAGGCGGTCTCTCCGCCTGGCTTCATTTATGGATAAATGCTATGAAAAAATCGCTGGTCGCAGCAGGAGTCATCGTGGCGCTGGGCGTGGTATGGACAGGCGGCGCCTGGTTCACTGGTAAACAGCTGGAAGGCCGGATCGCCGATATGGTGCAGCAGGCAAACGCCCAGCTGCGCAGCAGCGCGCCGGAGTCAGGTCTGGAGCTGAGCTATCAGGACTACCAGCGCGGGCTGTTCAGCAGCCATCTGCAGCTGGTGGTGAAGCCGATCGCCGGTCAGGCTAACGGCTGGCTGGCCGCCGGGCAGAGCGTTGTGCTTGACGAAGTGGTCGATCATGGCCCCTTCCCGCTGGCCTCGTTAAAAGCCTTTAATCTGGCGCCGGCAATGGCTTCCGTCCACACCACGCTGGTGAAAAACGACGCCAGCCAGGCGCTGTTCGAGATAGCCAAAGGCGACACCCCCTTTACCGTCGATACGCGCATTGCCTACAGCGGCGACAGCCAGTCGGCTATCGTCCTTAACGCCCTCGACTACGCTAAAGGCGATGAGAAAGTCACCTTCAGCGGCGGTCAGTTCCAGCTCGACGCCGACCGCGACGGCAAAAACATCAGCCTGAAGGGCCAGGCCGGCAGCGGGCAGATCGATGCGCTCAACGAATATAATCAGAAGGTACAGCTGCGCTTCGTCAACCTGACCACCGACGGCGCCACCGAGCTGGCTAGCTTCAACGAACGTATCGGCCAGCAAAAAATGACCCTCGATAAACTGGCCATCAGCGTCGAAGGCAAAGAGCTGGCGCTGATCGACGGCATGGCGCTGGACGGCGGCTCGACGCTGACCCAGGGCGGCAAAGGCGTGAACAGCCAGGTGAACTACACCGTCAACAGCCTCAAGCTGCAGGGGCAGGATATGGGCAGCGGCAAACTTACGCTGAAAGTGGATAACGTCGACGGTCAGGCGTGGCACCAGTTCAGTCAGCAGTACAGCGCGCAGTCTCAGGCGCTGCTGGCGAAACCGGAGCTGGCGCAGAATCCGGAGCTGTATCAGCAGGCCCTCACCGAAACGCTGTTCAATGCGCTGCCGATCCTGCTCAAAGGCAACCCGTCGGTGACCATCTCTCCGCTGAGCTGGCGCAATGCCAAAGGCGAAAGCACCCTCAACCTCTCGGTTCTGCTGAAAGATCCGGCCCAGGTGACCGCTCCGCCGCAGACCCTGGCGGAAAGCCTGGATCGCGTGGTGCAGTCCCTGGACGGCAAAGTGGTGATCCCGGTGGATATGGCGACGGAGTTTATGACTAAGATCGCCGGTCTGGAAGGCTATCAGCCGGCCGATGCCGCCAAGCTTGCCGATCAGCAGGTCAAAGGCCTGGCGGCGATGGGCCAGATGTTCCGCATTACCACCATGGAAGATAACGCCATCAGCAGCAGTCTGCAGTACGCGAACGGCCAGGTGACGCTGAACGGACAGAAAATGCCGCTGCAAGATTTTGCCGCGATGTTTGGTCTGGAAGCGCCTTCGCTGCCGGACAGCGCGCCGCAGGAAGGCCAGCCGCAGCAGGATGACGCCGCTCCTCAGCAGGATGACGCCGCCCCGCAGCCGTAACTTATCGGTACAGGAGACGGCCAGCGCGCGCCGTCTCCCTCATTTTCGCGTCACCAGCCGCGGGGGCATAATCTGGTTTCGCGTCTCGCCAGTCCCCTCTTCCAGCCGCCGCAGCATCGACTCCGCCAGCGTTTTGCCCATCTCGCGCGCCGGGGTGGTCACCCAGGTGAGGGGCAGGTCGTCAAGCGCGGCCTCGGGCACATCGGCGAACGCCGCCAGCGCCACCCGCTGCTCGAAGTAGCTGTCGACGCCATCTTCCCCGCTCTGCCTTCCAGCCCGCAGCAGACCGAACCACGCGCCGGTCGCCACCACGTTGTTGTAGCACACCACCGCAGTGATGGTCGGATTTTGCCCCAGCAGCGCGGTCATCGCCTCCGCCGCCTGCTTCTGGCTCGACTCGCACTCCAGCACCCATTCGCTGTGAAACGGCAGACCGTATTTCAGCAAGGTGGCGCAATAGCCGCCGACCCGCTCGGCGCGCGTTAGCGACGAGCTCTGGCCGCCAAGCCAGGCGATCCGCTGATGGCCGCGGCGGATCAGATGCTCGGTCACCAGCTGCGCCGCCTGCATGTTGTCCGGGCGGATCAGGTCGACATCGTCAAGATAGCTGGCGCGGGAAGCAAACACCAGCGGCACCCCCGCCTCCGCCGCACGCTCGCGCAGCTCGCTCCCGCGGTCGATCGCCCCGGCGATAATCACCCCGTCCACCCCCTGCGCCGCCAGCGTATCAAACCGCTGGGCCATCTTCTCGCCGCTGCGGCCTCCCTGGGTGAGAAATACCATTTTCCCCTGCCTCTCCAGGGCATCGGTGAGGCCGGCGGTTAATTCAGCATAAAACGGTTTTGACAGGTCGCTGACGATAAGGCCAATCACCCCGCTCTGCCCACCGCGCAGCGAGGCCGCCTGACGATTGCGCACAAATCCCAGCTGTTCGATAGCCTGATTAACCCGCTCGCCGGTGGCGCTGGAGATGCGCCCTTTGCCGCTCAGCACCAGCGAAACGGTGCTCACGGAGACGCCGGCGGCCAGCGCCACATCATTGATGGTGATCTTTTTTGCGATTGCCATAACCTGCTGGCTGACTCCCTTGCCTGTCGATAAATCGTTTTATCATTGTGCGATCTTTATAAACCTTATTATCGCTTGAATATGTGATTTTTATCGCACTAAAAAGTGATAAAACGTTTTATCTTGCCGTGGCGTTAGTTCTCCCGACCACTTATGAATCAGGAACCGTGCTATGACGGCGAAAACAGCACCAAAAATCACCTTATGGGAATTTTTCCAGCAGCTGGGAAAAACCTTCATGCTGCCCGTAGCGTTGCTCTCGTTTTGCGGGATCATGTTGGGGATCGGCAGCTCGCTAAGCAGTCACGATGTTTTGACTCTGCTGCCGTGGCTGGATATGCCGCTGCTGCAGGCCATCTTTATCTGGATGAGCAAGGTCGGCTCCTTTGCCTTCAGCTTCCTGCCGGTCATGTTCTGTATCGCCATCCCGCTGGGTCTGGCGCGAGAGAACAAAGGCGTCGCCGCCTTCGCCGGCTTCGTTGGCTACGCGGTCATGAACCTGGCGGTCAACTTCTGGCTGACCGCGAAAGGCATTCTGCCCACCACCGACGCCGCGATCCTGAAGGCCAACAATATCCAGAACATTATCGGCATTCCGTCAATCGATACCGGGATCCTCGGGGCGGTGATCGCCGGGATTATCGTCTGGCTGCTGCATGAACGCTTCCATAACATTCGCCTGCCGGACGCCCTGGCCTTCTTCGGCGGCACCCGCTTCGTGCCGATCGTCACCACCGTGGTGCTGGGGCTGGTCGGGCTGGCGATCCCGCTGGTGTGGCCAGTCTTCGCTATGGGGATCAACGCCCTCGGGAAGATGATCAACAGCGCCGGGGATTTTGGGCCGATGATCTTTGGCACCGGCGAGCGACTGCTGCTGCCGTTTGGCCTGCACCATATTCTGGTGGCGCTGATCCGCTTTACCGAAGCCGGCGGCACCCTCGACGTCTGCGGCCACAGCGTCAGCGGCGCGCTGACCATCTTCCAGGCGCAGCTGAGCTGTCCGACGACCCACGGCTTCGCCGAAAGCGCCACCCGTTTCCTGTCGCAGGGTAAAATGCCGGCATTCCTCGGCGGCCTGCCGGGAGCCGCGCTGGCGATGTACCACTGCGCCCGTCCGGAAAACCGACATAAAATTAAAGGCCTGCTGATCTCCGGGGTCATCGCCTGCGTGGTCGGCGGCACCACCGAGCCGCTGGAGTTCTTGTTCTTGTTTGTCGCGCCGGTCCTGTATGTCATCCACGCGCTGCTGACCGGTCTCGGCTTTACCATCATGGCGGTGCTCGGGGTAACCATCGGCAACACCGACGGCAATATCATCGACTTCGTGGTGTTTGGCATTCTGCATGGCCTGGCGACCAAGTGGTATCTGGTGCCGGTAGTGGCGGCTATCTGGTTCGCGGTCTACTATGCCATCTTCCGCTTCGCCATCACCCGCTTCAATCTGAAAACGCCGGGCCGCGACATCGACACTGCCGCCAGCGTGGAGAAAGCCGTCGCCGGTACCATCGGCAAATCCGGGTATAACGTACCGGCGATTCTGGCGGCGCTCGGCGGCGCAGAGAACATTGTTTCGCTGGATAACTGCATTACCCGTCTGCGCCTGTCGGTGCACGATATGAGCAAAGTGGACGCCGCCGCGCTGAAAGCCCATCGCGCCATCGGGGTGGTACAGCTCAACCAGCATAATCTGCAGGTGGTTATTGGCCCGCAGGTACAGTCGGTAAAAGATGAGATGGCCACGCTGATGAATACCGTGCAGGCCTGATCACACTAGTCCCCCTCCGCTACGGAGGGGGCGCTCGCTAAGGAAGCTCCAATGTTTGATTTTGCCACCCCTATCGATCGCCACGGCACCTGGTGCACGCAATGGGACTATGTCGCCGACCGGTTTGGCGCCGCCGATCTGCTGCCGTTCACTATTTCCGATATGGATTTCGCCACCGCGCCCTGTATTCTCGACGCCGTTAGCCAGCGGCTGGCCCACGGGGTGTTCGGCTACAGCCGCTGGCGCAACGAGGCGTTTCTCGGGGCGATTGTCCACTGGTACGCCAGCCGCTTTAACAGCGACATCGATCCGCAATCTGTGGTCTACGGACCGTCTGTTATCTACATGGTGGCGGAAACCATCCGCCAGTGGTCGAAAGAAGGCGACGGCGTCGTGGTCCACACCCCTGCCTACGATGCGTTCTATAACACCATCACCGCTAACCGGCGGCGGATTGCCCCGGTGCCATTGATCCTGAAGGATAATCGGTGGCGCTGCGATATGGACCGCCTGGAGGCGGCGCTGGCGGAGCCAAAGAATACCCTGCTGCTGCTGTGCAGCCCGCACAACCCAACGGGGAAAGTCTGGCGTCGCGAGGAGCTGGAGACCATGGCGGCCCTGTGTCAAAAACATGGCGTCAGGGTGATTAGCGACGAAATTCATATGGACATGACCTGGGGCGAACACCGCCATATCCCGTGGAGCGAGGTCGCTCAGGGACCATGGGCGCTGTTCACCTCCGGTTCGAAGAGCTTCAATATTCCGGCCTTTACCGGGGCCTACGGCTTTATCCCCGAAGAGAACGAGCGCGACAGCTACCTGCAGGCGCTAAAGGGTCGCGACGGGCTCTCTTCCCCTTCCGTGCCGGCGCTGGTCGCCCATATCGCCGCCTACCGCGACGGGGCTCCCTGGCTCGATGCCCTGCGCGACTACCTGCAGGCGAATATGCGCTATGTCGCCGACACGCTCAACAACGCCTTCCCCGCGCTCTGCTGGCAGCCGCCGGAGGCCACCTACCTGGCATGGATCGACCTGCGCCCGCTCAACGTTGACGATCGCGCGCTACAGCAGGCGCTGATCGCCGAACAGAAGGTGGCGATTATGCCGGGTTATACCTATGGTCCTGAGGGCAACGGCTTTCTGCGGCTCAACGTCGGCTGCCCGCGCGAGAAGCTGGAACGCGGTGTCGAAGGACTGATTGCCGCCCTGCGCAGCCTCAGCTGATTCGACGCGCAATCTACAGGTCATCGCGCCGGCGAAACGCCAGGTAACCGGCGCCGAGGGTAAAGACAGCGACAATCACCACCAGCAGGATAAACCCGTGGTGGTTGCTTGCCAGCGGGATCCCACCGACGTTCATGCCGAAGAAACCGGCGACGATGTTAATCGGCAGCGCGAGGACGGTGATCACCGTCAGGGTATAGAGGGTGCGATTGCTCTGCTCCAGCTGGCGGGCGCCAATCTCCTCCTGCAGCAGACTGATGCGCTCGATCAGGCCCGACAGATCGTTAAGCACCACGCTAAACTCTTCGGTGAACTGACGAAACGCCTGCACCACCGCGCGATCCATCCACGCCGGCGGCCGGTTAAGCAGCCGGAACATCGCCGCCGGCTCCGGCGCCAGCAACCGCTGGAAGCGTAAAAGCATCCGCCGTAGCCGCGCCAGATCGGCCCGGTTGCGCTGCACGTGATTGCTCAGAAGACGCTCTTCAATAAGGTCAACATGGCGGCTGGCCTGGCGGACGACCTGCTCCAGCACCTCCTCCTGCTCCTCCAGCAGAAAGGCCAGCAGCTCAGTAGACGTGTTCACCCTGAGCGTCTGCAAGCGCGGCAGCATCCATTCGATAAACCGCAACGGTTTGAAGCGCGCCGTCACCACCAGCCTGGGGCTACAGTAGAGCCACAGCGTGGCGGTTTCCGCGCTGGTATCCTGCGGACGAAACAGCACATCGTTAAGCACAGCGAACAGATTTTCCCCCTGTCGCTCAATGCGGGTGGTGTGCGAGCCGCTGCGGATCTCCTCGAAGAAAAAATCGGCCACCGGAAAGTGGCTGGTTAACCATTTCTCGGCGGTGGCATGATTAAGATTCAGGTGTAACCAGATAAACGCCTTGTCATCGGCGAGCGCCTGATAGCGGGCGCAGACCTCGCCAGAGGCGATCGGCTGCGGGGGGCGCTGTTCATGAAACAAATAGCCATGCACCAGGCCGGAAACTTCACTATCAAAATCGGGCTTTAACATCTTCGCGGTGACGTCTTGATTCATGGCTCCCTCAGGACAGGCACTGGCACCGTTGATGCCCGAATAGTGCCATCTTTCGCTATTTTCCGCGGGCTGGCAAGGTTAATAATCTGGTCATAAAACAGTAACCTGGCTGACATATGACGGCCAGTATCACGCTTCATCCCCTCGCCGCGCAGGCGATGCGATGGAAGCGAACAGAAGGTCTTCTTGCCTTTATGCTCAGGTGGTTATTAAAATAAATTTGATTATCCTCAAAACTTTTTTAGGCAGAAAGCGGTATTAATTTGCGCGCTTAATCATTGCTTTCACCCAGGTTTATTGAGGAGGAGACCATGAAAACCTATGACCGTAATCGTAACGCTATTGCTACCGGCAGCATGGTAATGATCGCCGGTAACGGGACGACGGGCGTGATTAAAGCTATCCATGGCGAGGGGAAAACCGCTGAGCAGTTGCGCCGGGCGGACTGCGTTGAAATCGACGGCTGCGAGGGCCGCTTCTGCCCGTTGGATCTGATCCGTCTCGGCTTCCATTAATTCCCGCCGCCAGGTCGTTAGTATCAGGCCACCTGTGGTGGCCTGCTCTTTTCCCGGGAAATAAAGCGTCTAGCGAAAGCTCCACTGAACACTCATCACAAAGATCGCCGGCACAATAATGCCGCCTTCCACACCGAAATAATCGGTGAAATTATATTGCAGGCCATGATAGAGGTAGGGCGAAAAACCGATGCCGGTGATTTTTTTGGCGGTGCGGTAGGTGCCGGAATCCCCACAGTGGCTGAAGGCATCAAAGAAAAATTCCCCGGTATAGGCATACACCCCTTTCAGTACCCAGCCGGTATCGTTTTTCAGCCAGTCGCGGCGCACGCCGAGGGTCAGGCAACGATCGTCAAAGCTGTTTTTCATCGTTCCGACCAGCACGCTGTATTTTGAATCCTGAGAAAACTTGCGCTCCACCGAGAAAAAGTTGTTATTGAAATGTTCGTTATATTGTCCGTGGTTACCCGTCATATGATAGACATAGGAACCGGTATTCATCGAGTAGAGGCTTAATTCCCCGGCCTGCGCCGACGGCATGGCAACCATTAGTAGCCCTGATAACAAAATCCATAATTTATTTACCATTCAGTAACCTATGCCATACCCGTAAAAAGAACCCGGCATGCTAGCACCGCTTAGCTAAACCAAGGGGCAATCAGATAAACCGACGCTCTTCGCGGCGGGAAAATATGACGCTATCTGCACTATAGCAGTCGTCCTCTCGCCTGGTGAGCGCCTGCGGTTATACTTGAGAAACATTCCCCTAATCGTTAAGGACCGCTGTGTTAGCCACTCTCCTCGTTGCGCTGGTCGCTATTATTCATCTCGCCATCCTGGTGCTGGAGATGTTTCTCTGGGAAGCCCCCGCCGGGCGCCGGGCCTTTAACCTCAGCGCCGATTTCGCCCGGCAGACCCGGGTGCTGGCGGCCAACCAGGGCTTGTATAACGGCTTTCTGGCCGCCGGCCTGGCATGGGGGCTGTGGCTGGGGGCGCCGGGTGTGCAGGTGGTTATCTTTTTCCTGGTCTGCGTGCTGGCCGCCGGGATTTTCGGCGCGCTGACCGCCAGCCGCAAAATTCTCTATATTCAGGCGCTGCCCGCGCTGCTGGCGCTGGTTGCCGTGCTGACGCAAGCGTAGGGCCTTGATCCAAAACAGAGAAAGCAGGCGCTAAGGCGGGTACTATTTGCCCCCTTTGGTCGGTCATCGACCGTTAATACCTTCTGAGTTCAGAGGCATTTTTATGACATGGCAATCCTTCAAACAGGCCTGGCTTATCCGGTTCTGGTCTCCTGTCCCGGCGGTCATTGCCGCGGGCATTCTCTCTACCTACTATTTTGGCATCACCGGCACCTTCTGGGCGGTGACCGGCGAATTCACCCGCTGGGGTGGTCAGCTGCTGCAGCTGCTGGGCGTCCACAGCGAACAGTGGGGCTATTACCAGCTGATACATCTCGAAGGGTCGCCGCTGACCCGCATCGATGGCAGGATGATCATCGGCATGTTCGGCGGCTGCCTGGCCGCCGCGCTGTGGGCGAATAACGTCAAACTGCGCTTGCCACGCAGCCGGATCCGCATTGCGCAGGCCGTGGCGGGCGGCATCATCGCCGGGTTCGGCGCACGGCTGGCGATGGGCTGCAACCTGGCGGCCTTCTTCACCGGCATTCCGCAGTTCTCCCTGCACGCCTGGCTGTTTGCCATCGCCACCGCCATCGGCTCCTGGTTTGGCGCCCGCTTCACGCTGCTGCCCCTTTTTCGCATCCCGGTAAAAATGCAAAAAGTGTCCGCCGCCTCGCCGTTAACCCAAAAACCGCAGCAGGCGCGCCGCCGCTTCCGCCTGGGGATGGTGGTCTTTTTCGCCATGATCGGCTGGGGCCTGCTTACCGCCGCAGACCACCCGGCGCTGGGCCTGGCGATGCTGTTCGGTATTGGCTTTGGTCTGCTTATCGAGCGCGCGCAGATCTGCTTTACCTCCGCCTTTCGCGATATGTGGATCACCGGCCGGACGGTGATGGCGAAGGCGATTATCTTCGGCATGGCGGCGAGCGCCATCGGTATCTTCAGCTATGTGCAATTGGGGATGGCGCCGAAAATTATGTGGGCCGGTCCTAATGCGGCGATTGGCGGGCTACTATTTGGCTTTGGCATCGTGCTGGCCGGCGGCTGTGAGACCGGCTGGATGTACCGGGCGGTGGAGGGCCAGGTTCACTACTGGTGGGTTGGGCTGGGCAACGTCATCGGCTCAACGCTGCTCGCCTGGTGCTGGGACGATATCGCCGCCCCCCTCGCCACCCACTGGCAGAAAGTCAACCTGCTGAACGCCTTCGGTCCCTTTGGCGGACTACTGGCCACCTATCTACTGCTGCTGATCGCCCTGCTGCTGGTGATCGCCTGGGAGAGACATTTTTTCCGCCGCCAGGCGGCGGTCCGGACCGTGAAGGAGAGCGCATGAAAAACATCATCCCTGATTATCGCCTGGATATGGTCGGCGAACCCTGCCCGTATCCGGCGGTCGCTACCCTGGAGGCAATGCCTTCCCTGCAAAAAGGCGAGATCCTAGAAGTGGTCAGCGACTGTCCGCAGTCGATCAATAACATTCCGCTTGATGCAAGGAACCACGGCTACACGGTGCTGGATATTCAACAGGATGGCCCAACCATTCGCTATTTGATTCAGAAGTAGCGCCGTTTTCCCGCCGGCGGCCTTCCCCGCCGGCGCTTGTCTCCTCGTTCCCGCCTCGCCGTTCGCTTACGCATCGCTGACCAGGTAGCCAAACGATTGCAATAGATTGTAACACTTGAAACCGTGTTCCAGTTACGCAATAACCATTAATATAACGCACCTATATTATTAAAATGCGAATAAGTTATTTAGTGAATGGTTTCTGCCGCTATCGGCCAAAGCCGCACACAGCGACACGATAAGGATCGAAATGGAACTGCTGGTCAGGCTGGGTCATTTTTTTGAGCAAGCGCGTTCTGACGCCGACTATGCCACCTTCGCCAATGAACTGCGTCGGCATAAGGTCTCCTACTACATCTATTTTGTTTCCACCGGCAATATGAATTTCGTAATGGCAAACGACGAGGTGGTCTCGGTAAAAAGCGCCCGCGGGCTGCTGCGCGTTCGCGCTGAGGCCAGCCATTGTCTGACCAGGGCCGCCGTTATCCGCCACTTTGCCCGGGCCATTAACTTTGAACAGTACTGCCGGGATCTCGCCAGCGCCGGGGTGTTTAAGTGGATCGTCGATCTGGAAGAGGAGACCCGGCACTACTGGTCTAAGGATAATACGCTGTTGTATAAAGAGTGCCTGATGCCCCCCTGAACCGGTCTCAGGGGGAGGCGGCGAGGGTCAGCCTTTAATCGCGGGTCTGCACCCAAAAGGCGTGGATCAGGCCAGGAATATAGCCCAGCAGGGTCAAAATGATATTGAGAATAAACGCCCAGCCGAAGCCTTTTCCCAGCAGCACACCCAGCGGCGGCAGAATGATAGTGAAAACGATTCTCCAGAATCCCATAACCTCTCCCTTCGTCTAACGTCAATTTTTTACTAAGCTATTCAATAGTTAAGCATAGACGCTTTTCGTCGTTTCGCCAGCAGGCAGCCCCCTCATCTCTGGTAACAAAAATCATTCCCTGCCGTCACGGGCAAAAAAGACCGGGAAAACATTCACTTTTCCCCTCTCCGGCCCGCAGGCCCTGGCAAAGCGCACAGATTGTCAGTTGACCAATCAGGGGGACAGGGCTAAGCCTGGAGGAGTTTCATCACATCGAGTCGTTTTACCAACCGGAGAATATCCATGAGTAAACTTGGAATTAATGGATTTGGTCGTATCGGACGTCTGGTGTTACGTCGTTTATTAGAAGTCGACAGCAGCCTGGAAGTGGTGGCTATCAACGACCTCACTTCGCCAAAGGTGCTGGCCTACCTGTTGAAGCATGATTCAAACTACGGCCCCTTCCCGTGGAGCGTCGACTTTACCGAAGATGCGCTGATCGTCAACGGCAAAACCATTACGGTGTATGCCGAAAAAGAGGCGCAGCATATTCCATGGCAGGCGGCAGGCGCCGAGGTGATTGTGGAGTGTACCGGGTTCTACACCTCGGCCGAGAAATCGCAAGCCCATCTCCAGGCCGGCGCGCGCAAAGTGCTGATTTCCGCCCCCGCCGGCGAGATGAAAACCATCGTCTACAACGTCAACGATGACACCCTGACCCCGGATGACACCATCATCTCCGTGGCCTCCTGCACCACCAACTGCCTGGCGCCGATGGCCAAAGTTCTGCAGGATGCCTTCGGCATCACCGTAGGCACCATGACCACCATCCACGCCTATACCGGCACCCAGTCGCTGGTGGACGGGCCGCGCGGAAAAGATCTGCGCGCCTCCAGGGCGGCGGCGGAAAACGTTATCCCGCACACTACCGGCGCGGCAAAAGCCATTGGCCTGGTGATCCCTGCCCTGAGCGGTAAGCTGAAAGGCCATGCCCAGCGCGTACCGACCAAAACCGGCTCAGTGACGGAGCTGGTATCGGTGCTGGAGAAAAAGGTGACTGCGGATGAGGTCAATCAGGCGATGAGGCAGGCGGCTGAGGGCAATGAATCCTTTGGTTACACCGAAGAGGAGATCGTCTCTTCCGATATCATCGGCAGCCATTTCGGTTCGATCTACGATGCTACCCAGCTGGAGATTGTGGAGGCCGGCGGCGTACAGCTGGTGAAAACCGTCGCCTGGTACGATAACGAATACGGCTTTGTCACCCAACTGATCCGCGTGCTGGAGAAATTTGCCCGCTAAGTGAACGGCGGGCAGCCTGCGCTGTCCGCCGGTTCTGTGTGGAGTGCCTCAGGCCTGCAGATAGACCACCTGGGTCTGCAGGTACTCATTCAGGCCGTGGCGGCCATCTGCGCCGCCGATCCCCGACTTACGCCAGCCGGCGTGGAACCCCTGCATCGCCTCAAAGTTCTCACGGTTGATATAGGTTTCGCCAAACTTCAGTCCCTTAATCGCTTTCATCGCCACGTTCAGATCGCGGGTATAGATTGAGGAGGTCAGGCCATAGTCGCTGTCATTGGCCATCGCCAGCGCCTCATCAAGGGTCGAAAACGCCACCACCGGCAGCACCGGCCCGAAGGTTTCCTCGTGGATAATGTCCATCTCCTGACGCACATCCAGCAGCAGGGTCGGCGGATAAAAATAGCCTTTGCCCTCCAGCGGCTGGCCGCCCAGCGCCACCCGCGCCCCCTGCGCCACCGCCTTCGCCACTTTGCCCGCCACCTGGTCCCGCGCCGCCGCGTTGATCAGCGGCCCCATCGCGATGTCATCCCGCGTCGCCGGGTCGCCAAACTGCACGGCCTTCATCGCCTCGCCGAGGCGGTTGACGAAGCGGTCGTAAATGCCCTGCTGAACATAGACCCGCTCGACGCAGTTACACACCTGCCCGGTGTTAATCACCCGCGAGTCCACCACCGCTTTCACCGCCAGCTCCAGATCCGCATCGTCCATCACAATGGCAGGCGCTTTGCCGCCGAGCTCGAGGCACACTTTGGTGATATTTTTCGCCGCAGCGGCCATAATTTTCTCTCCCGCCGCCACGCTACCGGTCATGCTAACCATCGCCACCTTCGGATTGCCGGCCAGCTCCTGACCAACGGTTTCTCCGCGGCCAAGCACCAGGTTAAAGACCCCTTTCGGCAACCCAACCTGATGGACGATCTCGGCAAAGGCGATGGCATTATTGGGCGTAAATTCGCTGGGCTTAATGACGATGGTATTCCCGGTGATCAGGGCCGGCGCCAGCTTGCGGGCGATAAGAAAGAACGGGAAGTTCCACGGCAGGATCCCGGTGGTCACCCCCAGCGCGCGTTTAAAGACGAGGATATTCTCTCCCGGGCGATCGCTCTGCACGATCTCGCCTTCGTAACGGCGCGCCCATTCGGCCATATAGTCGAGATAGTCAGCGGTGAATGCGACTTCCACCGCCGCCAGCTGCTGGATCTTGCCGCCTTCAGCCACGATCAGCCCGGCAATCTCTTCAGCACGCTGGCGGATACCCGCGGCAATCTTGCGCAGCCAGCCCGCGCGCTCAATCGCCGGCAGTGCTTCCCAGGCGGGCTGGGCGCGCTCAGCCGCGTCAATCGCCAGCCGCGCCTCTTCGGCAGTCCCGTCCGGGATCCGCGACAGCAGCGCTTCGGTCGCCGGGTTAAGCACGTCGATCCAGCCGTCGCCGCGACCGGAAACGAACTGGCCATCAATATACATCGGGTGTTGAACGGGTGCTGTCATGGCTGCTCCTGTAGTGCGTTTGTATTTAACAAGTGATTTTTTTGTTAAATATCGGGCGGATAAGCCGTGGCTTCGCAGCACGTTGGCGCTGTTCTGTGAGCTGATTCATAAAACCGGGCCAAAAATGCCCGCTTGAGGTTACATTCCAATAACACAAATTGCCCGTTTGCGATAAATCTGCCGCAAACGGGCAGTTTTCAGCCGAGGGTGCGGGCCTGCAGCGCCCCGGCAAGCTGGGCGTCCTCCCGCAGCTGTCGCCAGGCATCGATGATCTCCGGCGGGAAGGTGACGTGGCTGATGAAGTCTTTCCCCCGCGGACCGTATCCTTCAGGCGTATCCTGCAGGCGCGGCAGCTCGCCCAGCAGCAGCGCCAGGTAGCGGGCGACCGGCCACAGCCCCGCCCCGCCGCCCGCGAACCCCAGTTGACCATCGGTCTGCTCCAGCACCGGCGAGCAGCCGGGAAAGCTCAGCCACTGTGGCGGCGTCGTCACCCCCTGCCAGACGCGGGCGAAGGTGGCCATGGTTCGCCGCTGCATGGTGGGGTCCTGAATGACGATCCCGCGACGATGAGGGATCCCCCCGTTCTCCAGCGTGGTCCGGGTAAAACGGGCGTTCTCGCCGCAGTTGGTCGACTGGTCCTCCACCACCAGCCGCGAGCGCGGAATTTGCCAGTAGTCATGAGCAATATCGGCCAGAACATGCGCTTCCGGACGGCCATCCACCAGCAACGTACGGTAACGGGGATCCTGGCGCACCGCCTCGTAGAGATAGCCCGTAGAATGTCCCACGCCGCCGCTGATCAGCAGCGGGACCGCCTGCGCCGCCGCCAGACGGCAGGCGGCGTCGATGGTTGGGATCACGGCGTTGCCGGCCAGCACTACCACGTCCACCTGCGGCAGCGCGGGCAGCGTCGCCAGATCGTCCTGCGCCAGCCAGGCGCCGACCTGGTTAGCCGCCGCCAGCGTCGCTGCCGACAGCGGAGGAAATTGTTCTGCCATTCTGTCTCCTTAATCCTCTCTCAGCCGAGCGGAGAGGATGCTTTCGCTATCATAAACGCCGCCTGCCGGGAGGCATAGCGGCGTCGATTTGTAACCATTTTGAAATAACAAGAAACATCTAAAAACAGGCGGGTTGCACCTGAACAACTCACTATGAAAATAACAAAAAACAGCAAAATCAGGTGGAAAATAAAAAATAGCGTCGCGGTTATACCAGTTCAAAGCGCGCCATAACGCCCAGTTTGCCAGCGATAAACTTGCCAATTGTAACCTTCAACCCTAAGTTGCTTAACAATTACACAACCTTTTCACATCAGGTTGCACCCTGCTCGTACAGAGTGACACCTGACCTATCTACCGTGGCGGGAGAACGTTTCGTAATGAGCAATCCACAAGACAACACTGCATCCATTCTGCAGAAAAACAAGAAGGTACTGATCGCGAGCCTGACAGGCAGCGCCATCGAATGGTTCGATTATTTTCTCTATGGCACCGCCGCCGCGCTGGTGTTCAACAAAATCTTCTTTCCGATGGTCGACCCGGTTATCGGCCTGATCCTCTCCTGGCTCTCCTTCTCGCTGACGTTTTTTATCCGCCCCATCGGCGGCGTGATTTTCGCCCATATCGGCGATCGCATCGGCCGCAAGAAGACGCTGGTGCTGACCCTGTCGCTGATGGGGAGCGCCACGGTGGCGATCGGCCTGCTGCCCACCTACGAGATGGTGGGCCTCTGGGCGCCGGCCCTGCTGATTATCCTGCGCATTATTCAGGGCATGGGTATCGGCGGCGAATGGGGCGGCGCGCTGCTGCTGGCCTATGAATACGCGCCGGAAAAGCGGAAAGGCTTTTTCGGCAGCATTCCCCAGGCCGGGGTGACCATCGGCATGTTGATGGCGACATTTATCGTCTCGCTGATGACGCTGTTCGATGAGGCGCAGTTTCTCGCCTGGGGCTGGCGCATACCGTTCCTGCTCAGCTCCGTCCTCGTTTTTCTCGGCCTGTGGATCCGTAAAGATATCGACGAAACGCCCGCCTTTAAGCAGGTGAAAAAATCCGGCCAGGTGGCGAAGGCCCCGCTGCGCGATACGCTCAAGCACCACTGGCGGGAAGTGCTGATCGCCGCCGGCCTGAAAGTGGTGGAGACCGCCCCCTTCTATATCTTCTCCACCTTTGTAGTCAGCTACGCCACCACCACCCTGAGCTATCAGAAGTCGCAGGCGCTGGAATCCGTGACCCTGGGCGCGCTGGTGGCCACCGTGATGATCCCGCTGATGGGGCTGCTGTCAGACAAGGTGGGTCGGCAAAAGATGTACACCCTGAGCGTGGTGCTGCTGGGGCTGTTTATCGTCCCGTGGTTCCTGCTGCTCGACACCGGCACCGGCTGGGGCATCATGCTGGCGACGATCGTTGCCTTCGGCATCCTGTGGGCGCCGGTAACCGCGGTGCTCGGCACCCTGTGCTCTGAGATTTTCAGCGCCAATGTGCGCTATACCGGGATCACCCTCGGCTACCAGCTGGGCGCCGCGCTGGCCGGGGGAACCGCGCCGCTTATCGCCACCGGTCTGCTGGCAAAATATGACGGTGACTGGCGGC
Organism: Klebsiella sp. 10; assembly: GCF_018223925.1. Classification (NCBI taxonomy): domain Bacteria; kingdom Pseudomonadati; phylum Pseudomonadota; class Gammaproteobacteria; order Enterobacterales; family Enterobacteriaceae; genus Klebsiella; species Klebsiella sp. 10. The sequence continues at coordinate 47,686 of NZ_JAGRRB010000004.1, forward strand.
CGGTGGCCATTTATCTGGGCGTTACGGTGGCGATTTCGCTCCTGGCGATATTCTGCGCCAGCCGGATGAAGTCCGCGCTGGGCACGGCCCCCTCCCGGGCGGAAAGCGCCTGACCGCAGCCCGCCAGGGCTACTACGGAGTCGACTATCCCGCCCGGCGGCGCTGCGCGTGCGCGGGCCTGGGGGGATCGCGCCGCGGGGGAAACCGCTTATCCCAGGTCCGGTAAGCATGTAGGCCCGGTAAGGCGCCAGCCGCCACCGGGCACAAACAGGCGTCAAGTCTTCCCCCCTGCTTAGCCGGCCGCCAGGGCCGGCGGGTGTCAGGCGCTCTGGTTGTCCAGCTGAAGCTGCCCCTCGCGCCGCTGCTTCAGCTTCCAGAAGCCCAACAGCGCGATAAACCACAGCGGAGAAGCCAACAGCGCCAGCAGCGTGTCCGGGTCAAAGATCATGATGAAGATAGCGAACGCGAAGAACAGCAGGCTCACCCAGCTCATCACTACCCCGGCGGGCATCTTAAAGATCGACCCGGCGTGCAGGTCCGGACGCTGACGGCGGTAAACCAGATAGGCCACGAGGATCATCCCCCAGCTGAACACCACCATAATCGCCGCCAGGGTCGAGACGATGGTGAACAGGGTCATCACGTTCGGCACCAGAAACAGCAACAGCGTGCCGATCAGCATGCAGAAGCAGGAGAACAGCAGGCTGCGCACCGGAATGCGGGTACTGCGCGACAGGATACGAAACTGCCAGTGCGCATGCTTCTCCACCGACAGGCCGTACAGCATGCGGGTGCTGGAGAAGACCCCGCTGTTGGCCGAGGACATCGCCGAGGTCAGCGCCACAAAGTTAATCACCGCCGCGGCGGCAGGCAGCCCGGCCTTGGCGAACAGCGTCACGAAGGGGCTGGTCTCCGCCGACACCCCCGGCCACGAGGCGACAGCGATGATCACCACCATCGACAGCAGATAGAAGATGATAATCCGCAGCGGCAGAGCATTGATCGCCTTGGGCAAAATGCGCTGCGGATCGCGGGTCTCCGCCGTCATGGTGCCCAGCAGCTCAATGCCGGTAAAGGAGAAGATCGCTATCTGGAAGCCGGCGAAAAAGCCGGTGATGCCGTGGGGCATAAAGGCCGTCGGGTCGGTGAGATGGCTGAGGGAGGCCGTCACGCCGTCCGGGGAGGTCCAGCCGGTGGCAATCATCCAGCCGCCGGTGCCGATCAGGGCGATAATGGTGATCACCTTGATCAGGGCGAACCAGAACTCCGCCTCGCCAAACATTTTCACCGACAGCAGGTTAAGCAGGAACAGGATCGCCAGCATGCTGAGGGCCGGCATCCACGCCGAGAGTTCCGGGAACCAGTACTGCATATAGCTCCCGCAGACCACCACGTCGGCGATACAGGTCACCACCCAGCTTAGCCAGTAGGTCCAGCCGAGGTAAAAGCTGGCCTGCGGCCCGAGATACTCGCCGACAAAGTCGGCAAACGAGCGGTAGTCATGGCGGGTGAGCAGCAGCTCGCCCATCGCCCGCATCACCATATAGGTAAAGAACCCGACCAGCACATAGATAACCAGGATCGAGGTGCCGGCGACGGCGATGTTGCGCCCCGCCCCCATAAACAGCCCGGTGCCGATGGCGCCGCCGAGGGCAATCATCTGGATATGGCGGGCGCTGAGCCCGCGCTTAAGCTGTGACGCGCCTTCACCTCCGGCGGCAGGTGACGCCTGATGTTGATGTTCAGTCATGGTGTTTCCTCAGGCTGGTTGCGGGAGACGAAGGGCAGCGGCGCGGAGCAACAGCCCGGCGCGCTGGCCGGTGGCGACCCCGGCGTTGGGAAAGAGGATATAGGGGGCCCGGGCCTGCACCACCCAACGTTTCTCTGCCTGGCGGGCGATCTCATACCCTGCCGGGAGCGCGGTGAAGTTTTCAACGTCTGCCGCGAGATTAAGCGTAAATTCCCCCTCGCGCTTGATGATGCTCTCCTCGACCAGGAAGTAGTCCACCGGCGCTTTGTCGCGCGGCGGCAGCGGCGCGTCAGCGATCCAGGCCCGGATCGCCGCGTCGGCGGCGGCGAACAGGCTGAGATCGTTGGCGCCGAACGGCATCACTTTCCCCAGCTCCAGGGTGGCGCTTTGCGCGGCGAACTTTTCGCAGGTGAAATGGGTGAAGGTGCCGCCCGCTTCGGTATGGCGCACGACGGCGTCCATCCCGCTGGCCTGCAGCAGCTGATAGAAATCGGGCGAAAAATCCCCGGCGTGGGCCGGGAGCAGCGCAAACTGGCGATACAGCGATCCGCGAATGGCGGTGTGCATATCGAGATGACCACGGTTGACCGGCCCCGCCGCATCGGCGGCGCGATAAAAAGCCTGCACCGCCTGCTCCAGCGCAAAAGCCCGCCGCGACTCATTTCCCGGGGTGACCGCCAGATGGCGGCCGCCGAACAGGCGATTCAGGTCGTTATGCAGATAGCGGCGCGCGGCGCGGATCGCCGGCAGATTACCAAAGACGATCAGCAGCGCCTGCGTGAGCGGCTGCCGCCCCTGGCTCAGATCGTGGGTTAGCTGCAGCAGCAGTTCAATCGGCGCGGTCTCATTGCCATGCACGCCGGCGGAGAGGATCGTCGCCCGGCGCCACGGCGCCGTCGGCAGCAGCTGTAAAATGCCCTCGCCCAGCCAGCGGGCCTCGATGCCCGCCGGAAAGGTCCACGCCTGCAGGCGGCAGTGCAGTAAATCGTTAACCAGGTGCTCCATCTGCCGCTCCTTAACGCTGAAAATCATAGACCGCGCCGAGGCGCAGGATCTGCGTCAGCTCATCCAGCGCCTGATAAACCTCGCGCAGCAGCTGCGGGTCCGCCAGATCGCGGGCATGCAGCCGGTCGCGATAGTGTTTTTCCACCCATGCCGTCAGCTGCTGATAACGTTCGTCGTTCATCAGGCTATGGGCGTTGACCGCCTGGCGCTCCGCCTCGTTGAGCACCACTCGCAGCCGCAGACAGGCCGGGCCGCCGCCGTTGCGCATGCTTTCCCGCAGGTCAAAGACCGCCACTTCATCGATCGGCGATGCGCTATCGGCGGCGAGATCGCTGAGATAGCGCCAGACGTTTTCCCGCTGGCGGCACTCCTCCGGCACCACGATCAGCATCTTGCCGTCTGGTTTGCTCAGCAGCTGGCTGTTGAACAGGTATGAGGCCACGGCGTCGTCGAGCGAAACCCGCTCGTCCGGCACTTCCACGCTGGTGAACGGGATATCCAGACTGTCGCTTTTAGCCCGCAGCGTGGCCAGCACTGTAGCCTGATCGACAAACGCCTGCTGATGGTGGAACAGCACATGGCGATTGCTGACCGCGATGACGTCGTTATGAAACACGCCGCGATCGATAGCCTGCGGCGCCTGCTGGGCAAACACCGTGTAGCGCGGATCCAGCTGATGCAGGCGGGCCACCGCTTCGCTGGCCTCGAGGGTCTGCCGCGCCGGATACTTCACCGGGGCGATACCGCCGCTGGCGCGTCGACCATAGACGAAAAACTGCACCCCCTGCCGGTCATATTCCCGGCAGAAGCGGTTATGGTTGGCCGCCCCTTCATCGCCGAGGTCGCCATGCTGCGGCAGCGCCGCATGGTGGGCAAAGTAGCGCGGATCGGCGAACGTGGCGCCAAGGATCGCCGAGGTGGTGGGCGCCTCCTGCATACGGTGCAGCTTATTGTTCAGGTTGGCGACGGTGAAATGGACTTTGCCATCGGCGCTGTCCGCCGACGGTGAGACGGTCGCCGCGTTGGCGGTCCACATCGACGAGGCGGAGCTGAAGGCGGAGAGCAGCTGCGGCGCCGCGTGGGCCGCCTGCCGGATAACCTGCTCATCGCTGCCCTGGAAACCCACTTCGCGCAGCAGACGCAGATTCGGCCGCGGCTGCGGCGGCAGAATGCCCTGCACGAAGCCGCGATCGGCCAGGGCTTTCATTTTATACAGCCCCTGCAGCGCCGCCTTTTTAGGGTTAGAGAGACCATCGCGGTTATTTTGCGAGGCTTCATTGCCGACGGAGAGTCCGGCGTAGTGGTGCGTCGGGCCGACCAGGCCATCAAAGTTTGCTTCAAAACCAGACATATGTCCTCACAGGATCCGTTATCAGAATGGCAGGCCCGGCGATACCGTCGCCGGAAGCGTCAGCGTATCGCTGACCAGAGAGGCCATCGGCCAGGCACAGTAATCGGCGGCATACCACGCTGCCGCGCGATGGTTGCCGGAGGCGCCCACCCCGCCAAACGGCGCTTTACTCGATGCGCCGGTCAGCGGCTTGTTCCAGTTGACGATCCCGGCTCGCGCCTCGTCCGCCAGCTGATCAAACTGCGCCGCATCACTGGAGATCAGCCCGACGGCCAGGCCATAGCGGGTCTGATTGGCGAGGCGAATCGCCTCCGGGAAGCCGTCGTAACGGATAATCGTCAGCAGCGGGCCAAAGTACTCTTCATCCGGCACCTCAATACCGGTGACGTCGACGATCCCCGGGGTCAGCACCGTGGAGCGCGGGTCAGGCTGGCGCATGCGCAGCAGCACCTTGCCGCCGAGCCCCTCCAGTTTTTGCTGCGCCGCCAGCATGTTCTGCGCAGCGTCGAGAGAGATCACCCCGCCCATAAACGGCGCCGGCTGATCATCCCACTTGCCGGCGCGGATCTGCGCGCTGGCCTCTACCAGCCGCTGCAGCAGCGCATCCCCCTGCTCGCCGCGCGGCACGATCAGCCGGCGCGCGCAGGTGCAGCGCTGCCCGGCAGAGATAAACGCCGACTGGATAATCACATGCAGCGCCGCATCGATATCGGCCACGTCGGCGACGATCAGTGCGTTGTTGCCGCCCATCTCGAGGGCCAGCATCTTCTCCGGCTGGCCGCCGAAGTAGCGATGGAAGTGGAAACCGGCCGCCGCGCTGCCGGTGAACAGCACGCCGTCGATATCACGATTTTCCAGCAGCGCCTGGCCGGTGGCTTTTCCGCCCTGCAGCAGGTTGATCGCCCCGTCGGGGATGCCCGCCTGCTGCCACAGCTGGACCGTCATTTCAGCGGTAGCCGGCGTCAGCTCGCTGGGTTTAAACACAATGGTGTTCCCGGCGATCAGCGCCGGAATGATATGTCCGTTGGGCAGGTGGCCCGGGAAGTTGTAGGGGCCAAAGACCGCCATCACGCCGTGCGGTTTGTGGCGCAGCAGCGCTTTACCGTCCGGCAGCGTCGACTCATGAAAGCCCGTCCGCTGGTGATAGGCTTCGATGGAGATCGCGGCCTTGCCGATCATCGCCTGCACTTCGGTGCGGGTCTCCCACAGCGGCTTGCTGGTCTCGCGGGAAATCAGGGTCGCCAGCGCCTCTTTATGCGTCTCCAGCAGCGCGGCAAAACGCTGTACGACGTCAATACGCTCGGCCAGCGGCCGGTGCGACCAGGGATAAAACGCCGCGCGCGCCGCGGCGCAGGCCGCCTGGACGTCGTCAGCCCCCGCGCTGGCCGCCTGCCACAGCAGCGACTGATCCTCCGGGGCCAGTTTGCTCATCGTTGCGCCGCTGCCTGGCAGCCACTGCCCGGCTATAAACTGTGCTTTTACCGCCATGATCTGTTGTCCTCTGGATTCAGGGTTACCGTATAAACGCGGTCGGTTTCACTGACCTGCAGCGCGTCCAGCGCGGCGCTGTCAAGCGAGACCTGCTCTTCGTGGGCCACCAGCAGCGCCCGAAAGTTGTCGAATTGACCGTTGGCGACGAGGGTCGGCGCCGGCAGGTCGCCCATCAGCTGCCGGACAGGCAGGCGCTGGCTGTCGCGCACGGCGCGGATCTGATCGGTGTCCGCCTCCAGCACCGGACCGGCATCGAAAATATCCACCGAGCCGCGCCAGCTGAAACCCTCTTTCTCGAGGATCGCCCGCGCCGGGGCGGTATTGGGATGCACCTGACCGATGACCCCGCGGGCCGCTTCCGGCAGCAGTGAGATATAGATCGGGTACGCCGGCATCAGTTCGGCAATAAAGGTTTTCATGCCGGTGCCGGTCAGCCGGTCGGCATCGGCGAACGGGATGTCGAAGAAATGATGGCCCAGCGCATCCCAGAACGGCGACTGTCCCTGCTCATCGCTGCAGCCGCGCAGTTCGGCAAACAGGTGCGGGGAGAACCACTCGCGAAAGGCGGCGATAAATAAAAAGCGCGCCTTGGAGAGCAGCAGACCATTGCGGTTGCGCTGATACGCCGGGTCGAGAAACAGCGTACATAGCTCACTATGCCCGGTGTGGTCATAGCTGAGATTAAGCAGCTCCTGGGGCTTATAGACTCCCAGCGCTTTCGAGGCGCGCACCGTTTTCTGAATGCGAAAATTGTAAAACGGCTCGTCCAGGCCCACTGCGACCTCAATGGCGCTCACCCCCACCACCCGCGCCAGCGCGGTGTCCTCCAGCACAAACAGGAAACCCTGCTGGCTGCGCGGCAGTTCGCCGGCGAAGGTCTCGATACTGCGCCGGATCCGGGCCGCCAGGCGCCCGACGTCATGCGGTAAAGAGGTCATGCCGACCCCCGCCCGCGCGGCGAGGCGGACGATGTCGTCGAGATCGTTTTCCCGTACGGGACGAAATAGCATCACAGGCCGTCCTCCCGGTTAGCGGGTTAAGCGGGCAACGGCGCGATCAAGGCGCACGAAGGCTTCCGCAATATCCGCCAGCGGGATATTGAGCGCCGGCGCGAAGCGCAGCACGTCCGGGCCGGCAATCAGGGCGATCAGCCCCTCTTCCGCCGCCAGGTTAGTCAACGTTTTGGCCTTGCCGCGCAGCGGCCCCGCCAGCTCAGCGCCGATCAGCAGACCGGTGCCGCGCACGGCGCTGAACGCATCGTATCGGGCAGAGATCGCATTCAACTGGTCAACGATCAGCGCATGGCGCTCGCCAACGCCCGCCAGCAGCGGCGCATCGAGATGGGCCAGCACGGCGTTAGCGACGGTTGCCGCCAGCGGGTTGCCGCCGAAGGTGGTGCCATGGGTGCCTGGCTGGAAGACCTGCGCCCAGGCCTCTTTCGCCAGCATCGCGCCGATCGGGAAGCCGCCCCCCAGCCCTTTGGCGCTGGTGAGAATGTCCGGGACGACGTTGTAATGCTGGTAGGCGTAGAGATGGCCGGTACGCCCGGCGCCGGTCTGCACCTCATCGAATATCAGGGTGGCATGATGGCGATCGCAGAGGGTACGCAGCGCCTGCAGGAACGCCGGGTCCGCCGGGATCACCCCGCCTTCGCCGATAATCGGCTCGACGATCACCGCGCAGGTGCGCGAGGAGATCGCCACGGTGACCGCCTCGATATCGTTATAGGGCAGATGGGTAATGCCCTGCGGCAGCGGAGCATAATCGCTGGAATATTTCGGCTGGCCGCCAACGGAGACGGTGAACAGCGTGCGGCCGTGGAAGGCGTGGTTGAAGGCGATGATTTCGCTTTTTTCACCGCCAAACTTATCGTGGGCATATTTCCGCGCCAGCTTAAGGGCCGCCTCGTTGGCTTCGGCGCCGGAGTTGCAGAAAAACACCTTGTCGGCAAAGGTCGACTGCACGAGGGTTTTTGCCAGCTGCAGCACCGGCTCGTTGGTATAGCCATTGCCGATATGCCACAGTTTCGCCAGTTGATCCTGCAGGGCCTGAGCCAGCGCCGGGTGAGCATGGCCCAGGGCGTTCACTGCGATGCCGCCCGCCATATCGATATACTCTTTCCCCTGCTGGTCCCAGACGCGGGAGCCCGCCGCTCTGACCGGAATAAACGGCGCGGGGGCAAAACAGGGAACCAGGTAAGCGTCAAAATCTTCGCGAGTCATACTGCCTGACATAATTTATCTCCGGAACGTAAGACGACGGAAAACGCTCCCGTCGCGTTGGACAATCGACATTAACCCTGCCCCTCGGCTTATTTTGGGCACGAGCGCACCCGCTGCGATGGTAAAAATATTCACCACAGAAAAATAAAGCCCTATTCTTTTTACGGGTAATTGTTAATTCATGGTTAATGCCATGTTGTTGTGTGGGCTAATGCTGGCCTGTGAACAACAAGATTGTCAATACGGGCAAAAGCAATTTATTCACTTTTTGAAGATCATCAAGATAATGAAAAACATAGAAAAAATATTTTCTTATGCACTTAAGTGAATAAAAAGTGAATTAAAATGCACAGCTTGCGGGTGGTTGACGTGCGTAGTTATTCACTTAAAAAATAAAAAATCTAACAAAAATTTAAAAATCGGAATTGCCGTCAAATACCGCTTTATAAAATTGGTGATACCATTCATTGCACAGAGTTTACTGCTGTAGCTATTCCACGGTTTTACACGACATAAATAACACTGAGAAACAGGACTCTTATGGAAAAGTTATCTTACGCATCTGAAAGTAGTACATCTCCATGGACCACCTACCTGCGCCAGATCGACCGCGTCGCGCCTTATCTCGGCGATCTTGCCTACTGGGTGGAAACCCTGCGCCATCCGAAGCGCGCGCTGATCGTCGACATTCCTGTGCAAATGGACGACGGCACCATCCGCCACTTCGAGGGCTATCGCGTTCAGCACAATCTGTCGCGCGGACCGGGTAAAGGTGGTGTTCGCTACCATCCGGATGTCGATCTTAACGAAGTCATGGCACTTTCTGCCTGGATGACCATTAAGTGCGCCGCGGTCAATATTCCTTACGGCGGGGNNACCCGCCGCTACACCAGCGAAATCGGCATTATTATCGGGCCGCAGAAAGATATTCCGGCGCCGGACGTCGGCACCAATGGCAAAGTGATGGCATGGATGATGGACACCTACTCCATGAACCATGGCACCACCATCACCGGCGTGGTCACCGGCAAACCGATCCACCTCGGCGGCTCCCTCGGTCGTGAAAAAGCCACCGGACGCGGCGTGTTTGTCACCGGCCGGGAAGTTGCCCGTCGCGCCGGTATCGAAATTGAAGGCGCCAAAGTGGCGCTGCAGGGCTTTGGTAACGTCGGTAGCGAAGCGGCCCGCCTGTTCGCCGGGGTCGGCGCTCGTATCGTGGTTATTCAGGATCATACCGCGACCCTGTATAACGAAGGCGGAATCGATATGGCCGCCCTCACCGCCTGGCAGGCGGAGAAAAAGCAGATTGCCGGTTTCCCGGGCGCCCAGGAGATCGATAAAGACGCCTTCTGGACCACCCCGATGGACATCCTGATCCCGGCGGCGCTGGAAGGGCAAATCACCCGCGAGCGCGCTGAGAAGCTGACCTGCAAACTGGTGCTGGAAGGGGCCAACGGCCCAACCTATCCGGAAGCGGACGACGTGCTGGCCGAGCGCGGCGTGATCGTGGTGCCGGACGTTATCTGCAACGCCGGCGGGGTGACCGTCAGCTACTTTGAGTGGGTACAGGACATGGCCAGCTTCTTCTGGAGCGAAGAGGAGATCAACGCCAAGATGGACCGCATTATGACCGACGCTATCGTGCACGTCTGGGATAAAGCCGCCGAGAAAGAGTGTACGCTGCGCACCGCCGCCTATATCGTGGCCTGCGAGCGCATCCTGATGGCGCGTAAAGACCGCGGCATCTACCCGGGCTGATCCCCATCAGCAACCGCATCAGGGGTGGCCTTGCGCCGCCCCTTTTTTTCTTTGCCGCGCCGTTAACCGCCGAGGATGTGCGCTATCTGACGAGGAGTTGTTCGGCAAAGGTGACAACGTCACGCAAGTAATAACCATCCGCTGCCCGCAGGGGATTATTTTTCGATTAAATCAAAGTCGCCCTGGGTATAGCGTAAGCCAGTGACGTTGTCGGCAGTGAAAATATGTTCGATGGTGAGGATGTCCTCCGGCGCGAGAGTAATATTCGCGGCGCCGGCATTGTCGCGCAGGTGAGCAATTTTCCTCGCCCCCGGGATAGGCACGATATCCTCGCCTTTGCTCATCACCCAGGCAAGGGCAATCTGCGCAAGGGTCGCGTCATAGCGGGTGGCCACCTGCTGCAGGCGCTCAAGCAGCAGCTGGTTTTTGCGCATGGTTTCGGCCTGGAAGCGCGGCAGATGGCGGCGGAAATCATCCGCTGCCAAAACGCCGGGATCGGTAATTGTCCCCGTCAGGAAGCCGCGGCCAAGCGGGCTGTATGGCACAAAGCCGACCCCCAGCTCGCGGCAGGTGTGGAGAATACCGGCCTCCGGCTCGCGGCTCCATAGCGAATATTCCGTCTGCACGGCAGCGATCGGATGTACCTTGCAGGCCCGGCGCAGCGTCTGAGCAGATACTTCCGACAGACCGATATGGCGAATTTTACCCTCTTTAACCAGATCGGCCATAGTGCCCACCACCTCTTCCACCGGTACCGCGGGATCGACGCGGTGCTGATAGAGCAGATCGATGGTCTCGACATTCAGTCGCTTCAGCGACCCTTCCACTGATTCGCGAATATGTGCCGGACGGCTGTCAACGCCGGCCATCCGCTCCAGACCCTGGCCGGTCGGCAAAATACGAAATCCAAATTTGGTGGCAATCTGCACCTTATCGCGAAAACCTTTAATCGCTTTTCCGACCAGAACTTCATTATCGAAAGGACCATATACTTCGGCGGTATCCAGGAAGGTCACGCCCATGTCCATGGCGGCATGGATCGTATTTATCGCCTGCGACGTTTCAGCGCCGCCATAGGCAAAACTCATCCCCATACATCCGAGACCTAATGCGGAAACCTGAAACTTCTCTTTTCCAAGATAACGTGTTTTCATCTTATTTTCCTTAATTGCTGAATGGCATTAAATATATACTTCCCTTTCATATTGATAACAATTAATCTATTCCGAACGCGGTGTTAGCTGGAAATTAACAATGAAAACCTTGCCCGATCTGCAACAAATAGAAATATTAATACTCATAGTGAAACATGGCAGTTTTCGTCAGGCCGCTAAAGCGTTAAACCTTTCCCCACCGGCCCTTACCGTCGCTATTAATCATCTGGAAGAAAAGTTAGGCGTGCGCCTGCTAAATCGCTCAACGCGCAGTTTGTCATTAACCGCAGTGGGTGAGGAATTTCTTAATAATATAACGCCGGTGGTCAATGATTATCGCCGGGTGGTGGACAGTCTGAATTATCACCGTCTGACTCCGGAAGGCGTGGTGAAAGTTAATTTACCGCGCATTGTTATTGACCTGTTTTTTCAAGACTATTTTATCGCCTTTAAAAACGCCTGTCCCAATGTGACGCTCGAACTGTATGCCACCGATCGGAAAGTCAATATTATCGAGTCCGGTTTTGACGCCGGCATTCGCTATTCGCAGGATGTGCCCAAAGAGATGATTGCCATCCCCTTTGGCGAGAAACTATCGCTGATCCCGGTGGCCAGCCCGGACTATATACGCGAAGCCGGAGAGCCCGACACCCCGCAGTCATTAGTTAATTTCCGCTGCATTAACCGCTGTTTTCCTGGTGGGGAGAAGTACCGCTGGGAGTTTATTGGCCCCAGCGGCGAGCTTAGCGAGGTCGCGGTTAAAGGCGATCTGGTCGTCGATGCCGATAGCGCAATGATCCAGGCCGCGGAGAGCGGATTAGGCATCGCCTTTGTCTATCAGTCGCTGGTGACGCAGCAGCTGAGCGCGGGCAGCCTGGTCCATTTGTTACCCGACTACCGCTATCCTGCCGACCATTTCTGCGTCTACTACCCAAGCCGGAAACATATTCCCGCCCCCCTGCGGGCCTTTATCGCCTGGGTGATGGCGCAGAATAAAAATATCCTCGGTCAGCAGACCGCACGACACGGATCGCGGCCGGAAGGTTAACTACAATTAACGTACATACCGTTAACCAATTTCTATCTTTCATCTTGAACTCCGGCGGTTATCCGGCATAAAATCGTTAGAGCTCTAACGATATTGACAGACGACCTATGGACAATCGACAGCTTACCTTCTCCCATCTTTTATACCTCACCGCGCACCACTGGCGGCTGGCGGTCAATCGTCGGCTGAAAAATCTCGGTCTCAGCCAGGCCAGCTGGGTGGCGGTAGCGTCCATCGCCCGCCACCAGCAGCCGCTGTCGCAAAGCGAACTGGCGCAGGAGCTGGGGGTGGAGAGCCCGACCATTGTGCCGTTGATCCATCGTCTGGTCGCCCTCGGACTGGTGGAGCGCATCACCACCGCCAGCGACAAACGTAAGCGACTGCTGGTGGTCACCGACAAAGGGAAGGCCCTCTATGAACAGGTCAAAACGGTGGCTGACGATCTGCGCGAAGAGATCCTGACGGCGATTACCCCACAGGAGCAGGAGCAAACCCAGCGGGTGCTGGAAAAGCTGTTGCGCGAAGTGGAGAAGAAATAATGCCCCGTCGCCAGGATAACCCCTACGCCCCGCATGACTGGGCGCCGCATGAAAAACCGGCTCTGCTCGGTTCGCCGTCGACGCCGCTGCACAGTCCGGCGAAACGCCTTGCCTACGGCGTGGTCGGTCTGCTGGTATGTCTCACCGGCGCGCTGGGCAACGCAGTGGTCACCGCCAACCTGCAGCTGCTGCAGGGTACCTTCGCCGCCTGGTCGACAGAAATCGCCTGGCTGCCGGCGGTATACGTGATGACCAACGTCTCCATCAACCTGCTGCTGGTGAAATTCCGCCAGCAGTTTGGCCTGCGCGCTTTCACCGAAGGCTTTCTGGTGCTCTATGTGCTGGTCACCTTTTTCCACCTCTTCGTCAACGATCTCAGCTCAGCGATGATGGTTCGCGCCGCCCATGGCATGGTGGCCGCGGCGCTCAGCTCGCTGGGGATCTACTACCAGGTACAGGCCTGGCCTGCTCGGCATCGCCTGAAAGGGCTGACTATCGGCATCACCGGCTCGTCGCTGGCCATTCCCCTGGCGCGCCTCTTTTCCACCGAACTGCTGCAGACCGATGAATGGCGCGGTCTCTACTTCTTTGAACTGGGCCTGGCGCTGGTGTCGCTGGCCTGCGTCATCGCGCTAAAACTGCCGCCAAGCGATCGTAAAAAAGTGTTCGAAAAAAAGGATTTCATTACCTTCTTTCTGCTGGCGCCCGGCATGGCGCTGGTGTGCGCCGTGCTGTCGCTGGGGCGGCTCGAGTGGTGGTTTGAAGCGCCGTGGATCGGCTGGGCGCTGGCGGCGGCGGTAATACTGATCGTCGCTGCGATTACCTTCGAGCATAACCGCAGCAACCCCCTGCTCAATACCAAATGGCTCTCCAGCGGCAGCATCGTGCGTCTGGGCCTGATTATGCTGTTGATCCGCATCGTGCTGGCGGAGCAGAACACCGGGGTCATCGGCTGGCTGCAGTACGTTGGCCTGCAAAACGAACAGATGACTAACCTCGCGTGGTCGATTTTCGCCGGTATTCTGTGCGGGATCATTGCCAGCTGTCTGACGCTCAACCCGCAGAAGCTCTACTGGCCGACCGCCACCGCGCTGGCGCTGATCATGATAGCCTCGCTGCTCGACAGCCAGTCCAACGCCCTCACCCGTCCGGAACAATTAATGTTCAGCCAGTTTTTACTCGGCTTCGGCAGCGCCTTCTTTCTGGCCCCGGCGATGCTCGCCGGGATTGGCGGCGTGTTTGCCGACCCGCGCAACCTGGTCAGCTTCTCGGTGCTGTTCGGCATGAGCCAGAACATTGGCGGGCTGCTCGGCTCGGCGATCCTCGGCACCTTCCAGACCTGGCGTGAGAAATTCCACTCCAGCCAGCTGGCGGACCAGATAACCACCCTGAACCCGCTGATCGTCGAGCGGCTGCAGCAGTACAGCCAGATGTATCAGAGCCAGATTGGCGACAGTACGCTGCTCAACGTTCAGGCCACCACCCTGCTGCAAAACGCCGCGACGTTGCAGGCCAATATTCTCGCCTGGAATGATACCTATCTGCTGACGGCGGCGATCTCCGCCGGGACACTAGTGTGGGTTTTCTGGCGCTTAATTCGCTTACGACTGACTGCCCGTATCGCGTTGCAACGCGCTACCGGCAGCAAATAATTATCATCATTTCATCTCTGGAGTCGTTATGAGTCAGCAGGATGCGGCCAAACAACAGGCCAACACCCGGAATAATATTCGCGTGGTTTCCATTTTTACCGCCGCGGCGATAGGCCTCGTCGGCGTGCTGGTGATCCTCTACGCCTGGCAACTGCCGCCGTTCACTCGTCATAGCCAGTTTACCGACAACGCCTATGTGCGCGGGCAGACCACCTTTATTAGCCCGCAGGTCAACGGCTATATCACCGCCGTCAACGTCAAAGATTTCGCGATTGTCCAGCCGGGCGAGGTGCTGTTCCAGATAGACGATCGCATCTATAAACAGCGGGTGCATCAGGCCCAGGCTACCCTGGCGATGAAAGAGGCCGCGCTGCGCAATAACCTGCAACAGCGCAAAAGCGCCGAGGCGACGATCGCCAAGAATGAAGCCGCGCTGCAAAACGCCCGCGCGCAGAATCTGAAAATCCAGGCCGATTTAAAACGCATCCAGCAGTTAACCGCCGACGGTTCGCTGTCGATCCGCGAACGTGATTCGGCGCGGGCCAGCGCGGCGCAAGGGGCGGCGGATATTGAGCAGGCGAAAGCGGCGCTGGAGATGTCGCGCCAGGACCGTGAATCGACCATCGTCAATCGCGATTCGCTGGAGGCCGACGTGGCCAGCGCCAAAGCGGCGCTTGAGCTGGCGCAGATCGACCTGCAGAATACCCAGATTATCGCCCCCACCGGCGGCCAGCTGGGGCAGATCTCGGTGCGTCTTGGCGCCTATGTCAGCGCCGGGACCCATCTGACCTCGCTGGTTCCGCCGCAGCACTGGGTGATTGCCAACCTCAAAGAGACCCAGCTGGCCGAAGTACGCGTTGGCCAGCCGGTCACCTTCACCGTAGACGCGCTCAACGGCGAGACCTTCCACGGCAAGGTGCAGAGTATCTCCCCGGCGACCGGGGTGGAGTTCAGCGCCATCTCTCCGGACAACGCCACCGGCAATTTCGTCAAGATCGCCCAGCGCATCCCGGTGCGTATTACGGTCAACGACGGGCAAAACAACAGCGAACGCCTGCGGCCGGGGATGTCGGTGCAGGTGACTATTGATACCCGTGCGGAGAAACAACCATGATCCGCCCGGTCGCCCTTGCTATCGTTCTGGCGCTGGTCGGCTGTCAATCCGCCGATGTGCAACGCGCGCAGCCGACCCTGACCATTCCTGCCGCCTGGCGGGCCGACGTTGGCCCGGCCAGCCCGGTGGAGGGCGTATGGTGGCGCAATTTTCATGACAATACCCTCAATCAGTATGTCGACCAGGCGCTGCGCTATAACAGCGATGTGCTGATCGCCCGCGAGCGGGTGAATGAGTATCAGGCGCGCGCTTACGCCGCCGACAGCAGTCTGTTTCCGTCACTGGACGCCAGCCTCACCGGCACCCGCGCCCGGACGCAGTCCGCCGCCACCGGCCTGCCGATCCACAGCACACTGTATAAGGGCGGCCTGACCGCCAGCTATGATGTCGATATCTGGGGAGCGAACCGCAGCGCGGCCAACGCCGCCGGGGCCAGCCTTGAGGCGCAGAAAGCCGCCGCCGCCGCCGCCAATTTGAGCGTCGCCAGCTCGGTGGCCGTTGGCTACGTCACGCTGCTGTCGCTGGATGAGCAGCTGCGGGTGACCCAGCAGACGCTAACATCAAGGGAAGACGCGTGGCGCCTGGCCAAACGTCAGTTTGAAACCGGGTATACTTCACGCCTTGAGCTAATGCAGGCGGATTCGGAGCTGCGGTCAACGCGGGCGCAGATCCCGCCGCTACAGCACCAGATTGCGCAGCAGGAAAATGCGCTCAGCGTGCTGCTCGGCGATAACCCTGGCGCGGTAAAACGCGGCGAGTTCGCCCAGCTTACCCCGCTGCGTCTGCCGTCGCAGCTGCCGTCCACCTTGCTCAACCGCCGTCCGGACATCGCTCAGGCCGAGCGCCAGCTGGTGGCCGCCGACGCCACGCTGGCCTCGTCGCAGGCGCAGCTGCTGCCCTCTATTAACCTGACCGCTACCGGCAGCCTGCAGGACCGGACGCTGCCGGATCTGCTGGACAACCCGCTGCGGCTGTGGAGTCTTGGCGGCAGTATTCTGGCGCCGCTGCTAAACCGCCAGGCGTTAAATGCCCAGGTGGACGTCTCCATGGCCCAGCGCAACCAGGCGCTCTATAGCTATGAGAAAACGGTGCGCAGCGCGTTCAAAGAGGTCAATGACAGCCTGGACGCCATCAGTCGCTATGGCGAACAGTTATCCGAGCTTCAGGAACAAGAGACCGTTGCCCAGGAAACCTTACGTATTGCACAAAACCGCTACCGTAACGGCTACTCTTCTTATCTGGATGTGCTTGATGCCCAGCGAACGCTGTTCTCCACCCAGCTTAGCGTGGTGCAGGTGAAGAACAACCTGCTGCTGGCGCAGATCGATCTGTACCGGGCGCTGGGAGGCGGCTGGTCTGACTCATCAGGGAGCTAAATGGGGAAGCGTCATATGCAACAACAGTGGTCGGCAGTAGACAATTATTTGATTAAGGCCTTAATTCCCGGCGATCCTGTACTCGATCGGGTACTGGAAAACAACCATCGTGCCGGGCTCCCGGCACACGATGTCGCCGCCAATCAGGGTCAGTTTCTCGCCCTGCTGGTACGGCTAACCCAGGCTAAGCGGATACTGGAGATCGGCACCCTCGGCGGCTATAGCACCATCTGGATGGCGCGCGAGCTTCCTGCAGACGGCCAACTCCTCACCCTGGAGGCCGACGCGCATCATGCCCAGGTGGCGCGGGAGAATCTGCAGCTGGCGGGCGTTGACCAGCGGGTCACGCTACGGGAGGGACCCGCGCTACAGTCCCTGGAGTCGCTTGGCGAATGTCCCGCTTTCGATCTGATCTTCATCGATGCCGATAAGCCGAATAACCCCCATTATCTGCGCTGGGCGCTACGTTATTCCCGCCCAGGAACCTTAATTATTGGCGATAACGTGGTACGCGACGGCGAAGTGGTCAACCCACAGAGCGCCGACGAGCGCGTTCAGGGTGTGCGTCAGTTCATTGAGATGATGGGCGCCGAGCCACGGTTGACGGCAACGGCGCTGCAAACCGTGGGCACTAAAGGCTGGGACGGCTTTACTCTGGCGTGGGTAAACGCTTAAGCGTGGACGCCTGACCAGTAGCCCCGGTAAGCGCAGCGCCACCGGGGACAACCAGCCAGGCTATGGGGTAATTTGCTCCATCGCCTGCAACACTCGCTTGTCCGAGATAGGATACGGGGTGCCCAGCTGCTGGGCGAAGAAGCTGACCCGCAGCTCCTCGATCATCCAGCGGATCTCGCGGACATCGTCGTCCTCACGGCGGTTCGGCGGTAGCTTATTCAGCCACTGCTGCCACGCCTGCTGCACGCTCTCCACCTTAAGCATCTGCGCCCGATCGCGGTGCGGATCGATAGCCATCTTCTCCAGACGCTTTTCAATCGCCTGCAGATAGCGCAGCGTATCGCCAAGACGGCGGAAACCGTTGCCGGTGACAAAGCCGCGATACACCAGACCCGCCATCTGCGCTTTGATATCCGACAGCCCCAGCGCCATGGTCATATCCACCCGGCCTTTCAGCCGTTTGTTGATATTGAAGACCGCGGTGAGGATCTGCTCGACCTGTTTAGCGATCTCCACCACCGTGTCGTTGAGCTCGGCTCGCACTTTATCGTGCAGCTGACTAAAGCCCTCTTCCGTCCACACCGGACCGCCCGCCTCGTCAATAAGCTTATCAACGCCGCAGGAGATGCAATCATCAATCAGATCCAGCACTTTGCCGTACGGGTTAAAGTAGAGCCCAAGCTTGGCTTTATTCGGTAGTTTCTCGTGCAGATACTTAATCGGCGACGGGATGTTGAGCAGCAGCAGGCGACGCAGACCGCGCCACATGGCCTGCTGCTGTTCCTGTGGATTATCAAACAGCTTGATGGCCACGCTGTCGCGCTCGTCCACCAGCGCCGGCCAGGCTTTCACCTTATAGTTACCGCGCTTCTGTTCGTAACTTTCCGCCAGGGTGCCAAAGCTCCAGATATGCAGCCCGCTCTGCTCAATACCGTCATCAGCGACCGCCGACAGCGTCTCCTGCACTTTGCCCTTCAGGGCGTCTTTCAACGCCTGCAGCGAGCGCCCTTCCTGCAGCTTCTTGTTTTTATCATCCACCACCCGGAAGGTGATTTTCAGGTGATCGGGCACCTGATCCCACTGCCAGGCTTCGCGGTCGATGGTCACGCCGGTCATCTTACGCAGCTCGCGCTCCAGCGAATCGAGCAGCGGCAGCTCAAGCGGCGTCGCCCGGCCAAGAAACGCTTCCGCATAGTTGGGAGCCGGGACGAAATTGCGCCGTACCGGCTTCGGCAGCGATTTTATCAGCGCGATAATGAGCTCGCGACGCAGGCCAGGGATCTGCCATTCAAACCCGGCTTCCTCTACCTGGTTGAGCAGCGGCAGCGGAATATGAACCGTTACGCCATCGGCATCGGCGCCAGGTTCAAACTGATAGCTAAGCCGCAGCTTGAGGTTGCCCTGATGCCAGAAATTCGGGTAGTCCAGTTTACTGACCTGCTCCGCCCCCTCTTTAATCAGCATGCTCTTTTCAAAATTGAGCAAGTCTGGCGTTTCACGGCTGGCCCGCTTCCACCAGCTATCGAAGTGGCGGGCGGAGATGACGTCGTGGCTGATGCGCTGGTCGTAGAACTCGAACAGCGTCTCGTCATCCACCAGGATGTCGCGGCGGCGCGACTTATGCTCCAGCTCTTCGATTTCCGCGCGCAGCTTCAGGTTATCGCGGAAGAAGGCGTGCCGCGTCTGCCAGTCGCCCTCTACCAGCGCGTGGCGGATAAATAGCTCACGACACAGCGCCGGATCAATCTGGCTGTAGTTGACCTTGCGCGCGCCAACGATCGGCAGGCCGTAGACGGTGACCTTCTCCGTCGCCATCACCGCGCCCTGCGACCGCTCCCAGTGCGGCTCACTGTATGAGCGCTTGATCAGGTGCTGCGCTACCGGCTCCACCCACTCCGGCTCAATGCGCGCGGCAATACGCCCCCACAGCCGGCTGGTCTCGACCAGCTCCGCAACCATCGTCCACTTCGGCGGCTTCTTGAATAGACCGGAGCCGGGGAAGATAGAGAACCGCGCATTACGGGCGCCGGTAAACTCCTGCTTATCGGCATCTTTCATGCCGATGTGCGACAGCAGACCGGTCAGCAACGCAGTATGGATCTCGCGATATTCCGCCGGCTCACTGTTGATCGGCAGGCCGAGCTCTTTCACCACCTGGCGCAGCTGGGTGTAGATGTCCTGCCACTCGCGCACGCGCAGATAGTTAAGAAAATCGACCCGGCACTGGCGGCGGAACTGATTCGACGACAGCGCCTTCTGCTGCTCGCCGAGGTAGTTCCACAGATTGACGAAGGCGAGGAAATCAGACTCTTTATCGTGGAAGCGGCGATGTTTTTCGTCAGAGGCCTGCTGTTTGTCCATCGGCCGCTCGCGCGGGTCCTGGATCGACAGCGCGGAGGTGATGATCATCGCTTCCCGCACGCAGCCGTGCTTCTGCGCCTCCAGCACCATGCGCGCCAGACGCGGATCCACCGGTAGCTGGCTGAGCTGGCGGCCCAGCGGGGTTAGCTTATAAGCCGTTGCCTGCGCATCGGTGGTGATGGCGCCCAGCTCTTCCAGCAGGCGTACGCCGTCCTGGATATTGCGCTTATCCGGCGCTTCGACAAACGGGAAGGCGGCGATATCGCCTAAGCCCAGGGCGGTCATCTGCAGGATGACCGACGCCAGGTTGGTGCGCAGAATCTCCGGGTCGGTAAATTCCGGGCGCGACAGGAAATCGTCTTCTGAATAAAGACGAATACAGATCCCTTCCGAAACGCGGCCGCAGCGGCCCTTACGCTGGTTGGCGGACGCCTGGGAAACCGGCTCGATCGGCAGGCGCTGCACCTTGGTGCGGTAGCTGTAACGGCTGATACGCGCAGTACCGGGATCGATAACGTATTTAATGCCCGGCACGGTCAGCGAGGTTTCCGCCACGTTGGTCGCCAGCACGATGCGTCGTCCGCTGTGCGGCTGGAAGACGCGGTTCTGCTCGCTGTTGGACAGGCGGGCGTACAGCGGCAGCACTTCGGTATGGCGCAGATCCAGCTTATTCAGCGCATCGGCGGTATCGCGAATTTCCCGCTCACCGCTCATAAAGATCAGAATATCGCCGGGCCCTTCGCGCCCCAGTTCGTCAACCGCATCAAAGATCGCCTGTAACTGATCGCGCTCGGTATCGTCCGCCTCTTCCGCTATCGGCCGATAGCGCACTTCCACCGGGTAAGTCCGCCCGGAGACTTCGATAATCGGCGCATTATTGAAATGCTTTGAGAAACGTTCCGGGTCGATGGTCGCCGAGGTAATGATGATTTTCAGGTCCGGGCGGCGCGGCAGGAGCTCTTTCAGATAGCCGAGCAGAAAGTCAATATTCAGGCTGCGCTCGTGCGCCTCATCGATAATGATGGTGTCGTACTGCATCAACAGGCGATCCTGCTGGATCTCCGCCAGCAGGATACCGTCGGTCATCAGCTTAACCATGGTGTTTTCGCTGACGTGGTCGCTGAAGCGGACTTTATAGCCGATGCAGCCGCCCGGCTCGCTCTGCAGCTCTTCGGCAATACGATTGGCGACGGTCCGCGCCGCCAGGCGACGCGGCTGGGTATGGCCGATGAGTCCTTTCAGCCCGCGCCCCAGCTCCATGCAGATTTTGGGCAGCTGGGTGGTTTTACCCGAACCGGTCTCCCCGGCGACGATCACCACCTGGTGGTCGCGCACCGCCTCGAGAATCTCTTGTTTTTTCTGGCTAACCGGCAGGTTTTCCGGATAGGTGATGGCCGGACGCGCCGCTTCGCGCAGCAGGACTTTACCGGCTGCCTGGCTTATCTCCAGCGCCATCTCCTGCAGAATGGCCTGTTGCGATTCAGGATTTTTAACCTTCTTCACGCCGTGCAGACGGCGGGCAAAGCGCGTTTTGTCGCGCAGCATCAGGCCGTCGAGCTGTTGATAAAGCTGGGGGAAGGTGATTTTTTGTTGTTCTGTCATAGCGTTATCGGGCAGAGCTCTGCCGGGAAAATCTCTTTTGAAGTATTGCCTTAGAGTACCACATCTGTGTCATTCGTGCCTTGTTCAAAAAATCTGAACATAGGATTCGATATATTGCGCTATCTCTGTGGCGCGATTGTGAATACAGTGTCAACAAGCACCAGGGCATTGACCCGTCAATCACATTAAAAAAAGGAAACACCCATGAGCAAAGTATTAGTTCTGAAATCCAGTATTCTGGCAGGGTACTCACAATCTGGTCAGCTTTCCGACTATTTTGTTGAACAATGGCAGGAAAAACACCCTGGCGATGAGATCACCGTGCGTGACCTGGCCGCCAATCCGATCCCGGTTCTGGATGGCGAACTGGTTGGCGCCCTGCGTCCGAGCGACGCGCCGCTGACTCCGCGTCAGCAGGAAGCGCTGGCCCTTTCCGACGAGCTGATCGCCGAACTGAAAGGCAACGATGTGATTGTTATCGCTGCGCCGATGTACAACTTCAACATCCCGACGCAGCTGAAAAACTATTTCGACCTGGTGGCTCGCGCCGGCGTCACCTTCCGCTACACCGAGAAAGGGCCGGAAGGTCTGGTAACCGGTAAACGCGCGGTCGTCGTTACCAGCCGCGGCGGTATCCATAAAGATACTCCGACCGACCTGGTCACCCCATACCTGTCCACCTTCCTCGGCTTCATCGGCATCACCGACGTGAACTTTGTGTTCGCCGAAGGTATCGCTTACGGCCCGGAAGTCGCGGCCAAAGCGCAGTCTGACGCGAAAGCGGCCATCGACAGCGTGGTTGCAGCCTAATATTTCACTCCTCTCGCTTCCTGCGGGAGGAGAGTTTTACTTTTTCTCGTAGCGTAAATACCCCACCACGCCTCCGCCGCCATCTTTTGGATGATTCACGCCGTCGTTGACCTCCACGCAAGGGAAATCGAAAGGCGAAACGCCGTCAATGCAGGCCACATTCACCCCATACTGCTGTGGGTTTGATCGCCGTTGATGAAAGGTGTAGATCCCGCATACCGAGCAGAAAAAGTGCACGGCTTCCCCTGTATTAAAGCGATACTCTGTGAGCTTATCCCCTCCGCGTACCACCTCTATTCCTGAACGCGGCGAAGAGACCGCGACCGCCCCACGCATGCGACAATATGAGCAGTTACAGCGCCGAACGGTGTTGAAGCCGTCGCTGAGTTCCACGGTAAACGCCACCGCACCGCAGTGACAGTGAGCGGATAATTTCTCTGCCATAATTTTACCCCTCAGGTGGCGGCTTTTGGCCGCAGGTTTTCATCAAACGCCAGCCGCTTACGCCCTGCTTCGACTTCCCGTAATGGCTCCACCTGGTGCAGCGTCTGCTTACAGCGTTCCACCAGCGCCTGGTATTCACGGGTACCTTGTTTTTTCCACGCCAGCTCCTGTTCGCTCAGGATGCGAATCGCTTTTGCCGGGCTGCCGATAATCAGATGGTTGGCGGGCATCTCGGCGTTGGCTTTGACAAAGGCCGAAGCGCCGACAATGCTGTTTTCGCCAATGACCGCCCCGTCGATAATCACCGCGCTCATGCCCACCAGCGCGTTGCGGCCAATCACGCAGCCGTGCAGAATAGCGCCGTGGCCGATATGGCCCTCCTCTTCCACCACCGTATCCTGGCCGGGGAAGCCATGCATCACGCAGTTATCCTGAATATTGGCGCCGTCTTTGACCACGATGCGCCCGAAGTCGCCGCGCAGGCTGGCGTTGGGCCCAACATAGACCCCTTTGCCGAGGATCACGTCGCCAATCAACACCGCGGTCGGGTGAACGTAACTCTCCTCCGGCACCACCGGCGTCAGTCCATCAATCTGATATATCGGCATGCAACCTCCTTATGCGCCCGGCAAACCGCCAAAGCGCTGATAATAGAGCGGACCCGGCGCCGGGAGCTCGCCCACCGAGCTCTCACCTTTCTCGCTGACAAACGCCAGCGCACCGGGACTCACGCGTTGATAAATATTGATACACAGCTGGCGGGCGGTTTGCCCTGCCCAATGCGCCGGCAGGAGCTCTTCCGGCAGCAGCGGGTCTTTGAGCACCACCCGGCGATAGAAATGGATAAGGAGCAGTTGGATCTGGAAACAGCGCTCCGGCGTCAACTCTGACGGCTCGCTGTCGCGCAGCAGCGGCAGTAATGGTCGGAACAAGGCGATAAACGCCTCGTACATCTCATTTTGTTCGGTGAGATGCCAGCACTCCTCTACGCGGTCGCGCAGCGCCGCCCTTGAGAGCGCCAGCGGCGAATGGGCTTCAAAACAGATGACGTTTTCGGCAACGCCCGCTTCATGTAGCAGCGATTGGACATCGGCCAGTTTTTGCGACGGCGAGGCCAGCAGGCTCGGCGCCAGCGCGCCAAATCCCTGCCATAACAGTTGCTTTTTGACTTCCGCCAGAACCGTTTTTTCTAACCCTTCCGACAATAGCAGCAGCCAGGTTCCGTCCCATTCCGGGGCATTCGCCCGATAAATTTTATGTTCCGCGCGCCGGGTCAGACGCAACCCTTTATCACTCAGGCGATAGAAGCTGCGCCGGCCGATGCGGACAACATCAAGCCACTCTTCTTTATTGAGGCGAAACAGCGCGGTGCGTACGAAGCGCTCGCCGAAGCCTAATCCTTCCAGCAGCGCCGCGACGCTGCCCAGCCACACTTCCCCACCGCGTTGTAATAAAGCGTCGCCATACAGCGAGGCAATTAATGACGTGCCGCTGATGGGCATCGCCGTCACCGCTTGTTGAATAAAGGCGTCGAGTTTACTCATCTGATTCATTCTGTTGTTATATTTTTCCTTTATGAATCATAGCACAGGAAATTCCCGGCTTACGGCGTAAAGGCCTCAGCCGGGTTATCGGGGAGAGGATTAACCGCTAACCACCGCTTTTCGCAGGTCGAATACCCGACAGGCTTTCCCTTCCGAGCGCGGAATGCTGCCGCAGTTGACGATAGTAATATCGGTGGAGATCCCGACCATCGACTTAATGCGGTGACGCAACTGATGGCAAATCTGGCAGCGTTGTTCATGACTCAGCGCCAGCCCGCTCTCTTTCAGCTCAACGCGCACCGCCAGCGAATCCAGATGACCGCGGCGATTGACCTCTAACTGATAGTGCGGCGCCAGGTGTTCAAACTTGAGGATCTCCTCTTCCAGCTGCGAGGGGAAGACGTTAACCCCGCGGATAATCAGCATATCGTCGCTGCGTCCGCTGATGCGATCCATGCGGCGCATGGTCCGCGCGGTTCCCGGCATCAGGCGCGTCAGATCGCGGGTACGATAGCGGATCACCGGCAGCGCTTCTTTGGTCAGGGTGGTAAACAGCAGCTCACCATGCTCGCCATCTTCCAGCGGCGTACCGTCGTCCGGGTTGACGATTTCCGGGAAGAAGTGGTCTTCCCAGATAGTCGGGCCGTCAACGGTTTCCAGACACTCCATCGCTACGCCCGGTCCCATGACTTCCGACAAACCGTAAATATCCAGGGCGGTGATCCCCAGCCGGCGCTCGATTTCCGCGCGCATCGCCAGCGTCCACGGCTCAGCGCCAAAGACGCCGACCCGCAATGAACAGCTGCGGGCATCGCCGCCCATCTGGCGCTCCAGCTCTTCAATCAGATTCAGACAGTAGGACGGCGTCACCATGATCATATCCGGCTGGAAATCGCGGATCAGCTGCGCCTGTTTTTCGGTCTGTCCGCCGGACATCGGGATCACCGTCGCGCCCAAACGTTCCGCGCCGTAGTGCGCGCCAAGGCCGCCGGTAAACAGGCCATAGCCGTAGGCGACGTGAATTTTATCTTTTGCTGAACCACCGGCCGCGCGCAGCGAACGGGCGACAATATTGGCCCAGTTATCAATATCGTTTTGCGTATACCCCACCACCGTCGGTTTGCCGGTGGTGCCGGAAGAGGCGTGAATGCGCACCACCTGCTCCATCGGCACCGCGAATGTATCGAAGGGATAGTTGTCGCGCAGATCCTGTTTGGTGGTGCAGGGGAATTTTTGCAGATCGTTTAATTCCCGAAAGTCGTCAGGGTGCACGCCGGCGGCGTCGAATTTGCGGCGATACATCGGCACATTTTCGTACGCATGCTTCAGCGTCCATTTCAGGCGCTGGGTTTGCAGGGCCTGCAGTTCGTCACGCGATGCGGTTTCAATCGGATCTAATTTTGTAGTAGTTATCATTGTAGGGTACTCGCAGGTAAATTAGCTCACACTCGCTCGAGGATCATGGCAATGCCCTGACCCACGCCAATACACATCGTACACAGCGCATAGCGCCCGCCCCGGCGTTGCAGCTCAAGGCTGGCGCTCAGCGCTAACCGCGCGCCGCTCATGCCCAGCGGATGGCCTAACGCGATGGCGCCGCCGTTGGGATTTACGTGCGCCGCATCGTCCGGCACGCCGAGCTGTCTGAGCACCCCCAGCGCCTGGGCGGCGAAGGCCTCATTCAGCTCAATCAGATCCATATCGTTAATATTGAGTCCCGCCCGCTCCAGCACTTTACGCACCGCCGGTACCGGCCCCAGTCCCATCAGGCGCGGTTCGACACCCGCCGTCGCCATCGCCACGATACGCGCCCGCGGCGTGAGCCCCTGGATAGCGGCCTGCTGTTCGCTGGCGATGATCAGCGCCGCGGCGCCATCGTTGACGCCTGAAGCATTGCCCGCAGTAATGACGCCGCCCTGGCGGAACGGCGCTTTCAGTTTCGCCAGCTGCTCAAGCGTGGTTTCCGGGCGCGGATGCTCGTCCTCGCGCACGTCGCTAACCGCCCCTTTCCGGCCGACAATCTGCACCGGCACAATCTCCTGCGCCAGAATGCCGTCGCGCTGGGCCTGCGCCGTGCGCTGCTGGCTGCGCCAGGCGAAAGCGTCCTGATCGGCTCGGCTGATATTTAACAATTCAGCTACATTCTCGGCCGTTTCCGGCATGCTGTCAGTTCCGAAGTGTTGCGCCATGAGCGGGTTCACAAAACGCCAGCCAATCGTGGTATCAAAGAGTTCCGCCTGACGCTGGTACGGCGCGCTGGCTTTTCCCATCACGAAAGGCGCACGCGACATCGATTCCACGCCGCCGGCAATCAGCAGATCGGCATCGCCGGCTTTGATCGCCCTGGCGGCAAAGCCGATGGCATCCAGACCCGATCCGCACAGGCGGTTAATCGTGGTGCCCGGCACGGTATGCGGGTAACCGGCCAACAACGTCGCCATGTGCGCCACGTTGCGGTTATCTTCCCCGGCCTGATTCGCACAGCCGAAAATCACATCATCAATTGCTGCCGGGTCGAGCCCGGGATTACGACTCAGGAGCTCACGCAGCGGGATTGCCGCCAGGTCGTCGGCGCGCACACTGGCCAGCGCGCCGCCGTAGCGGCCAATCGGCGTACGGATCCCGTCACAAATAAAGGCGTCGCGCATTACACGTCTCCCGTGATTGTGCCGCCGATGCGGTGCGATTTGCCGCGGAACAGGGCCACAATCTTTTGCTGTTGATTAACAATTTCGATGTCGTAGACGCCGGTCAGCTTGCCCTGCTGTTTGACTCTGGCGGTGGCGACCAGCCGGTCGCCGGCAAACGCCGGACGAAGAAAATCAATGCTTGCCGCCGAGGCCACCGCCGCCAGCCCCTGGCTGTTACAGGCGTAGGCGAAAGCGGTATCGGCAAGCGTAAATAGCTGACCACGGTGACAGGTTTGATGGCCGTTAAGCATGTCCGCCGAGACGGTCATACTCATCTGCGCAAAACCGTCGTCCATTTCGATAAGTTCGATCCCCATCTTTCTGGCGCAGGTATCTTTTTCGTACATCACGCGCGCGTTGCGCCACGGATCATTGCTCATGGTGCTTCTCCATCAGCGCCTTCTGGCGCAGCAGGGAACTGGGGCGATAGCGCTCCTCGCCATAATGGTGTTGCAGGTTCTCCAGCAGTTGCAGCACCCGCCGCCAGCCAAGGCGTTCTCCCCATGCCAGCGGGCCATGCGGATAGTTCACGCCAAGGCGCATCGCGGTATCGACATCCTGCGGGCTGGCGACGCCTTTTTGCACCGCATCCAGCGCTTCGTTAATCAGCATCGCCACCGTGCGCCACACCAGCAGGCCGGGATAATCGGCAATACGCAGCACTTTCTTGCCCTGCTGCTGGAAGTAATGCACGGCCTTTTCAGTGGCCGCAGGCGCGTTGGTTGCCGCTGCGGCCAGCACCACCGTATCGCTGGCGCACAGGTCATACACCACCACCGGGCGGTGATGCTTAATACTCAGCGCCAGGGCGGTCTCGCCTTCAGTCTCCAGCAGCAAGACATCGTCTAATTCAGTGACGTTGTCACTTCTGACGGTAACGGATTCAGCACCCATCATTACCGGCGGCAGCGCCGCGTCCGGCTGCGTCTCCGCGGGCCAGCGATAGACGCCGTGACCGCTCTTTTTACCCAGCCTCCCGGCCAGCGCCAGCTCTTGCTGGAGGAGCGATGGCAGGTAGCGGCGGTCCTGCCAGAAGGCGTTAAACACCGAACAGGTCACGGCGAAGTTGACGTCCTGGCCAATCAGGTCAGTCAGCGCCAACGGTCCCATCGGAAAACCGCCGCCGTCACGCAAAGCGGCATCGATAACCTCCGGGGCGGCAACCTGTTCTTCCAGCGCGCGCCAGGCCTCAGCGTAGAACGGACGCGCTACGCGGTTAACGATAAATCCCGGCGTTGAGCGGCAGCGTACCGGCTGTTTCCCCCAGCCGCTTACGCACTGGCACAGCTGCTCCACCACTTCTGTGGAGGTCGCAAGACCACTCACCACCTCGACCAGCTTCATCACCGGCGCCGGATTAAAAAAGTGCAGTCCGGCCACCCGCTCCGGGTTTTTGACCCCGGCGGCGATAGCGGTAATCGAAATAGACGAGGTATTACTGGTCAACAGCGTTGACGGCGCGCAGATCTCCGCCAGCTGCGCGAATAGAGCCGTTTTGACCTCCAACCGTTCAGAGGCCGCTTCGATCACTAAATCTGCATCGGCAAGTGCGGCTAAATCGTGGGCCGGATGCAGGCGCGCCAGCAGCGCGTCGGCCTGCTCTGACGCCAGTTTGCCCCGCGCAACGCGTGACGCCAGACGCCCGGCGATACCCTCTATCGCCAGGTCTACAGCCTTAGGGTTAATATCAAAAATACGCACCGGATGCCCGGCGGCGGCAGCCACTTCGGCGATGCCGGCCCCCATGGTGCCGCTGCCGATCACCGCCACGTTGACTAAGGATGTCGTCATCATCTATTTCCCGCTGAACTGTGGTGGCCGTTTGGCCAGAAACGCGCTGACCCCTTCGCGGTAATCATCGCTGCGCCCGGCCAGACGCTGATAATCGCGCTCCAGGTCCAGCTGCGCGTCGAGACTGTTGGTTTCAGAAGCCAGCAGCGCCTTTTTAATCAGCCCAAGACCAAACGTCGGTTGCGCCGCAAGATGGCGCGCCAGTTGCAGACTGGTATCCGCCAGTTCTGAATCGTCCACCAGTTGCCAGATAATCCCCCACTGCGCGGCCTGTTCCGCGCTGAGGCTGTCGCCCAGCAGCGCCAGCCCCATCGCGCGCGCACGGCCGGCCACCCGCGGCAGGAACCAGCTGCCGCCGCAGTCCGGCACCAGGCCGAGCTTGCTGAACGCCATCACAAATTTGGCCGAACGCGCGGCCAGCACGATATCGCAGCCCAGCGCCAGGGTAGCGCCCGCGCCGGCGGCCACGCCGTTAACCGCGCAGATGACCGGTTTCGGCAGCGCCGCCAGACGGCGCACTAACGGGTTGTAAAAGCGTTCTACCGACATGCCAAGATCCGGCGGCGGGCCGCTGGGGTCGACATTGCGGTCGTTCAAATCCTGGCCGGCGCAAAAACCGCGGCCGGCGCCGGTTATCAGCAGGCAGCGCACGCCATCATCGCGCTCGGCCTGCTTCAGACATTCCGCCAGCTGGTGATGCATCAGGTCGTTAAAACTGTTAAGGCGGTCCGGGCGATTGAGGGTAATGGTCATGACGCCCTGTTCCACTGCGCTGAGAATGAAAGCTTCCACGATTAGCGTCCTTTAAATTCCGGGGTACGTTTTTGTAAGAAGGCGTCGATGCCTTCGCGGCGGTCCTCGGTGGCGCTCAGCAGGCTAAACAGCTGGCGCTCCTGTTGCAGACCGGCCTGCAGGCTGACTTCCTGCGCCAGGCGCAGCGACTGTTTTGCCGCCCGTAGCGCCAGCGGCGAATGGCGGGCAATGGTGGTTGCCAGCTGCAGGGCATACTCATCGGTTAACGCCGCCGGATGGATATCACTGACCAGCCCGGCCTGCTGCGCCTGGCGGGCGTCAATACTCTCGCCGCTCAGCACCATCCGGCTGGCCAGCGCCTTGCCAACGCTGCGGATCAGCCGCTGGGTGCCGCCCGCGCCCGGCATTATGCCGAGGGTAATTTCCGGCAGGCCAAAGCGGGCATTGTCCCCGGCGACAATCAGGTCGCACAGCAGGGCCAGCTCGCAGCCGGCGCCGAGCGCGTAGCCGTTGACCGAGGCGATGAGCGGCTTAGTAAAAGCATCGATTCGCGCCCATAACCGTGGGCGAATATCATCCAGGGTGGCAGGAAGATCTTTTTCCGCCATTTCATTGAGGTCAGCCCCGGCGGCGAAAAAACGCGCGTTACCGCGAATAACGCAGACGCCGACGCTGTCATCAACTGCCGCCGCCTCCAGCGCCTCGGCAATCTGGGTTAATAAGGCATTGTTCAGCGCGTTGCGGGCCTGCGGGCGGTTCAGCGTCAACTGAAGCACCCGGCCATGACGGTGGATCAGCAGGTCACTCATGCCATCCCCCGCGCGTCAAAGTCGACCACCACATCGCCGCTTGTCGGCAGCGACTGGCAGCTCAGCACGTAGCCCGCCGCCAGCTCATCCGCTTCCAGGCTGTAATTGGCGGCCATCGCCACTTCACCGCGCAGCACTTTGCATTTACAGGTGGCGCATACCCCGCCCTTACAGGCGAACGGCAGATCGGCGCCCTGACGCAATGCGGCATCCAGGATGCTGTCGTCTTCGGCGCTGAGGGCGATAAGCCGATCGCGCCCGTCCTGGCGGATGGTCACCGTGCGCCCTTCCGCCTGCACTCCAGCGGCCCGCTTCACATTGCCGCCTGGTGTATTAAAGCGTTCGAGATGAATCGATTTCTCCGCTACGCCAAGTTCACGTAACGTCGCTTCCGCCTCGTCCATCATCGCCGCCGGCCCGCAGATAAAGGCCTCGTCGAAACGGCTGAAATCCAGCAGATGATCAGCGAGCTGGCGCAGTTTGTCGCCGTCAATGCGCCCCTGTAGCAGATCGCTGTCCATCGACTCCTGGCTAAACAGGTGGATCACCTGCAGGCGCTGCGGATAGCGGTCTTTTAAATCGGCCAGCGCCTGGCGGAACATCATGCTATGGCTGCTGCGGTTGCCGTAGATCAGCGTAAAGCGGCTTTGCGGCTCGGTCGCTAGCGTCGCGCTAATGATCGCCATCATCGGCGTGATCCCGGAGCCGGCGGCAATCGCCAGATATTCTCCCTGCCGTTCGGCCTGCGGTTGATAACCGAAATGCCCCTGCGGCACCATCACCTCCAGCTCCATACCCTGCTGGATATCGTGCTGGGCGTAGCGCGAGAAGCGCCCGCCGTCGATAGCTTTGACCGCGACGCTAATTTCGCCGGGCGTGCGGCTGCGACAAATGGAGTAACAGCGGCGCAGTTCTTCGCCGCCCAGACGGGCTTTTAGCGTCAGATGCTGGCCCGGGCGAAAACAGTATTCCGCCTGCAGGGCTTGCGGGATCGCAAAAGTGATGGTCACCGCATCGCGGGTTTCCGGCTCGACTCTCGCCACCTTAAGCGAATGGAACGTCGTCATGGCAACCTCAAATACATTTAAAGTAATCAAAAGGTTCCCGGCAGCTGTCGCAGCGATAGAGCGCTTTGCAGGCCGTGGAACCGAATTCGCTAATCAGCGAGGTATGGGCGCTGCCGCAGCGCGGACAGCTCACCTCAACGGGCCTGTCCGCATGGCAGGCGTGCCCCTGGGGCGGGCTGATGCCGTACTGGCGCAGGCGCTCGCGGGCATCCTGACTCATCCAGTCGGTGGTCCACGGCGGATCCAGCTGCAGGACGATATGTACCGGCTGAAAGCCATGCTCGCTCATGACCGTGCGGATCTCCCCCAGCAGATGCTCCGTCGCCGGACAGCCCGAATAGGTCGGGGTAAAGCCAATCACCCAGCCGTCGCCATGGCGCGCGACGCTGCGCACCATACCAAGGTCGGTGATGGTGAGTACTGGCACTTCCGGATCCGGGATCGCGCTTAATAATCCCCAGATGGTGCGAACCTCTGCAGGAGCGATATCGGCAAGACGTTGCATAGTCACCTCACTTACCACTGCAGTCCGGGATGCGAACGCTGCAGATACTGCATCTCCGCCAGCAGCGGGCCGAGATGTTCACTGTGCAGCCCCTGTTTGCCGCCGCTGCGGAAGGCCGCTTCCTGCGGGATCTGTAAGCCGGAGTCGAGAAGCGCCGTGTGTACCGCGCTTTGCCATTCGGCCTGCAGTTCACGCGGATCAACCGCAATGCCCTGCTCAACCAGGCTGAGCTCCACTTCATCAGCGAGGAACAGTTCGCCGGTGAAGCGCCACAGATTGTCGACCGCCTGCTGCATTTTGCGATTTGATAATTCGGTGCCGTTACCGAGACGCTCCAGCCAGCCGCGGCTAAAGCGCTGGTGGTAACGCACCTCTTTCAGCCCTTTAGCGGCAATGGCCGCCAGCTGCGCGTCGCGGCTGTTCACCAGCCGGCTGAACAGGGCGACATGCCAGACGTCGATAAAGAACTGGCGGGCGATAGTGTCGGCAAAATTGCCGTTTGGCTGCTCCACCAGCAGCAGGTTGCTGAACCGGCGCTCATCGCGGCCAAAAGCCAGCGTATCTTCGTCGCCGCAACCGTTAAGCTCGGCGGCATAGCTTAAAAAATTGCGCGCCTGGCCGAGCAGGTCGAGGCCGATGTTGGCCAGCGCAAGATCGATCTCGAGCTCGGGAGCATGTCCGCACCAGGCGCCTAAACGCTGGGCCAGAACCAGACCATTGTCGCCAAGCCGCAGGGCGTAGGTGGCTACGGGGTTAGGGTTATTCATCGCCGCCTCACATATGTTCCATGCCGTCCGGCACGGTATAGAAAGTCGGATGACGGTAGACTTTGCTTTCCGCCGGGTCGAAGAATTCGCTGCGATCTTCCGGCTGCGAAGCAACGATTTCGCTGGCCTTCACCACCCAAATTGAGCAGCCTTCGCTGCGGCGGGTGTAGGCATCGCGGGCATTCTCCAGCGCCATTTGATCATCGGCAGCGTGCAGACTGCCGACGTGACGATGGGATAACCCCTGTTTGCTGCGAACGAACACTTCATATAACGGCCAGTAAACTTTGCTCATGTTGTCTCTCCTCATGCTGCGCTGCGGGCCTGCTGTTTTTGCGCATGGGCCAGCGCGGCTTCGCGCACCCATTCGCCCTCTTCCCAGGCCTTACGCTTGGCGGCCAACCGCTCGTGATTGCAAATGCCACGGCCGCTAATCACCTCGTTAAATTCCTGCCAGTCGATTTCGCCGAAGCGGTAGTGGCCGCTGGCTTCATCAAACTGCAAATCCGGGTCCGGGACGGTCATACCGAGGATCTCTACCTGCGGCACGGTATTGTCGACGAAGCGCTGACGTAGCTCGTCGTTGGAGTGCAGTTTGATTTTCCACGCCATGCTGCGGGCGCTGTTCGGCGAGTTGTCATCGTTGGGGCCGAACATCATCAGCGCCGGCCACCAGAAGCGGTTAATAGCGTCCTGCAGCATCTGCCGCTGCGCGTCATTGCCCTGCGCCAGCGCCATGCAGGCTTCAAAACCCTGACGCTGGTGAAAGCTCTCTTCTTTGCAGATTTTGACCATCGCCCGGGCATAGGGGCCGTAGGAGGTCCGGCACAGCGCCACCTGGTTGACGATGGCCGCGCCATCGACCAGCCAGCCGATCACGCCGATATCCGCCCAGCTGAGGGTCGGGTAGTTAAAAATGGAGGAGTATTTCATCTGCCCGTCGAGCATCTTCTGATACAGGTCTTCCCGGGCGCAGCCAAGGGTTTCCGCGGCGCTATAGAGATACAGCCCGTGTCCAGCCTCATCCTGTACCTTAGCCAACAGGATCGCTTTGCGGCGCAGCGTCGGCGCGCGGGTGATCCAGTTGCCTTCCGGCAGCATGCCGACGATCTCCGAGTGCGCGTGCTGGCCTATCTGCCGAATCAAGGTCTTACGGTAGGCATCCGGCATCCAGTCCTGCGGTTCGATGGCCGTTTCCTGCGCGATGCGCTGGTCAAAGCGTTGTTCTTCTGTCACGTCATCACCTTTATGATTCAGATATTCACAACAAAAACATTTATGTGAATCACTTTGTTTATTGAAGGTTACATATTGGTTAAATAAAACCACAAATTTTGTTTGCTCTTTTTGTGATAATCTCCGCAAAACCTTTTGTAAACCACAATTAATACAGTAAGTTAAGCATAAGGCGTAACGCCATCGCGATCACAATGTTAATAATTTATTAAATACGGGCTTGCATTTTATGATTCATAAAAGAACTATTTATAGATATCACACGTAACACATTTGGAGATTTGCGATGCAGCAGTTAGCCAGCTACTTATCCGGCGCCTGGCAGACCGGCCGGGGCCGCGCCCGTACTATCCATCACGCCATCACCGGCGCGGCGCTTTGGGAGGTGACCAGTGAAGGCCTGGATATGGCGCAGGCGCGCCGCTTCGCGATTGAGCGCGGTGGTAAAGCCCTGCAGGCGATGACCTTTATTGAACGCAGCGCGATGCTGAAAGCGGTGGCGAAACACCTGCTGGAGCAGAAAGACCAGTTCTACGCCATCTCCGCGCAAACCGGCGCCACTCGCGCCGACAGTTGGGTGGATATTGAAGGCGGTATCGGTACCCTTTTCACCTATGCCGGGCTCGGTAGTCGAGAATTACCGGACGATATCCTGTGGCCGGAAGACGAGCTCATCCCGCTCTCCAAACAGGGCGGTTTTGCCGCGCGTCATGTGCTGACATCAAAATCAGGCGTCGCCGTCCATATCAACGCCTTCAACTTCCCCTGCTGGGGAATGCTGGAAAAACTGGCGCCCACGTGGCTTGCCGGTATGCCGGCGATCATTAAACCGGCAACCGCTACCGCCCAGCTCACCCAGGCAATGGTGAAAGCGATTGTCGACAGCGGCCTGGTGCCGGAGGGCGCCATCAGCCTGATTTGCGGCGGCGCGGGCGATCTGCTCGACCACCTCGATAGCCAGGACGTGGTGACCTTTACCGGGTCAGCCGCCACCGGCCAGCAGCTACGGGCGCACCCTAACCTGGTAGCCAAATCCATTCCCTTTACCATGGAAGCAGATTCACTCAACTGCTGCGTGTTAGGCGAAGACGTCACTCCGGAGCAACCGGAATTCGCGCTGTTTATTCGGGAAGTGGTCCGCGAGATGACGGCGAAAGCCGGGCAAAAATGTACCGCTATCCGCAGAATCATTGTGCCACTGGCTCAGATTAATGCGGTTAGCGATGCACTGATCTCCCGCCTGCATAAAGTAACCGTCGGTGACCCTGCGCAGGAGGGCGTTAAGATGGGGGCCCTGGTTAATAGCGAACAGCGTCAGGACGTACAGGAGAGCGTCAATAAGCTGATAGCCGCTGGCTGCGAAGTACTCCTCGGTGGAGAGGCGGATCTCAGCGCGGCCGGCGCATTTTTCCCGCCGACCCTGTTGTACTGCTCACAGCCGGATGAAACGCCGGCGGTACACGCCATTGAAGCTTTTGGTCCGGTGGCGACGCTGATGCCGTATCGCGACCGCCAGCATGCGCTGACGCTGGCGCGCGCCGGCGGCGGCAGTCTGGCGGGGACGCTGGTCACCGCCAGCGGCGAGCTGGCGCGCGAGTTTATCCTCGGCGCCGCCCGCGCCCATGGCCGTATTCAGATACTGAATGAAGCATCCTCCGCAGAATCAACCGGCCACGGTTCGCCGCTGCCGCAGCTGGTGCACGGCGGCCCTGGCCGCGCTGGCGGCGGAGAAGAGCTTGGCGGGCTGCGTTCGGTGAAACACTATATGCAGCGTACCGCGGTCCAGGGCAGCCCAACGATGCTGGCGACCATCGGTCAACAGTGGGTGCGCGGCGCCCAGGTGAACGAAGACCGTATTCACCCGTTCCGCAAATATTTCGAAGAGATTCAGCCTGGCGACAGCTTATTAACCCCGCGCCGAACCCTGACCGAAGCGGATATCGTTAACTTCGCCTGCCTGAGCGGCGATCATTTCTACGCGCATATGGACAAAATCGCCGCCGCCGAGTCGATTTTTGGCGAGCGGGTGGTCCACGGCTATTTCCTGATCTCCGCCGCGGCCGGGCTGTTCGTCGATGCCGGCGTCGGGCCGGTTATCGCCAACTACGGCATGGAAAACCTGCGCTTTATTGAGCCGGTCAAACCGGGCGACACCATTCAGGTTCGCCTCACCTGTAAGCGGAAAACGGTCAAACATCAGCGCAGCGCCGATGAGAAAGCCACCGGCGTGGTGGAATGGGCGGTGGAGATTTTCAATCAGCACCAGCAGGCGGTGGCGCTGTATTCCATTCTGACCCTGGTGGCGCGTCAACAGGGAGATTTCCCGGCGTGATAGCGAAAAATAGACCGCTGGCGCTCTGTTGGCCGACCCTTTAGCCATTGATACTGCAATCGGTTTGCAACGGTTTCGCCCCGGGAAGTCCTTTATGTTATCCGTGGCTTCAGCGCACATTGCGCTCCCGGTTAATCGTCTGCGTTATGCCTGGCATAGCGCTGGGAGCGCACAGGGGGCGGCCAGTCGCCGCCGCCCCCTGTACCCCCGGGCTCGGGCCAGCAAGAATGGTGAATAAATTAACGGCAGGCCGCACGGACCGTAGGCCGGGTAAGGCGTCAGCCGCCACCCGGCAAAAAAATCAGCGCACGTTCTCAATGCCTCTGCGGAGGCATTTTTTACGCCCGTCTGGCAAAACTGACAAACAAGCTGGCAAAAGCAAACAAACGCCCCGGCGCCGCTGGCTGGTAGCTTAAGGATGACAAAGCCGACATTCGCAGCGGCAAGAGACAACACAACAATAAGATGAGGTCACAATGGCAAACGGCTTGAAATTTTCTCCTCGTAAAACCGCGCTGGCGCTGGCCGTGGCGGTGGTTTGCGCCTGGCAATCACCGGTCTTCGCTCACGGTAGCGAAGCCCACATGGTACCGCTGGATAAAACGCTGCAGGAATTCGGCGCTGATGTGCAGTGGGATGACTACGCGCAAATGTTCACCCTGATAAAAGACGGCGCTTACGTCAAAGTAAAGCCCGGCGCCAAAACGGCGATCGTCAACGGTAAATCCCTTGACCTACCGGTGCCTGTGGTAATGAAGGAAGGTAAAGCCTGGGTTTCCGATACCTTTATCAACGATGTCTTCCAGTCCGGTCTCGATCAGACCTTCCAGGTGGAAAAGCGCCCGCACCCGTTAAACTCGCTCTCGGCGGCGGAAATCAGTAAAGCGGTGACCATTGTCAAAGCCGCGCCGGAGTTTCAGCCGAATACCCGCTTTACTGAGATTTCCTTACACGAGCCGGACAAGGCGGCGGTATGGGCCTTTGCCCTGCAGGGAACGCCGGTCGATGCTCCCCGCACTGCCGATGTGGTGATGCTCGATGGCAAACACGTCATTGAAGCCGTGGTCGATCTGCAAAACAAAAAAATCCTCTCCTGGACGCCGATCAAAGGCGCCCACGGGATGGTGCTGCTCGATGATTTTGTCAGCGTGCAGAACATCATCAATACCAGCAGCGAATTCGCTGAGGTGCTGAAAAAGCACGGTATTACCGATCCTGGCAAAGTGGTCACCACCCCGCTCACCGTTGGCTTTTTTGATGGCAAAGATGGCCTGCAGCAGGATGCGCGTCTGCTGAAGGTGGTCAGTTATCTGGATACCGGCGACGGCAACTACTGGGCGCACCCGATTGAAAACCTGGTGGCGGTGGTCGACCTTGAAGCGAAGAAAATCATCAAAATCGAAGAAGGTCCGGTGATCCCGGTCCCAATGGAGCCCCGTCCGTATGATGGTCGCGACCGCAACGCCCCGGCGGTGAAACCGCTGGAGATAACCGAACCGGAAGGCAAAAACTACACGATCACCGGCGATACCATTCACTGGCAGAACTGGGATTTTCATCTGCGCCTGAACTCGCGCGTCGGACCAATTCTGTCAACGGTGACTTACAACGATAACGGCACAAAACGCCAGGTGATGTATGAAGGTTCCCTCGGCGGGATGATCGTCCCCTACGGCGACCCGGACGTCGGCTGGTATTTCAAAGCCTATCTGGACTCCGGCGATTACGGCATGGGCACCCTGACCTCGCCGATTGTTCGCGGTAAAGATGCGCCGTCAAATGCGGTACTGCTGGACGAAACTATCGCCGATTACACCGGCAAACCAACCACTATTCCAGGCGCGGTGGCCATATTCGAACGCTATGCCGGGCCTGAGTATAAGCACCTGGAGATGGGCAAACCCAACGTCAGCACCGAACGCCGGGAGCTGGTGGTACGCTGGATCAGCACCGTCGGCAACTACGACTATATCTTTGACTGGGTGTTCCACGACAACGGCACCATCGGTATCGATGCTGGCGCCACCGGCATTGAAGCGGTGAAAGGCGTGCTGGCGAAGACCATGCATGACCCCAGCGCCAAAGAGGATACCCGCTACGGAACGCTGATCGACCATAATATTGTCGGCACCACTCACCAGCACATCTATAACTTCCGCCTCGACCTCGATGTGGACGGCGAGAACAACACCCTGGTGGCGATGGACCCGGAAGTGAAGCCCAACACCGCCGGCGGCCCGCGCACCAGTACTATGCAGGTGAATCAGTACACGATTGACAGCGAGCAAAAAGCGGCGCAGAAATTCGACCCTGGCACCATTCGCCTGCTGAGCAACACCAGCAAAGAGAACCGCATGGGCAACCCGGTCTCATACCAGATTATCCCTTACGCCGGCGGCACGCACCCG
This sequence comes from Klebsiella sp. 10, assembly GCF_018223925.1. Classification (NCBI taxonomy): domain Bacteria; kingdom Pseudomonadati; phylum Pseudomonadota; class Gammaproteobacteria; order Enterobacterales; family Enterobacteriaceae; genus Klebsiella; species Klebsiella sp. 10. The sequence continues at coordinate 85,940 of NZ_JAGRRB010000004.1, forward strand.
GCGGCGACCGGCGCCAAATTCGCCCCGGACGAGTGGATATATCATCGCCTGAGTTTTATGGATAAACAGCTGTGGGTGACGCGCTACCACCCGACAGAGCGATATCCGGAAGGGAAATACCCGAACCGTTCCGCCCACGATACCGGCCTGGGCCAGTACGCGAAGGATGATGAGTCGCTGACTAACCACGATGACGTCGTGTGGATCACCACCGGCACCACCCACGTGGCGCGCGCCGAAGAGTGGCCGATCATGCCGACCGAGTGGGCGCACGCGCTGCTCAAGCCGTGGAACTTCTTTGACGAAACCCCTACTCTGGGCGAAAAGAAAAAGTAATCTTAACCAGCGGTGAAATCCAGCAGGATCTTACCGCCTCTTCCCGGCTGGCCGGCGGCGGCAATCGCCGCCCGCCAGTCGTTCAACGCTATACGCTGGGCCGGCGGCTGGGAGGTCGTTGGCAGGCGCTGCCAGATTTCGTCGAACGCTGCCCGCCACGCCGCCACGCTGAGTGTCGGCAGCGCCTCCCGCAGATGAAACTTGCGCACCGTCGCGCTACCGCGCGTCTGGGTCAGCGGCCGCCCGGATAACAGCCCATAGGAGATGAGGGTCGACGACCCGGGCAGCACCGACAGCAGCGTATTCGCCAGTTCGCCGCCCACCGCGTCAAACACCAGATCGCTGTGCTGGCTGACCTTCTCCATCAGCGCCCGGTCGGTATCGAGGATCGGATAGATCCCGGCCTGTTCCAGGCGCGCCCGATGCTGCGGCGAGCGAATAATCCCGCTCACCGAGCGGGCGCCCATCGCCAGCGCCCACTGCCGCAGCAGACTGGCGCAGGAGGACGATGCCGCGGTCAGCACGAGGTGTTTTCCGGCAACCGGCCAGCGCTTGAGCATCAGCATCGCGGTCAGCGGATTGATATACCCGCGGGCGGCCAGCAGATCGTCAACTGCCGGCGGCACCGGCACCAGCCAGGTCTCATCCAGATCGATAAACCGCTGCCAGGTGCCGCCTCCGCGAAGAGGCAGCACCCGCTGGCCCGCGGCTAACCGGCTGCCGTATGGCGCGGCGACCACCTCGCCAAGGCCTTCATAGCCGGCGACGGCCGGCAGTCGGGTGCGGTGGCGATAGGCGCCGGTCACGGGGATCAGATCCGAAGGATTCACCGGGGCAAAGCGCATCCTGACCCGCACCCGTCCGCCCGCCAGCGGCGCCAGCGGCAGGCGTTTCAGGGTCAGCACGGCGGCCGGCGGCCCGTAGCGGTCATAAACAATGGCGTCGTTGAACATCGACTGGCTCCAGACAGCGAAAGGCGGGATCATAGCAGATCCCGCCGCCAGTGGCTCACGCCCGCGGCCAAACCTGGGGGAACAGCGGGGAATCCAGCGGGTCGCCGTCCCGCAGGGTCAGCTCGGGGAACGGTGGCGACGTCACGCCGCCGCGATCGGCAAACGAGGCGTCATCCCCCACCCAGCGGGCGGAGAAGACCCGTCGCGCCCGCGCGCCGGGGTTGCCGCGGGCGCCATGGACGGTGCGAAAATGGAAGGCCACCGCATCCCCCGGCTCCAGCGCCCAGCTGACGATATCGTATTCGTCCTCATGGGCGTCGATATCCGGCAGGGTGCTGAACCGGGTGTGCTCGTAAAGCTTAGTGCCATTGAAACGGGTAGGACTGAACTCCTCCTCCCAGCGATGCGACCCGCGAATGCAACGCAGCGAGGTGGCCTCCGCCACCGGGTCCAGCGGGATCCAGAAGCTGACGTTCTGCCTGCCGGAGACGCAATAGTAAGGCTGGTCATGATGCCAGGGAGTCACCGTGCTGCCTCCGGCCGGTTTGACCAGCGTATGTTCATGGAAAAATTTCGCCGTCTGCGACTGCATCAGCGCCGCCGCGATCTCGGCGGCCGCTGACTGAAAGACAAACTCGCTAAACGCCGGGATCCGCGACCAGTTGCAGTAGTCCTGAAAAAAAGGCGGCGAACCATCTTTGGGGATCACCGTGCGCGCATGACCATACTCGCTGGGGCTGGCCATCAGCGCCGTGACCCCTTCGGCGAGGCGCTCGACCCAGGGGGTAAAGACGCCTTTTAATAACACCGCGCCATCCGCCTGCCAGCGGTCGATGGTCGCTTGATCGATGTGGGGAGAGTGTTGATTGTGCATCGCTTGGGTTCCTGTGTTGAGGGATCAGGTGAGCGGTTCCGCCGGTTCGGCACGCATCCACGCGCAAAGCTGTCTCAGCATCGTCATACAGCGCTCGGTCTGCGCGATGCTGATGTACTCATCGGCCTTATGGCCCTGGGCCATGCTGCCCGGTCCGCAGACCAGGGTCGCGACGCCCATCTCATCGAACAGCCCTCCTTCGGTGCCGAACGCCACGGTGGAGAAGCGGTCGCTGCCGCACCACTGCGCCAGCCAGCGGGCGAAGTCGGACTGCGGATCGCTGAGCAGCGGCGGATAGTGGCTTAACAGCTGGAACTGGATGTCGCTCCCGCTGCCTACCCGGCGCATCTCCGGCAGCAGCTGGCGATGGGCGTAGGCCGCCAGCGCCTCGGTGACCGCTTCGGGACGCATCCCCGGCAGGTAGCGGATCTCAAAATCAAAGCGGCAGGACTGCGGAACAATGTTCAGCGCGGCCCCACCCTGAATGGTGCCCACCTGCAGCGTGCTGAAGGGCGGCGAAAAGCGGCTGTCCTGCTGCCGGGCCAGACGCACGCCCAGCCGATCCAGGTGGTTGATCAGTCTCGCCGCGTAGCGGATGGCATTCACCCCCTGCGGGGCATAGGCCGAATGGCAGGCTTGCCCCTCGATGCAGCAGCGCATGGCCAGTTTGCCTTTATGACCGAACACCGGCTGCATCTCCGTTGGCTCGCCGATGAGGCACAGCGCCGGTTTCTCCGGCGAGGCCTGCAGAAAATCCACCAGGCTGCGCACGCCGAGACAGCCGACCTCTTCGTCATAGGAGAAGGCCAGATGCAGTGGCATGCGCAGCGGCGCCGCCAGAAAGTCATCCACTGCCGCCAGCACGCAGGCGAGAAACCCCTTCATATCGGCGCTGCCGCGGCCATAGTAGCGGCCATCGCGCTCGGTCAGGCTGAAAGGCGGAACGCTCCAGGCCTGGCCGTCCACCGGGACCACGTCGGTGTGGCCCGAGAGCATCACCCCACCGCCGCCGGACGGCCCCAGCCGGGCGTAGAGATTGGCCTTACCGCCCGACGGGTCATAAAAGCGGCGGGACGCCACGCCGCGGGCAGCGAGAAAATCGGCGATCCAGTCGATCATCGCCAGGTTCGAATGGCGGCTGGTGGTGTCAAAAGCCAGCAGCGCGGCGAGGATGTTATTCATCGCCGGGGACGCCATAGGCGGGCGCCTCGCGCGGGTCGAGCGCCCGGGTAATATAGGCGTCCATTTGCGGCTCCCAGGCCAGCCACAGTTGCTCAAGGGCCGCCAGCGGATCCGTCTCCGCCCAGTCAATACGCAGATCGACCACCGGCCACGGATAATCGTCCACCACCTTCACCGCCGCCGAGTGGACCGGGCCGGCCTCGCCCCCGGCGGCAATCCCCGCGCGCAGCCCGGCCAGCAGCCGGCTGGCCAGCTCTCCGGTGGCGGCCTCAAAGGCGCCCACCATCGCGGCGATTACCCCCTGACCGGCCAGCATGTTACCCGCCGCCACGCAGTTATCCCCCGCCAGGGCGCCGCCGATCCCGAGGGTGAACTCCCCGCTGAACACCGCCGTGTCGCCGTTGGCGTCAATCGCCGCGACCTGGCGATATTCGCGGAAGCGATCCTCCGCCAGGGCCAGGTTCAGGGCCTGCTCAACGCTGGCCCCCGCTTCGAGCGCGCTGAGGATCTGCGGCCCCAGCGACGGCAGGGTTATGTTCTGACTGGCGACCGCGCCGACGCCGGGCAATAGCCACGGACAGCGCGATCCCACGGCCATGCTCGACGAACTAATGGCAATGCCGAGCTGACCTGATTCCGGGCAGCGGGCGCTAATAGAGAGAGTCATTCTGCTGCCTCCCCCTGCCAGTCGTCAGGGATCACCGCCGTAACGTCAATCTCCATCAGCCACTGCGGCTGCGCGAGGGCCGACACCACCACCCCGGTGGAGATGGGAAAGACACCTTTTAACCATTTGCCCACCTCCTGATAGACCGGCTCGCGATAGCGGGGATCGATCAGATAAGTGGTGGTCTTGACGATATGCGAGAGGTCGCTTCCCGCCTCTTTCAGCAACTGTTCAACATTCTTCATTGCCTGCTCCGCCTGCGCCCGCGGGTCGCCGAGGCCAATCAGATTGCCGGCGAAGTCGGTGCCAACCTGGCCGCGAACGTAGACGGTATTGCCGGCCCGCACCGCCTGGCACAGATCGTTGTTCAGCGCCTGGTTCGGGTAGGTCTCTTTGGTGTTAAACATGCGAATACGGGTATGAGTTGGCATCAAAGCACTCCTTAAGGAAAACGGTTAACAGGACGGCTGGTAACGCTGGTACTGGCGCTGAATGGCGATCTGGTCGGCAATATATTTGGCATCGTGCCAGACGCCCCAGATAAAGGTGGACCCGCGCCGCGAGAGCCACGGCAAGCCGAGGAAATAGACGCCCGGCTCCGTCGATACGCCGCGGTGATGCTGTGGCCGCTGTGCGTCATCGAAGGCGTTGACCTTCAGCCAGCGATAGTCAGTGGTGTAGCCCGTCGCCCAGATGATGGTGCCGATCCCGGCCTCGGCCAGATTGAGACTGAGCAGCGGGTCGGTAACGCAGGCCGGATCGGGCAGAAATTCGCGGGCGGAGGGCTCTTCGGGCAGGTCCATGCCGTTGCGGGCCACCCACGCGTCCGCGGCGTCGAGCAGCGCAAGGTAGGAGGCATCGCCGCGGCGGATATTCTCCGCCAGGTCGGGGTGAAACAGTGCTTTGTCACCGTCAAAGCCGCGGGTCTGCCCCACTAACGTGACCCCCTGATGCGCCAGCTGGCGAAAATCGACGGTATGGCCGCCGCGCGCGCCGCTCACCGCGATAGTGACATGCTCTTTACCCGGCGCATTGGCCGCGGCATCCCACATTCCCAGCACCCCGAGCCACCAGCAAAAATCGCGCTGACGATAGCGACGCGGCGGGCGGTCGTGCGCTCCCACCGACAGCCACACCGCGCGTCCGGCTCGCTGTAGCTCATCGGCAATCTGCACGCCGGAGGATCCTGCGCCAATCACCAGCACACCGCCCTCCGGTAGCTGCTGCGGGTTAAAATAGTGCGCGGAGTGGAGCTGCTGAATAGCCTGACTCTGTGGGGCGATGGCCGGGATCACTGGCCGCTGAAACGGCCCGGTGGCCGCTACGATCCGCTGCGCTTCAATCCCCCCCTGCGAGGTGTCAATACGAAAGCCCGGCCGTCCGACGAGGCGTTCGGCGCTGTACACCTCCACCCCGGTACGGATCGGCGCATTGAAGCTGCGGGCATAGGCGGCAAAATAGTCTGCCACCTGCTCTTTGCCGACAAAGCTGTCTGCCGGGCAGTCCGGGAACACCATCCCCGGGAACCGATCGTGCCAGGCCGGGCCGTTGGCGACCAGCGAATCCCAGCGTCCGCTGCGCCAGGCCTGGGCAATACCCTGTTTCTCCAGCACCAGGTGGGGGATATCCAGCCGGGTCAGATGCTCGCTCATGGCGACGCCCGCCTGCCCCGCGCCCACCACCAGGGTATCGATCTCGGTAATCTGTTCAGTCATTTCGCTATCCTTCAAGCACAGTTGCCGACGACGTCGCCGGAATTGACGGCTTTCAGGTTATTTAACTGTGACGAATTGGTAAAATATTATAAAACGATCGACTGAATAGAATTTTGCGAGGCTGAGTGACGACAAAAAATAATGCCTGCCGGATCGACAGGCGTTATTTCAGGCGTGAGTTGGGGTTAATTCGATGCTGCGACAATAATCCATAAACAGTTGCGTCGGCCGCGTGGGCTCATTATTCGCGAGATGCGCCATAATTAAGGTCGAGGCGGGCATCTCGTCGGCAATATCCCGCTGCACCACTCTTTCACCATCGTAGGTCATGTCGCAGCAGGGCCGGGTGACCAGTACCGAAAAACCCAACCCCTGACCCACCATACAGCGCACCATTTCAATGGAGGGGGAACTGTAAGCCACTTCCGGGTGATAACCCTTTTCCTTAAAGATGGAGATAAAATAATTTTTACTGGGGACCGCATCGAGGAGGATCATCGGCTCACGGCTCAGCTCCTGCAGCGTCACCTGCGCCTTCTGCGCCAGCGGATGCGCGGCGGGCAGCAGCGCGTAGGGTTTATGCGGGGCATTGAGCCGTTCTTTATTGATCGAATGGCCGAGCTCCAGATCGTAGACCAGCGCCAGGTCGAAGCGGCCGCGGTGCAGGCCATGCATCAGCTCATGCTGTTCGCCGTCGTACAGATGCAGGGTGATTTCCGGATAGCATTTCTTAAACCCGGCCACCAGCTTCGGCATATACAGCGGGGCCACCGATTCAAAGCAACCGATGGAGATCATGCCAGAAACCAGCTCTTTATCCGCTCGCGAATTCTGTTCGAACTCCCAGGACAGGCGCAGCAGCTCTTTCGCTTTATCGTAGATCCGCCGACCGCTGGAGGTGAGCGAAACGCCCTGCGCGTGGTGGCGAATAAACAGCTGCTGGTCGAAGGTGCTCTCCAGATTCTTGATGGCAATCGAAATCGACGGCTGCGCAATGTGCAGCTGGCGGGAGGCCTCGGCGATACTCTCCGTCTCCACCACGGTGACGAAATATTTGAGCTGCTTCAGGGTAAATCGGTTCATAGCATCACCATTGATAAAATATGGTCCGGCGCACGTGGGGAATAGTTTTCCTCTAAGTCCCAAGCAATCCGCGTGCCACCCCCGGAAAAGAGCGGCGCGTTGCCCGACAAGGGGCGGCAATATTTATTATTGCTCTACGCCCGCGTGGTTTATTTCCGCCGTTGCACCATCATGCGCCACGCTGCACGCCAGACAGGCAGCAGCTGCCCCAGTTTCGCGCAAAATACCCTTCCCCCACAAAATAGCGTTATTGAATTACTGTCATTGTTTTTAAATTGTTTGCACAAAGTATCTCAGCAATCACTTTAAATTCCATATCGTTAATATCGTTGTATAGTTTTTTTAAACTTAAAGGCCAAAAATTTACTAATTGCCTCTGAAAGCATCCTGCCAGCATAGTGTATTCGCACGATGAATACCGGTGGCTCCCCATTACGGCACAGCCGAGCCACTTTAATTTTTGATAATTATGACGAGTGAAATAGCCCATGACGTTTAACTGGAACTACATGTTAAGCCTGCTCAGCGATGCCGATTTTTGGTGGGCCACCTGGACCGTCATTAAATTAAGTCTGCTGACCTGGGGCTGCAGTATTGTGCTCGGATTTATTCTGGCGCTGGCCAAACAGTCGCCGCGCGGCTGGTTATCCACCCCAGCCCGGCTGTATATCTGGTTATTTCGCAGTATGCCGCTGCTGGTCCTGCTGATTTTTGTCTACAACATGCCGCAGGCGCTGCCCTCCTTCGCCCCGGTGCTGAACGATCCCTTCTGGGCCGGCCTGCTGGCGATGGTTCTCAGCGAAGCGGCTTATATCGCCGAGATCCACCGCGGCGGATTGCTCTCCATCCCTCGCGGGCAGAGCGAAGCCGCGCGGGCCCTGGGGTTGCGCTACGCCGGGATCCAGTGGCGGGTGATCATCCCCCAGGCGCTGCGCGTCGCCCTGCCGGCGCTGGCCAATGAATATATCGCCATCGTGAAGCTCAGTTCGCTGGTGTCGGTGATCTCCCTGACCGAAATATTGATGGTCGGCCAGCAGCTCTACTCGCAGAACTTTCTGGTCATGGAGACGATGACGGCCGTGGCGTTTTATTACATCTTTATCGTCACGGTGTTCGATTTTCTGCTGAAACGGCTGGAGAACTACCTTGACGTAACCCAGCGCAATACCGCTCGTCCGGTAGATGCCGAGATGCAGCGGCTGGCCAGCGCCCGCCGCCCGGCGATGGCGCGCAGCGTCACCCAGAGTCATGAGCCGGCACTGCAGGCCTCTAAGCTGCATAAGGCCTACAACAACGTCGAAGTGCTGGGGGCGGTGAGCCTGCAGATCCAGCCCGGCGAGGTGGTCTCGGTCATCGGTCCGTCAGGCTCGGGGAAAACCACCCTCATTCGCCTGCTGAACGGTCTTGAGCAGATCGATAACGGCGAAATTCAGATTAACGGCCAACCCTTTATTCACCTCGACCGCCAGGGGCAGCAGAAGCCGCGCTTTATGGAGAATGCCGAACATCGCCTGAACATCGGCATGGTGTTCCAGAGCTTTAACCTGTTCCCGCATCTGACCGTGTTCGGCAATCTGCTGCTGGCCCCGCGCTATCACCATCTGGCAAGTGACGCGGAGCTGCGCCAGCACGCCTGCGAACTGCTGCACAAAGTGGGCATGCTGGAGCACGCCTGGAAGTATCCACACCAGCTCTCCGGCGGACAGCAGCAGCGGGTGGCGATCGCCCGCGCCCTGATGATGCGTCCGCAGATCATGCTGTTCGATGAGCCCACCTCGGCGCTGGATCCGGAAAAAGTGAATGAAGTGCTGCAGGTTATCGAATCCCTGGCCCACGAAGGCATCACCATGGTCATCGTCACCCACGAGATGAACTTCGCCTTCAAAGTGTCCGACCGGATCGTGTTTATGGAGAAAGGCCGGGTGGTGTGCGATGACACGCCGCAGGCGATGCGTAGCGGGCAGCACCCGCGGGTCGAGGCCTTTCTCAAAGATGTTTCTCTGGCTTAACTATCGGAACGTGAAGAGGAAAAACTATGATTGCGCAGTGGCAAATTGATCAGTTTCATCAGCAGGGTTTTCTGGTGGTCGAAGAAGTGCTTTCCAGCGCTGACATCGCCGCCCTGCAGAGCGATTTCGACGGCTGGGTCGAGGAGAGCCGCGGTCACGCGACGGTGTGGGGAGAAACCCTCGACGGGCGGCCGCGCTTCGATATCGAGCGCGATCATGCTCCCGACCATCCGTCGCTGCGCCGGGTCGCCTCCCCGACGGAGATCTCCGAGGCCTATCGCCATACTGCGCTGAACTCGCGGATGGCGACCATCGCCGCGCAGTTGATCGGCGGCAGCGGCACCCGCTTTCATCACAGCAAAATTAACTCCAAGCTGCCGCACACCGCCACCGAGGTGAAATGGCATCAGGATTTCCTTTTCACCCCACACAGCAATGACGACATCATCACCGCTCTGCTGATGGTCAGCGAGGTGACGCCAGAGAATGGCCCGCTCAACGTGGTGCCGGGCAGCCATCAGGGGCCGCTGTGGACCCACTGGCAGGAGGGGCGCTTCACGGGGGCGGTGGATGATGAGGTGGTGGCGACGCACTGCCAGCAGCCGCAGGCCTGTTTTGGCCCGGCGGGCTCGGTCTGCTTTATGCATACCCGCCTGCTGCACGCCTCCAGCCCCAACGAGACCGCCCTGCCGCGCACCCTGTTCATCAGCGTCTACGCCGCCGAGGATGCGCTGCCCTTCGGCGAAAACCCGCTGCCGAGCCGCCATGCCGGCCAGCTGGTGGCCGGGGAAGAGAGCGGTCTGGTGCGCAGCACCGATAACCAGCTTCGCCTGCCGCAGAAGCCGCGCGGCGCTTCGTTTTTTGTTCAGCAGGCCGGTACCGATCGCGCCAGCATGTAATTCGCCCACACTCCGGAGGTTTTATGACACGCTTTTTCGCACCACGCCCGCTGGCTCTGCTGCTCTGCGCAGTGGGGGCTCTGACATCCCTGAACGCGCTGGCCTTCCAGCAAAGCGGTAAGATCACCGCTGGTTCGGACATGACCTTTTTCCCTTACGAGTACATGGAGAACAATAAGCCGGCGGGGTTTGATATTGAACTGCTCAACGGCCTGGCGAAGAGCATGGGCCGTGAAGCAGTGAATATCGATACCCGCTTCCCCAACCTGATCCCCGGGCTGCAGGGCGGGCGCTTCGATATCACCAACTCGTCGATGTACATTACCGCCGAGCGCCTGAAGGTGATCGACATGGTGCCGTACCTGAAAAGCGGGGAGGCGATCCTCGCCCGCAAAGGGAGCGACTACCAGCCTAAGACGCCGGAAGACTTCTGCGGGCATAAAATCGGCTCGATGGGCGCCACCTCGTGGCTGGCGCAGTTACAGAAGCTTTCCGCCGACTACTGCGTGAAGAAAGGGCTGAAGCCAATTGCGTTGAGCGTCTATACCACCGACCCGCAGACCACCCAGGCGCTGCTGTCGCGCGCAGTGGATGCGCAGATCACCGACGCCGCCGTGGCGCGCGGGGTGGTGGAAAAGCTGGGCAACCGGGTGGTTATCTCCTCTGACACGCTGATCTATCCGGTGCTGAACGGCTTTGGCGTTAAAAAAGGCAACATGGAGGTGAAAAACGCCCTCGAAGAGGCGCTGAAAAAATACAGCGCGACGCCGGAATATGCCGCCCTGCTGAAGAAATATCACTTCCAGGCGCCGACGGAAGAGGATCTGCAGACCCTGATGCCGAAAGCGGAGTAATGCCCATGCGCGATTCCGATGAAGAGCAGATCCGCATCGACCTGGCGGCCACCTTTCGCATCATTGCCCATCTCGGCATGCATGAGGCGGTGGCCAACCATTTCAGCGCCGCGCTCTCCGCTGACGGGAAAACGTTTTTACTCAACCCGAAGTGGAAACACTTTTCGCGCATCCGCGCCAGCGATCTGCTGGTGCTGAACGCCGATGATGAACGTTGCGCCGCGCGCCCTGACGTCGATGCCACCGCGTGGGCCATCCACGGGCAGATCCATCAGCGACTGCCCGACGTGCGGGTGGTGCTGCATCTGCACCCGGTGTACACCACCAGCCTCGCCTGTCTGGCGACGCCGCAGATCCTGCCCATCGACCAGAACACGGCCCGCTATTTTAACCGGGTCGCCGTCGATACCCTGTACGGCGGGATGGCGGACACCGCGGCAGAAGGCGCCCGGCTGGCGGGGCTGCTGGCAGATAAACGCCGTCTGCTGATGGGCAACCATGGGGTGCTGGTGACCGCCCCGAACATCGGCGAAGCGTTCGACGATATCTGGACCCTGGAGCGCGCCTGTCAGATCCTGATCACCGCCTGGTCAACCGGCCAGCCGCTGAAGGTGCTGTCAGACGCGGTGGCGGAAAAAACCGCCCAGGACTGGGAGAAGATTGCCGATTTCTCCAGGCAGCACTTTGCCGAGATGAAGCAGTTGATGATCGACCTCGATCCCTCCCTGGTGGACTAACCCCGCGCCTGCCCGGGTCAGCCCGGGCCATCGCTGGCCGCCGCCAGCAGCGGCACGATGATATCGCTGAGCGGCGTCGGAATGCCGTGCTGACGCCCGCGACGCTGCACCACGCCGTTACGAATATCCCACTCCAGCGGTCGGCCATTGAGGCGATCGATCAGAATAGAGGTGCTTAAGTCGGCAGGCGCCCGATGAAAGCCGGCGATAATCTCCTCCGACACGCTGTCGCTCAGGGCGGCCCCTTCCGCCCGCGCCACCTGCAGGCATTCGCGCAGATAAGCCAGTCCGAGGGCAGTGATGTCCTCCCGGGCGAACATCCCGGCGCGGCGTCCGGTCAGCACCATCAGTCCGGCAACCGCGTTCTGCAACAGTTTGCGCCAGGCCACGGTGGTAAAATCAGCCGCCAGGTCCACCGCGCAGCGGGTTCCCGCCAGCGCCTGCTGCACTCGCTCTGCCCCCGGCAGATCCGGCAGCGTCAGGCGCGGCGTGGCGCGCAACCAGACAGAGGCATCGGCATCGCGCTGCGCCGGGAACCAGACCACCGACGGCAGCACCGTCGCGCCGCCGGTCAAGGGGGCAAACTGCTGGCGCTGCTCAACGCCGTTTTGCAGCACGCACACCACGGTGTCAGGGGAACACAGGGCCGTCAGCCAGGGGGCGATGGCCTCCGTCTGGGTGGTTTTCACCGCGACAAAGACCAGGTCGAAGGGGGCGGCTATCGCCATCGGGTCGGTGTACACCGGGCCGGGCACCACGATCTCACCCTCGTCAGTGCGCAGCACCAGCGCCGAATGGGCGGTACGCCCGCAGACCATCGGTGCCCTCCCCCTCTCAAACAGGGCGGCGGCAATCGTGGTGCCGATGGCGCCGGGACCAATTAGCGCAACCTTAGGAAATGCTGTCATGCCGAAGACCTCCTGATGATTCACCGCCCAGATTAGGCAAAGATTGCCCTCCACAGTAGCGAGAAAGACCGGAGGTCGGCAAGCGGCGCGTCGGGAAAAGCCTTTCGCCTTCCCCGACGGAGGGTTAGTAGCGCACGCAGACGGATTTGGTTTCGCACCAGCCGTCGAGCCAGTCAGGGCCGAAATCGCGGCCGGTACCAGACTGCTTCATGCCGCCGAAAGGCAGGTTGGCGTCAATCAGGGTATGGCTGTTGACCCATACCGTTCCCGCCTGCAGACGGTCGGTGTAGTTCAGGGCCTGGGTCAGATCGCGGGTCCAGACGCTGGCGGTCAGACCAAAATCGCTGTCGTTGGCCAGGCGCAGCGCCTCCTCGCCATCGGCCACTCGCACCAGGTTCACCACCGGGCCAAAAACCTCCTCACGGCTGAGACGCAGTCCGGCGTCGGGGTTTACCACCAGCGTTGGCGGAATATAGTACCCTCCCGCATCTGGTCCGGCGCTGCCGCTGATGAGCTCTGCCTTCTGCTGGCGAGCCTCTTCGAGGTAGGCCGCCACCTTGTCGCAGTGGGCCCGGGAGACCACCGGGTTGATCTGCGCCGTCTCCTGCATCCCCGGCCCCACCTGCAGCGATTTCACCGCCTGCTCGAAGCCGCTGACCAGGGTGTCAAACAGCGGCGCTTCGATGTAGATCCGCGAGCTGGCGGCGCAGACCTGCCCCTGATTGAGGAAGCTTCCGGTCATCAGCCCCTCAATAACCCACTGGGGGTCGGCGTCTTTGAGCACAATCGCCGGATTCTTGCCACCCAGCTCCAGCGTCACGCGGGTCAGGCGGTCGGCAGCCACGCGGGCAATCTGTTTCCCGGTCGCCGTCGAGCCGGTAAAGCTGACCTTCGCCACCTGCGGATGGGCGGTCAGCGCCGCGCCGCAGCCGGCGCCGCTGCCGGTGACCACGTTGAACACCCCGTCAGGAATGCCCGCCTGGGTCGCCAGCTCCGCCACCCGCAGCAGGGTCAGCGGGGTGGTTTCCGAGGGCTTGATGACGATCGAACAGCCCGCCGCCAGGGCCGGCATGACCTTCCACATGCCGATCATCAGCGGGAAATTCCACGGGACGATGCCCGCCACCACCCCGACCGGCTCTTTTTTGGTCCACGCCTGGTAACGCGCCCCTTGGGGGAACGGGATCGAAACGTCCAGCGTCCGGCCGCTGATCTTGGTGGTCAGCCCCGCGGTGTAGCGCATCCAGTTCAGGGTGCAGCCGACCTCAAAGGCGCGGGAGATGGCAATGGATTTCCCCTGCTCGAGGGTTTCCAGTTGCGCCAGCTCTTCGCCGTGCTGCTCCACCAGATCGGCAAAACGCAGCAGGATGCGTTCACGGTCAGCCGGGGTGCGCCCGGCCCAGCGGCGATCGACAAAAGCGCGCCAGGCGGACATCACCGCCCGGTCGACATCCGCCGGGCTGGCGTCGGCGGTGGTGGCAATCGCCTGCCCGGTGGCCGGATCCCAGACGGTTAACCGGTTTTCGCTCTGCGCGGCGCAGGGGGCGCCGTCGATATACAGGCCATGCTGACGGTCTAAAAACTGCTGGACGCTGGCAAGCAGCGCTATCTGTGAGGTGGACATACCCTTTCCTTATTCATCGCGGATAGTGCTTTCAGTCTATGTCTGGTTGGCGGTTGGCGCTTTTTTCTCTGTGACATTCGTTTGCGCCGCTGTGACAGTCGCCGCAATTCCGTCGTCTGCCCTCGCAGAAATGTGCCGCGGGTAATAGTTCTTTCATATACCCGCCATCGCGCCCTTGCCTGAGGCGACACAAATGCAACAATGCGGAAACATTGTTATTACAGGAGAAGGGCGAATGATGACCACGGCAGAGGGGGGGCTGGCATATCAGCGCTGGCTGGCGACGATCAATCAGGTCTGCGGCCATTTCGCCGCCCGACCGCTGAAGGAGAGTTTCCACGGCGAGATTGACGCCCGCTACGCCGGCAGCCTCAAGGTCAGTACCGTCACCGCCGCCGGCGTCAATCTCTACCGCACGCGCAATGAGATAAAACGCGATAACGACGCCTGGTTCTATACCGTGTTTCAGCTCGCCGGCGAAGCCATCATCGAACAGGACGATCGCCAGGTGACGCTGGCGGCAGGCGATATCACGTTAATCGACGCCGCCCGCCCATGCTCCATCGTCTGGCAGCAGACCTCGCGTCAGGCCTCGCTGCTGCTGCCGCGCCAGCGGGTGGCGCCCACAGGGGACATCACTACCGCCTGCCGGCTGGACAAATCTCTGCCAATGGTCCAGCTCAGCCAGCGACTGCTGCTGGAAAGCATGGGCGGCACGACGCTCTCCGCCAGCGAGAGCGAAGCCGCGCTGGAGGCGATCGCCTGCCTGTTGCGCCCGGTGCTGCATCAGCGCGATCCTGCCCCTTCCCGGCGGGAAAAGCAGTTTCAGAAGATTATTGCGTTAATCGATGCGTCCATTCAGTCGGAGCATCTGCGTCCGGAGTGGCTGGCCAGCGAGACGGGCATGTCGGTACGCAGCCTGTACCGGCTGTTTGCCGACCAGGGGCTGGTGGTGGCGCAGTATATTAAGAACCGGCGGTTGGATCTGTGTGCCCAGGCGTTACAGAACGTCCATGACGATGAAAAGCTGGCGGGGATCGGCTACCGCTGGGGCTTCAGCGACCACAGCCATTTCTCCACCGCCTTTAAGCAGCGCTTTGGCGTCACCCCGGGGGAATACCGCAAGCGCTGTCGCTAATTATTTGCGCAGCCACTGGCCGTTCAATCCCTGGACGTACTCCCCGGGCTGCGCGCGGGCCACCAGCTTCTGCCCGGCCATTTTCGCCACTTCATCCACCGGCAGATTGTTGTCATCCGCCAGCTGCTGGTAGCTTTCGCTGCGCGCGGCGTTAATCTGCTTTACCAGCGCCAGCGTCTCTTTATCCTGACGCAGCGGCGCGAGATAGCCGTTCAGCGTCTCCCCCACTCGTCCCTGCTGGCGCGCTTCGCTCAGGGTCAACGCCAGCGCGGGCGCGCTGAGTAAAGCCAGCGTCAGCGCCGCGGTTAACAGTCGTTTTCTCATCGTCGCCTCAGAACAAATCGCTGCGGGATTTGAGCAGGTTTTCCACATCCTTATCGACCTTGATATGGATCTCATGCTCAATTTTGACATTCATATTGATGGTGATGGGCTCTTTCGACGCCGCGATTTCGATGCGCGGCGTACAGCCGGCGAGCAGCATCGACGCCGCCATGGCCAGTAACAGCTTCTTCATTTAGGTTCCTTACATGTCTTACCGTCCGCACAGCGCCGTACGGGCAGCGTAGCATTCTGCTCGAGCCACGCCTGTAAATTGTCGCCGAAGCGCAAACTGCGCCACAGGTCGAAAATATTCTCTTCATGAGCGTAGTTTAAATGCACGGTACTGCTTTTCCCTTCCACCCGGCTGGTGCCGTTGATGCTGGCCTTAAGCGTCAACACGCCCAGATTATCGAGGTTAATCTGCGTCCACGAGCGGGAGATTTCCATATAGCGCAGCCAGTTAATCGCCGCCCCGGCGGAGACGTTATCCGCCACCAGCGCATCGGCGGTGTCTTTATCCAGCCGCAGGGTCATCGGTCCGTCATTGCGCAGCCAGCCGTCGTGGATGATCCATTGATTATTCTCCAGCCACAGCGGCAGCGCACCGCTCACCGCGCCGGACATGGCGAACTGTTTCACCTTGACGGCGCTGGTCAGTTCGCTGCTGGAGATATGCTGCAGGCGGATCAACGCCGGGTCGCGCTGCGGCATACGCAGCTGCAGCAGCGTCAGTTTCCCGCCTAACAGATCGACGCTGACGTCGCTGAGCTGCAGCGGATTGGCCTCGCTCCACGGCCAGGTGCCCTGCAGGTCCGCCGTCAGATTACGCGCGGTGACCTGGTTGACGATTTCGCCAATGCGCAGGGAGACCGGGCGGCGGATGCCCAGCTGCCAGTGACCGTCGCTGAAGCGGAACGGCAGGACGAAATCGACGCCGTTGATCTGGTTATCCGGCATCCAGGCGCTGCCGCCCTTCAGGACGCCATGGCCGCCCGCCTCAAATCCCTGCCCGGCTGCCGCCGAGAAGGCCACCTGCGCGTAGAGACTGCCTTCGCGCAGGTTCATCTTCCAGTCCGGCGGCACCAGCGGCTGGAACACCGTTAGCGACTGTTTTGGCCACCACGCCTGGCCGCGCAGCCGTTCGCCATCCCAGCGCCCGGACAGACGCACCGGACCGATAGCCTCGGCATGCAGGGCGCCGGTGAACTGGAACCACGTCGGGTCCCGACCGTCGAGGGCGAATTTCAGCGTTGAGGCCGGGAGATAGCTGCCGCCGGAGAAGGTGGTTTTGGCGGCGTCCAGCGACAGCGCGCCGGTCAACCGCGGATGCTCAGCATCGCGCAGCCAGCGGATCGGCTGCTCGAGGGTCAGACGCGGGGTGCTGACCCGCATTGTGCCGTACTCAAGCTTATCGAAGCCGGTGGAGAGGCTGCTCAGGGTAATAGCATTGTCGCGCCACTCCCCGCTGCCCTTCACATCCCAGCGCGCCTGCATCGGGGTAAAATGTCCCTCGCCCCAGTAGCGCCACTGCCAGCGGCCGCTGTCGGGCAGAAAATCGCTCACCTGACCGTCCAGATGCAGCGTAAAGTCGCCCATCTGCTGCTCATGGGCGCGAAGGATCGCCTGCAGGCGGCCATCGACGCCCTGCTGAGTGACCTTAACCCCGGCCAGCGGCCAGCGGATTTCGTCAATATTCAGCGCGTCGATCACCCGCCCGCGCGAGCGCAGCAACGCACCGGGGTGAAAAGCCAGCTGCGGGCTGATCAGCGGCCCGCTGAGCTGAGCCGGCAGCGCCGCGTATAGTATCATCTCCCCCAGCTTGGCCTCGCCGGTGAGCCGCAGCGGCAGATCGCTGTTATCCATGCTCAGCTTGCCCGGACCAATATTCAGTACCGCATTGCCCTTCCCGGCATGCCCCTCGGTGAGAACATTCAGGCGACCGCTGACGATCATCTGTTCGGTGCCCTGCTGCCAGTTACCCACCGACAGCGCCACCCGCCCGCGCAGCGGATACGCCTCGTAACGGGTGCGCCAACGGCCGTCGCTGATGGTGATCCGCTCCGGAGTGATCTCCCACGGCAGGTCCAGAATAGGCTCTACCTCACCCCGCGGGGTGACCAGCAGCTGGCCGCGATTGTGCTGCCACTCGAGCTCAGCATCGATCCATTCCGCAGTCTGCGGGAATTCGAAGGTGCCCTGCATCTGGCCGTCGACCGGCAGACCATCCGGCACCAGCGGCAGATGGAAGGTCCCCACCAGCTTCACCGGCGGCTGATCGTCAGTCAGCCGGGCGCTGAACTGGCTGACGGTGAGCGCCTGGCCGCGCAGGCGCGCCTGCAGACTCAGTTCCTTCCCGGCAAAGCCGATATCCTGCTGCGCAGGCGTTAATGACATTACCAGCCGCCCCTGCCATTTCTCCCACGGCGACAGCCGCAGATTGTCAATGGTTAACCAGCTATAGGGCAACATCGATTGCCATTCGGCAAGCGTGCGCGGTGAACCGGGAGAGGGATCGCTGGCCGGCAGTTTGCTCAGGCAGGCGCTGTTGATCTCCAGCTGGCCAATATGCAGCCGCCAGCGGCTGGGACGCGAGAGACGGGCATCGGTCACCCGGGCGATTTCACAGTCGCCCACCAGATAACGCAGATCGGGGATCAGCAGGGCCGACCGCGTCAGGCGCGGGCTCTCCTGCAAAGAGATACGCGTGCCCACGGGCAGCCAGATGCCCGCCAGCGTCGGCACCCAGTGGGTTAGCGTCAACAGCAGGGTTAGCGGCAATAACACCAGAACTAACACCAGCGCGATGGCGGCTTTATATTTACCCTTCATGGGCAGTTAATATCCTGATTCAACATAAGTAAAAGCCGAAAGGCGTCCATTGTGACACGTTCGACCAGTGAGTGAAAGTTTACGGCCTGTTAAAGCATAGTTGCCAGCCGGAATCGCGGCGCGACGTTCGGCCATTATCATTTAACTGTTGTTTAAGTCGCCCCTGCCACACTCCAGCCAGACGGGAATAGCTTGCGGGAGAGGCGGTGTCGTTAATTATCTCGCTCATAGAGAGCGCACAGGACCACTATCCATGGGTATTGCTGATTGTTTTTCTGCTTACCTTCACTAAATCCTGCGCATTGGTCTCGCTGGCAATCCCCGGCACCTCCGGCCTGCTGCTGCTGGGAACATTCGCTTCCGCCAGCCTCGGACATTTCCTGTTAATGTGGTCCAGCGCCAGCCTCGGCGCCATCGGCGGATTCTGGCTATCGTGGCGGCTGGGCATTCGCTACCGTCATCGCCTCACCCATCTACGCTGGCTGACCGCCGAGCGTCTGGCCCGCAGCCGCCTCTTCTTTCAGCGCTATGGCCCGTGGGCTATCTTTTTCAGCCGCTTTCTCTCTCCCCTGAGGGCTACGCTGCCCTTCGTTAGCGGCGCCAGCAGTCTGCCGCTGTGGTCGTTTCAGCTGGCTAACGTCAGCTCCGGTCTGCTGTGGCCGCTTCTGCTGCTCGCCCCCGGCGCTTTCAGCCTCAGTTTGTGGTGAAAAAACTTTGTCTTTCAAAGAGATTCCGCAAGTCCGCGATATGCTCTAGAATTAGGATTAGCACCCTCTCATTAAACTATTTTTTAATAATTGTACGATTATTTTAAATATGCTACCGTGACGGTATAATCACTGGAGAAAAGTCTTATGAAAATCGCGGTTTATAGTACGAAGCAGTACGATAAAAAGTACCTGCAGCACGTTAATGATGCATACGGCTTTGAACTGGAATTCTTCGATTTCCTGCTGACAGCGAAGACTGCCAAAACCGCCAACGGTTGCGAAGCGGTATGTATCTTCGTCAATGACGACGGCAGCCGCCCGGTGCTGGAAGAGCTGAAGGCCCACGGGGTGAAATATATCGCCCTGCGCTGCGCCGGGTTTAACAACGTCGACCTTGAGGCGGCAAAGGAGCTTGGCCTGCGCGTCGTGCGCGTTCCAGCTTACTCTCCGGAAGCGGTCGCTGAGCATGCGATCGGTATGATGATGTCGCTCAACCGCCGCATCCACCGCGCTTACCAGCGTACCCGCGATGCCAATTTCTCCCTCGAAGGCCTCACCGGCTTCACCATGTACGGCAAAACCGCCGGGGTGATCGGCACCGGGAAAATTGGCGTAGCGATGTTGCGGATCCTCAAAGGCTTCGGCATGCGCCTGCTGGCGTTCGACCCGTACCCAAGCGCCGCCGCGCTGGAGCTGGGGGTGGAATATGTTGACCTCGCCACGCTGTACAAGGAATCGGACGTGATCTCCCTGCACTGTCCGCTGACCGACGAAAACTACCACCTGCTCAATCGCGAAGCCTTCGATCAGATGAAAGACGGGGTGATGGTGATCAACACCAGCCGCGGCGCCCTGATCGACTCTCAGGCGGCCATCGACGCCCTGAAGCACCAGAAAATTGGCGCGCTGGGGCTGGACGTTTATGAGAACGAACGCGAACTGTTCTTTGAAGACAAATCCAACGACGTGATCCAGGACGATGTCTTCCGCCGCCTCTCCGCCTGCCATAACGTGCTGTTTACCGGCCACCAGGCGTTCCTCACCGCCGAGGCGCTGATCAGCATTTCGGAGACCACTCTGGGTAACCTGCAGCAGGTCGCCAACGGCGAAACCTGTCCGAACGCCATCGTCTAATGCCTTTCCCTTTTGTGCTCCTCTCCCGGGGGGAGCACATTCAGATAATCCCCACAGATCCCCGCTGCGATACCGTTACACTGGCTTGGTTTTATTAGTTATGTGAATGTTTTGGAGTGAAAATGAACAAATTTGCGGCGCTTCTGGCGGCAGGTATGCTGCTGTCCGGCTGTGTCTATAACAGTAAAGTGTCCACCGGTGCGGAACAGCTGCAGCATCATCGTTTCGTGCTGACCAGCGTCAACGGCCAGGCGGTCAACGCCAGCGACCGGCCGCTGGAGCTGAGCTTCGGTGAGAAGGTGGCTATTACCGGCAAGATGTATGTATCCGGCAATATGTGCAACGGCTTTAGCGGGGAAGGTAAAGTGTCGGACGGCGAGCTGAAGGTCAAATCGCTGGCAATGACCCGGATGCTGTGCCACGACGCCCAGCTCAATACCCTGGATGCGACGATCGACAAGATGCTGCGCGAGGGTGCGCAGGTCGATCTGACGGAAAACCAGTTGACGCTGGCGACCGCCGACCAGACGCTGGTCTATAAGCTCGCCGACCTGATGCACTAGCCGGCGTTGAGGTGCCGCTGACGCTGCCCCGCGACGGGGCCGCTGTTAGTAGCCGCAGCTGCCGCCCGCCAGCGCCTGCTCGCTGCAGCGTTTGCCGTTCGGCAGCGCGCACATGCCAATCGCCGAACCATCGAGCTGACGAGCCACCGATAACGAACCGCCTATCATGGCGCAGTTGGCCTGACCGGCGTCGCTCATCGCCGCCCGCATTCCCGGCGTGACGTGCGCCGCCGTGGCCTGCTGAACGGGTTCACTACTGCACGCGGACAGCAACAGCGCCGCACATCCTACTAACATCGCAGCTCGCATTCTCTCTCCCCTCGGAAACGTCTTAAAAAAGCAAACCCCAGAATAATAGGCAGCGTGGCGGGCGGCGTCGAGAGGGGAAGTACGTATTTATGCGCCTCATTAACATTTTCTAGCAAATTTTCGCCGAAAGCTTGATCTGCCTCGGCCATGTCGCCCGGCGCAGGTGGTTCCTCTCCCGGCAGGCAGCCATTTTCTCCGCGAACCACGCAAAATATTGATCTGGTCACGGGTACCCGGCGCATTGAGGACACAAATGCAAAAATGGCGGGGTCAGCGGTTTGCTAAACTACCCCTTATATAATTACAGGGCGCGTCGCGGTTTCACGCGTCCATTCTTTTGCGCAATGTAAGGGTGTCTTCATATGATTACGATTGATGGTAATGGCGCGGTCGCTTCCGTCGCGTTTCGCACCAGTGAAGTTATCGCCATCTACCCGATCACGCCCAGTTCAACGATGGCGGAACAGGCTGACGCCTGGGCCGGCAATGGGCTGAAAAACGTCTGGGGCGATGTTCCCCGCGTGGTCGAAATGCAGTCGGAGGCGGGCGCCATTGGCGCCGTACATGGCGCGCTGCAGACCGGCGCCCTCTCCACCTCCTTTACCTCATCGCAGGGCCTGCTGCTGATGATCCCCACCCTGTACAAACTGGCCGGCCAGCTGATGCCGTTTGTGCTGCACGTCGCCGCCCGCACTGTCGCTACCCATGCGTTGTCGATCTTCGGCGACCATTCCGATGTCATGGCCGTCCGCCAGACCGGGTGCGCCATGCTGTGCGCCAGCAGCGTTCAGGAAGCGCAGGATTTCGCGCTAATCTCGCATATCGCCACCCTGCAAAGCCGGGTGCCGTTTATTCATTTCTTTGATGGTTTCCGTACTTCGCACGAAATCAACAAAATCGCCCCGCTGGCGGATGACACTATTCGCGCCCTGCTGCCGCAGGATAAGATCGCTGAGCATCGCCAGCGCGCGCTCAACCCGGAACACCCGGTGATCCGCGGAACCTCGGCCAACCCCGACACTTATTTCCAGTCCCGGGAGGCCACCAATCCGTGGTACGACGCGGTGTATGACCATGTCGAGAAAGCGATGGACGATTTCGCTGCCGCCACCGGCCGTCAGTACAAACCGTTTGAGTTTTACGGCCACCCGCAGGCAGAGCGCGTGATCGTCATTATGGGCTCGGCCATCGGCACCTGCGAAGAGGTGGTCGATGAGTTGCTGAGTCGCGGCGAGAAAGTCGGCGTGCTAAAAGTCCGCCTCTATCGCCCGTTCTCCGCCGCCCACCTGCTGGCGGCGCTGCCGGAAAGCGCCCGCGCGGTTGCCGTACTGGATCGCACCAAAGAACCCGGCGCGCTTGCCGAACCGCTTTACCTCGACGTGATGACCGCCCTGGCGGAAGCCTTTAACCGCGGCGAGCGCGAGACGCTACCGCGCACTATCGGCGGCCGCTACGGTCTCTCCTCCAAGGAGTTTGGTCCGGAATGCGTGCTGGCGATATTCAGTGAACTGCAGGCCGCCCAGCCGAAGCCGCGCTTTACCGTCGGGATCTATGATGACGTGACCAACCTGTCGCTGCCGCTGGGCGAAAATACCCTGCCGGCAGAGGCCAAGCTCGAGGCCCTGTTCTACGGCCTCGGCAGCGACGGCAGCGTGTCAGCCACCAAAAATAACATCAAAATCATCGGCAACTCGACCCCATGGTTCTCCCAGGGGTACTTCGTCTATGACTCGAAGAAGGCGGGCGGCCTCACCGTCTCGCATCTGCGGGTCAGCGAAAAACCGATTCGTTCATCGTATCTGATTTCGCAGGCTGATTTCGTCGGCTGCCACCAGCTGCAGTTTATCGATAAATACCAGATGGCCGAGCGGCTGAAGCCCGGCGGCATTTTCCTGCTCAACACGCCGTACAGCGCCGATGAGGTCTGGTCCCGCCTGCCCCAGGAAGTCCAGGCCACCCTGAATCAGAAAAAAGCGCGTTTTTACGTGGTCAACGCGGCAAAGATCGCCCGCGAATGCAGCCTCGGGGCGCGCATTAATACCGTGATGCAGATGGCCTTTTTCCATTTAACCCAGATCCTGCCGGGTGATAGCGCGCTGGCGGAACTGCAGGCAGCCATCGCCAAAAGCTACAGCAGTAAAGGTCAGGAGCTGGTGGAGCGCAACTGGCAGGCGCTGGCCCTGGCCCGTGAATCACTGGCGGAAGTACCGCTCCAGCCGGTGAACGCCAGCAGTCCGAACCGCCCGCCGGTGGTCTCCGACGCCGCGCCGGATTTCGTCAAAACGGTCACCGCCGCGATGCTGGCCGGGCTCGGCGATGCGCTGCCGGTCTCTGCCCTGCCGCCGGACGGCACCTGGCCCATGGGCACCACCCGCTGGGAGAAACGCAACATCGCCGAAGAGATCCCCATCTGGAAGGAAGCGCTGTGTACTCAGTGCAACCACTGCGTCGCCGCCTGCCCGCACTCGGCGATCCGCGCCAAAGTGGTCGCCCCGGAAGAGATGGAGAACGCCCCTGCCAGCCTGCATTCGCTGGATGTGAAATCCCGCGATATGCGCGGGCAGAAATACGTTCTGCAGGTCGCCCCGGAAGACTGCACCGGCTGCAACCTGTGCGTCGAAGTGTGCCCGGCAAAAGACCGCCAGAACCCGGAGATCAAGGCCATCAATATGATGTCCCGCCTGGAGCATGTGGAAGAGGAGAAGGTCAATTACGAGTACTTCCTCAACCTGCCGGAAATCGACCGCAGCAAACTTGAGCGCATTGATATTCGCACCTCGCAGCTGATCAGCCCGCTGTTTGAATACTCCGGCGCCTGCTCGGGCTGTGGCGAAACGCCGTATATCAAACTGCTGACCCAGCTGTACGGCGACCGAATGCTGATTGCCAACGCCACCGGCTGCTCCTCCATTTACGGCGGCAACCTGCCCTCGACACCGTACACTACCGACGCCAACGGCCGCGGCCCGGCGTGGGCCAACTCGCTGTTTGAGGATAACGCCGAATTCGGGCTCGGCTTCCGCTTGACCGTCGACCAGCATCGCCAGCGCGTGATGCGCCTGCTGAGCGAATTCGCCGACAAGCTGCCGGCAGAGCTGAACGCGGCGCTGCACGCCGAGGCGACGCCGGAAGTTCGCCGCGAACAGGTGGCGGCCCTGCGTCAGGCGTTGGCCGGCGTGGCGGGTGCTGAAGAGCTGCTGACCGATGCCGACGCGCTGGTGGAGAAATCCGTCTGGCTGATCGGCGGCGACGGCTGGGCTTACGATATCGGCTTCGGCGGCCTGGACCATGTACTGAGCCTGACGGAAAACGTCAATATTCTGGTGCTGGACACTCAGTGTTACTCCAACACCGGCGGGCAGGCGTCAAAAGCCACCCCGCTGGGAGCAGTGACTAAGTTTGGCGAGCATGGCAAACGCAAGGCGCGTAAAGATCTGGGCGTCAGCATGATGATGTACGGTCATGTTTATGTGGCGCAAATTTCGCTGGGCGCGCAGCTGAACCAGACGGTAAAAGCGATTCAGGAAGCGGAAGCCTATCCGGGGCCATCGCTGATCATCGCCTATAGCCCTTGCGAAGAGCATGGCTACGATCTGGCGCTCAGCCACGACCAGATGCGTCAGCTGACCGCCACCGGCTTCTGGCCGCTCTACCGCTTCGACCCGCGTCGGGCAGATGAAGGCAAGATCCCGCTGGCGCTAGATTCCCGTCCGCCATCAGACGCGCTGGCCGAGACGCTGCTTAATGAGCAACGTTTCCGCCGCCTGAACGCCCAGCAGCCTGAAGTGGCGGAGCAGCTATGGAAAGACGCCGCCGCCGATCTGCAGAAGCGCTATGACTTCCTCGCCCAGCTGGCTGGCAAAGCGGAGAAATCGCCAAGCGAAGGTTAACCGCCCCGTCACCTTTGTCCATAAAAAAAGCCCGAACACAACGTTCGGGCTTGTCGTTTTACCGATAAACAACATCATTCCGCAGAATGAGACGGCAACAATAAATTATTGGCATGACAATAAAGGCATATAACGCGCAAATAATACGTGATTAGCCCAGGCATGTATAATTTTTA
Source organism: Klebsiella sp. 10 (assembly GCF_018223925.1). NCBI lineage: Bacteria > Pseudomonadati > Pseudomonadota > Gammaproteobacteria > Enterobacterales > Enterobacteriaceae > Klebsiella > Klebsiella sp. 10. Next base: position 110,854 of record NZ_JAGRRB010000004.1, read on the forward strand.
TTTTGTATATTATCTATAAATGCATTCAGCATAATTATCACCATTTCATTGGTATTATTTATTTTAGATTTTACTTATATCGTAACAATTGAGTCTTACCGGATCTCAGACCGCTCCTTTAGCATGAGTTCACTTCCCACCCGGAAGTTAAAACATAAAAACAGTTAAAGGAATTTCTTCATGAAAAGAAAAGTACTGGCCCTCGTTATTCCGGCTTTATTAGCCGCCGGTGCCGCGCATGCGGCGGAAATTTATAATAAAGACGGGAATAAATTAGATCTCTATGGCAAGGTAGATGGTCTGCATTATTTCTCCAGCGACTCGAAAAAAGACGGCGATCAAACTTATTTACGTTTTGGCTTTAAAGGCGAAACCCAGATCAACGATATGCTTACCGGCTATGGCCAGTGGGAATATAACGTTCAGGCCAACAACACCGAGACCTCCAGCGATCAGGCGTGGACCCGTCTGGCATTCGCCGGTATCAAAGTGGGCGATTACGGCTCCTTCGACTACGGTCGTAACTACGGCGTGCTGTACGACGTTGAAGGCTGGACCGATATGCTGCCGGAGTTCGGCGGCGACTCCTACACCTATGCGGATAACTTTATGGCAGGCCGCGCCAACGGCGTCGCAACCTACCGCAACAGCGATTTCTTCGGTCTGGTGGAGGGTCTGAACTTCGCCCTGCAGTATCAGGGTAAAAACGAAGGCCAGAACGCGCAGGATATCAACGTCGGCACCAATAACCGCAGCAGCGACAGCGATGTTCGCTTCGACAATGGCGATGGTTTCGGCCTCTCCACTTCCTACGACTTCGGCATGGGCATCAGCGCGGCGGCAGCTTACACCTCGTCTGACCGTACAGGCGACCAGCAACACTATACTCACACCGAACGATACGCCAAAGGCGACAAAGCGGACGCCTGGACCGCCGGCCTGAAGTACGACGCCAACGATATTTACCTGGCGACCATGTACTCTGAAACCCGCAATATGACGCCATACGGCTCTACCAGCAGTACCAACGGTGGCGGTATCGCCAATAAAACGCAAAACTTCGAAGTCACCGCGCAGTATCAGTTCGACTTCGGCCTGCGTCCGGCCATCTCCTACCTGCAGTCCAAAGGCAAAGATCTGTACAATAACGGCCGCTATGCCGATAAAGATCTGGTCAAATATATGGACGTTGGCGCAACCTATTACTTCAACCGTAATATGTCCACCTATGTTGATTACAAAATCAACCTGCTGGATGGTAACGACAAATTCTACGAAGACAACGGTATCTCTACCGATAACATCGTCGCCCTGGGCCTGGTTTACCAGTTCTGATGCGCCTGCCCGCCGGTTCCGGCGGGCTTTCCCCCACCCGCCTCGCTGCAGATAAAACAAAACGCTATATCTCGCGGACTAAAATAGCCGTCCGTTTAATGATATAGTCATGGCCAGTCAGTGCTTGCCCGAGGACGTCCATCATGCACCACCATCCGGTTAAATCTTCCCGAATTATCTCCGTCGCCTACGATGACGCCTCCGCCACACTGGAAATCTATTTCTATCACCAGCCGCCATTACAATATACCGGAGTCCCACCGCGTATTTTTCATGATTTTTTACAGGTGGTGTCAAAAGGCCGGTATTATGACGGGGTGATCAAAGGAAAATTTCCCGAACGCAAGCTACGTTAATGTCAAAGTGTGACTGCGGTCATGATACAAAACGTGCCCTAATACCGTACAATATGAAGGGATACTTAAACAGGAGGTTTTATGAGCAGAATGATTCTTGTCCCTATCGATATCTCTGATAAAGAATTTACTGAACGCATTATCAGTCACGTTGAATCGGAAGCGCGGATTGACGACGCCGAGGTGCATTTCCTCACCGTGATCCCTTCTCTGCCCTATTATGCCTCACTGGGAATGGCCTATACCGCTGAGCTTCCCGGCATGGATGAGCTGCGTGAGGGTTCTGAAACGCAATTGAAAGAGATCGCGAAGCAGTTCTCCATCCCGGAAGACCGGATGCATTTTCACGTCGCGGAAGGATCGCCAAAAGATAAAATCCTTGCGCTGGCCAAGTCGCTGCCAGCCGACCTGGTGATCATCGCTTCGCACCGACCGGATATCACAACTTATCTGCTGGGCTCCAACGCCGCCGCGGTGGTTCGTCACGCCGAGTGCTCGGTACTGGTGGTCCGCTAACGCCGCAGCCCGCCGCCCGGCGGGCTTTTTATTTCCGCATCAGCCGCCCCCGCCTGGCTGCTCGCTGCCGAAAGTGCCGGAAAGATGCTGACATTCCGCCCCTGAATCCGTACCATACACGCCACGGTTGCCTGTCAAACCTCAATAATTGCTACGCGCCAGCGCCACGTTGTTCAGCGGCTGGCAGAATGCGTGCTCTTCTGATGCCACACTATGAATTGAGCCACTATTACATGCTGCAAAACCAAGAAATCAGTAAAAAAGAAAAGTACAACATCGATAAGCTGCAGAAACGTCTGCGCCGCAACGTCGGTGAGGCGATTGCCGACTTCAATATGATTGAAGAGGGCGACCGCATTATGGTTTGTCTTTCAGGCGGCAAGGACAGCTATACCATGCTGGAGATCCTGCGCAATCTGCAGAAAAGCGCGCCCATCTCCTTCTCGCTGGTGGCGGTGAACCTCGATCAGAAGCAGCCAGGGTTCCCGGAGCATATTCTGCCGGCGTATCTGGAGCAGCTGGGGGTTGAATACAAAATTGTCGAAGAGAACACCTACGGCATCGTCAAAGAGAAGATCCCGGAAGGAAAAACCACCTGCTCGCTGTGCTCTCGCCTGCGTCGCGGCATCCTCTATCGTACCGCCACCGAGCTCGGGGCGACCAAGATCGCCCTCGGCCATCATCGCGACGATATCCTGCAGACGCTGTTTTTGAATATGTTCTACGGCGGCAAAATGAAAGGGATGCCGCCGAAGCTGATGAGCGACGACGGCAAACACATCGTCATCCGCCCGCTGGCCTACTGCCGCGAAAAGGACATCGAGCGCTTCTCCCAGGCCAAAGGCTTCCCGATTATTCCGTGCAACCTGTGCGGTTCGCAGCCAAACCTGCAGCGCCAGGTGATCGCCGATATGCTCCGCGACTGGGACAAGCGTTATCCTGGGCGCATTGAAACCATGTTCAGCGCGATGCAGAACGTGGTGCCTTCGCACCTGAGCGACGTCAATCTGTTTGACTTTAAAGGCATCACCCACGGCTCAGAGGTGGTGGATGGTGGCGATCTGGCGTTTGACCGGGAAGATATTCCCCTGCAGCCCGCCGGCTGGCAGCCGGAAGAAGAAGACGCCCGTCTCGATGAGCTGCGTCTGAACGTAGTGGAAGTGAAATAACCCTCACGCGTCTCAGGCAGCCGCCTGAGACGCACTCTCCTGCCCTTACTTCAGCAGTCGTACGCGGCAGGATTTACCTTTGATCTTGCCATTTTGTAACTGCTTATACGCCTTCTGCGCCATATTCTGGCGGATCGCCACATAGACGTGGGCCGGGTGGACGGTAATTTTGCCGATATCGGCACCATCAAAGCCCATATCCCCGGTCAGGGCTCCCAGCACATCTCCCGGGCGCATTTTCGCCTTTTTCCCGCCGTCGATACACAGCGTCGCCATCTCCGCCGTCAGCGGCGCGATGGTGTTGCCCGTCGGCGCAGGCAGCCAGTTCAGGGAAAGCTGCAGCATGTCGGCCAGAATAGTGGCGCGCTGCGCCTCTTCCGGCGCACAGAAGCTGATGGCCAGCCCTTGTTCACCGGCGCGGGCGGTACGGCCGATGCGGTGAACATGCACCTCCGGATCCCAGGCCAGCTCGAAATTCACCACCAGCGCCAGGGATTTGATGTCCAGACCGCGGGCAGCGACGTCGGTCGCCACCAGAACCCGGACGCTGCCGTTAGCGAAGCGCACCAGCGTCTGATCGCGATCGCGCTGCTCAAGGTCACCATGCAGCGACAAGGCGCTCTGCCCGGCGGCGTTGAGCGCATCGCAGACCGCCTGGCAATCGCGTTTGGTATTGCAGAACACCACGCAGGATGCGGGCTGATGCTGGCTGAGCAGGCGCTGCAGCAGGGCAATCTTACCGTGGCGGGAAACCTCAAAGAACTGCTGCTCAATCGCCGGGAGCGCGTCGACAGTGTCGATCTCAATGGTCTGCGGATTGCGCTGCACCCGGCCGCTGATCGCCGCGATTGCCGCCGGCCAGGTAGCAGAGAACAGCAGCGTCTGCCGGTCAGCCGGTGCGAAGCGGATCACCTCATCAATGGCATCGCTAAAGCCCATATCGAGCATGCGGTCCGCTTCGTCCATCACCAGGGTCTGCAGCGCGTCAAGGGAGACCGTTCCCTTCTGCAGATGATCGAGCAGACGGCCCGGGGTGGCGACGATAATATGCGGGGCATGCTGCAGGGAATCTCGCTGGGCGCCAAAGGGCTGCCCGCCGCAGAGCATCAGAATCTTGATGTTCGGCAGGCAGCGCGCCAGGCGGCGCAGCTCGCCGGCGACCTGATCGGCCAGCTCGCGGGTCGGGCACAACACCAGCGACTGGGTCTCGAAGCGCGCCGGATCGATATGCTGCAGCAGACCCAGCCCAAATGCGGCCGTTTTTCCGCTGCCGGTTTGTGCCTGCACGCGCACATCTTTCCCCGCGAGGATCGCCGGCAGGGCGGCGGCCTGAACCGAGGTCATCGACAGATAACCCAGCTCGTTAAGGTTGGCTAATTGGGCGGCAGGTAAAACAGTCAGGGTAGAAAAAGCGGTCACAATGTATTCTCGTATTAAAAGGCAGACAATCTGCAGGCGCGTATCCTCGCAGATCTCCGCGCCTGATGCGACAATTTAATCGGCTCTTCGTCAGGCGGCGGATCGGGCTGGGGCTGCGGACGCGGTCGTGGATCGGGTAAAGGAGCCGGATCGTTCGGCTCGGGCGAGATAGGTATAGACTGGGCTGTCAGCTCTGAAGCGTAATACATAGAGGCCTCCCGGAGAGTGATACGGGCGTACCCGCAGGCGTCAACGGCCAGAAACCGTCGGGTGTCTTAGTAAGGGTAGAAGCTGGTCCGGAGAGCGCAAAAAAAAAGCCGACTCAACAAAGCCGGCGTCGTACGAATCAATTGTGCTATGCAGTAATTCAAAAAAGGAAGTAAGACAATATGGAGCGCAACGCCCATCGCTTGACGTTGCATTCACCTGCGAGAGAGATATTGCCCTGAATGGGTAGATGGTTTATTGATTTCGCTCAAACATTGCCGGGTTTTCCCGGCACTACAGCCGCTAAAAGGCGATTCTTTACAGCCATTTACTGCGATGTAACCACCACGCAACACCACCGATGACAACGACTAACATCAAGCAGAAAAGGCTAAACCCCAGATGCCAGCTGTTGCCAGGGATCCCGCCGAGGTTGACGCCGAACAGGCCGGTTAAAAAGGTGCTGGGTAGAAACACCATCGCCATCAATGACATGGTATAGGTCCGCCGCGCCAGCGACTCCTGCATAATCTGGGCGATCTCGTCGCTCATGATCGCCGTCCGCGCGATACAGCTGTCGATCTCATCCAGACCGCGCCCCAGCCGCTCAGCGATATCCTGCATTCGCCGCCGCTGATCGTCACTCATCCACGGCAGCCGCTCGCTGGCCAGCCGGGCATAAACGTCGCGCTGCGGCGCCATATAGCGGCGCATCACAATCAGCTGCTTACGCAGCAGCGCGAGAAATCCGCGCGGCGGCACCTGCTGATCGAGCAGGTCGTCTTCCAGGTCGATAATGCGATCGTGCAGTTGTTCGATAAACTCGCTGGCATGATCGGTCAACGCATCGCAGACCTCCACCAGCCAGCTGCCGCCGTCCGTCGGGCCATTACCTTCCTTCAGGTCGCCCAGCACATCGTCCAGCGCCAGCACTTTGCGCTGACGAGTGGAGACGATCAGCCGCTCATCCATATACAGGCGCATCGCCACCAGCTGGTCGGGCCGCTCATCAGTACTGCCGTTGATACAGCGCAGGGTGATCAGCGCCCCGTCACCGATCCGCGTCACCCGCGGCCGGGTGCTCTCCCCCGCCAGGGCATCGCGTACGTTATTGGGCAGCAACGGGGTGGCCGCCAGCCAGTCGGCGCTGTCGCTATGGGTATAGTTGAGATGCAGCCAGCAAGGCTTGTCTTTGTCGATAATATCGTCATCGGCGAGCGGCTTAACGCCCCCCTGCCCGTCGAGCACCCACGCGAAGATCGCGTCCGGTATCTGCAACTCCGAGCCTTTAATCGCGTCCACTCAACCTCCGTTAATCCATATCTGCTAAATTACGCGCCTTCTCTATAAGGTACGCGAAAGCGCGCATTCTTGCTTTTAATGACCCGGAAATACAGGCCTAGTCGCTTCATTGAAAAGCGCTTTCGCCCCGGTCGCGGCGCTCCCCTCATTTAACGTTAAAACTTAGTGAAATCAAGTTCTTCACGATTCAACACATACAGAGCGACGTTTTGCCGTTTATTTTGCAACTTCTTGCTGTATTATGCTGTTTATTGCGTTAATTTGCGGAGTCAATGGCCATGCATAAGCTCGCCAGGCAAAAACATATTCTCGACAGGCTTAGCGAAACCGGTCAGCTGAGCATCAGCGAACTGGTTGCAGAGCTGCAGGTGTCGGCCGATACCATTCGCCGCGATCTGAGCGACCTGGAACAACAGGGCGTGCTGCAGAAAAGCCACGGCGGGGCCATCGCCCTTAACGTCCCGGCCATGACGCGCCAGGGCAGAAACGCTCTTCTCACCCAGACCAAGCAGCGCCTGGGTCAGCAGGTCGCCGCGCGCATTCCCTCTGGCTCGACGCTGTTTCTCGACGCCGGAAGCACGCTGTTGGCGGTGGCAGCCCAGCTGAAAGGGCCGTTGACCGTGATCACGGCATCTCTGGATATCGCTCAGCTGTTCAGCGACCGTGCCGATATCCAGCTGATCCTGCTTGGCGGCCAGTGGGATAGTAAACAACGGCTGTTCGCCGGCAGCGCCACCCTGGCGCTGGTCACCCGCTACCGGGCCGATATCGCCATTCTCGGCGCCTGCGCGCTCCATGCCGGGCTGGGGCTGAGCGCCAGCCAGGAAGCTGATGCCGACGTTAAACGCGCCATGCTGGCCGCCAGCGCCGAGCACTGGCTGGTGGCGGACCATACCAAACTCAACCGCTGCGAACCGTGGCGGGTGGCCGGACTCAGCGACATTCACCATCTTTTTCTTGATCGTCCCTGGGCTGAGCTGGGGGATGACCCCGCCCTCTCTGTACATATTGCTGACGCTTAACAACGTGGAGAACCTGATGAGTAACAACACGATAAATATCGCCCTGATTGGCTACGGATTCGTCGGTAAGACCTTCCACGCGCCGCTTATCCGTTCGGTGCCGGGGCTGAACCTGGCGTTCGTCGCTTCCCGCGATGAAGAGAAGGTCAAACGCGACCTGCCGGACGTCACGGTGATCGCCTCCCCGGAAGCTGCGGTCCAGCATCCGGACGTTGACCTGGTGGTCATCGCCTCTCCTAACGCCACGCACGCCCCGCTGGCACGTCTGGCGCTGAACGCCGGCAAACATGTGGTGGTGGATAAGCCCTTTACCCTCGATATGCAGGAGGCCCGGGAGCTGATCGCCCTGGCGGAGGAGAAACAGCGTCTGCTCTCCGTCTTCCATAACCGCCGCTGGGACAGCGACTATCTCGGGATCCGTCAGGTGATTGAGCAAGGCACCCTCGGCGCGGTGAAACATTTCGAGTCGCATTTCGACCGCTTCCGCCCGGAAGTCCGCGTCCGCTGGCGCGAGCAGAACGTCCCGGGCAGCGGCTTGTGGTTCGACCTGGGGCCGCACCTGATCGACCAGGCGCTGCAGCTATTTGGTTTGCCGCAGTCGGTGCAAGGTAACATAGCCACCCTGCGCGACGGGGCGGAGATCAACGACTGGGCGCATGTGGTATTAAACTACCCGGCGCATAAAGTGATCCTGCACTGCAGCATGCTGGTCGCGGGCGGCTCGTCGCGCTTCACCGTGCACGGCGATAAAGGTAGCGTTATCAAAGCGCGGGCCGACCAACAGGAGAGCCAGCTGCTGGCGGGCGTGGTACCGGGCAGCGCCGACTGGGGCCAGGATGACGACCCGCTGGTTATCTATGATGCCTCGCTGCAGGCCCACGCGCAGGCTACCCCGCAGGGCGATCAGCGCCAGTACTATATGCTGATCCGCGATGCGCTGAAGGGCCAGATCGCCAATCCGGTGCCGCCGGTGGAAGCGCTGGCGGTGATGGCCGTTCTGGAAGCGGCGGTGCGCTCTGCTGAAAGTGGTATGGTGCAGACCCTGGACCTGTCCGACGACGAGCGCAACACGCTGCGCTAATCCGCCCTGTTCTCCGGTTACCTGCGCGGCCCGCAGGTAACCGCTACTTTTGCGCCACCTTAGAAAAAATCACTATCTATCCGCAGATTAACATTGCTTTATCCTGCTCCATGGCGCAAAGCACCGCTGGAAATTTCAGCCAATTGGGAGGAGGATAGAATGCAGATCGATCGTAATGAGAAAGAGGTTGCTGACGCTGTGGACGCGGCAACCGTACTACCGGACAGGAGAAGCGCATGTATTACACGTTAGGAGATACCACTCTCCATTTTTATCGCTATCAGTGCAAATTTTACGTCGCCCACTGGGAAGGGGGTAACGTGATGAGCGAAAAATTTAAATCGTTTATCGAACAGATCACTGAGAAGACCGGGCTGGATGCGAAACGCGTCGAGACCGCCGCGCGCGATTATTTTACTAACGTGGATTAACAGGCAGTGCTGTTCGTAAGAGACAAGCTGGTGCGGTAGCCGCGCAGGCTAACCCCACCTTTCACCGCCAGGACGCCTCGCGCCGCCTGGCGGCTTCTCTATTCTGCCAGCATTAAACGGTAGTCAGTTTTGCCAGAATGGCGGCGAAGGCGTCATTAACCTTATCGCCGGCGAGCAGTTTTTTACGCAACGTGAAGCTTCTGCCGCTGGAACGGATCAGCAGCCGGACTTTCGCATCATTATTGCTGCGTTCAACTACGGCAACATCCCGCAAGGGAATAACGTAGGTATCGGCATAAAGCCCCGGCGTAAATATCATCGACTCGCCGCTCACGCCAATCACCACCCGATTTTGCAGACGATAGCCATTGCACAGCGCAACAATACCGGCGGCAATAAATACTCCGCCTATCCCCATGCCAATCATTAAAATAATGATCCCGGCGATGAGCGCCAGCGCCCCTTGGGGATAAAAGCCTGAGGCATTAAAGGTTAATAGCTGCTGGTTATCAGCCTCGCCCACTGCCGTGGTTGATCGCCAGGGCGTAAATCCGGCGTTAATCCGCGTTTGCAAGCTGAACAGACTACCCACCAGAAAGATCACGCTGGCGGGCACCATCACGATGCCGCCAACAAACGCCAGGACGATGGCCAGATAAGGGTAGCGGCCTGACAGCATTATGCTGATCGCCTGAACCACCACGGCAATAAACAGGGCCAGCACCAGCCAGGACCATACGCCGTCCGCCCGACTATGGAAGTTCAGCTGTCCTTCATCAAGTAATAAATTTCGCGCGACAAAACAGATAATAATATTGACGAACAGGCCTATCCAGGCCAGCTTGTGCACATGCTTCATACCCTACTCCATTATGGTTTTTACTATTCCATTTCCAGGCATTATTAAATACAGTCTCAATGCCGGCTGGATAGTAGCAAAGCGGTACGCAAGATCAATAAAAAGCGCGCGGTCTCCTCACATTCTAATTTATATTCAGCGTGATATTGTTAGTTATCATTTATCGTAATTATATAAACCATCCTATATATTGGCGCTATATATTTTCAGCGCAATAATATCGCCCTGCCGCCAGGCAGGGCGTCGCAGATTAACGCTCCTCAAGCGCCGCCACCGGCGCCGGCGCGCTTTTCCTGCGCAGCAGATAGCCTGCAGCAAGGATCAGCAGCCATACCGGGATCAGGCAGACGGAGATGCGGATGTCCGGGGTCAGATACATCACCCCGAGGATCGCGGCGAGAAACAGCAGACACAGCCAGTTTGTCAGGGGATAGGCGAAACTCTGGAAAGCCGTTACCTTCCCCGCCCGCTGCATGGCGCGGCGGAACTTAAGATGAGTGATGCAGATCATCGCCCAGTTGATGACCAGGGCGGCCACCACCAGGGCCATCAGCAGGGCAAAGGCTTTCCCGGGCATCACATAGTTAATCACCACGCAAAGCGCCGTGGCGACGGCGGATACCGCCAGGGCGGTCAATGGGATCCCGCGGTGGTTCACCCGCAGCAGCGCACGCGGGGCGTTGCCCTGCTGAGCCAGGCCGAACAGCATCCGGCTGTTGCAGTAGACGCAGCTGTTGTAGACCGACAGCGCGGCGGTGAGCACCACCAGATTGAGGGCGTTGGCCACAATATTGCTGTCAATGGCGTGAAAGATCAGCACAAAGGGGCTTCCCCCTTCCACGACGTTCCGCCACGGGTAGAGTGACAGCAGGACCGCCAGCGACCCCACGTAAAACAGCAGAATACGGTAGATCACCTGGTTGGTGGCTTTGGGAATGGTTTTATGCGGTTCGTCGGCTTCCGCCGCGGTGATCCCCACCAGCTCAAGCCCGCCGAAGGAGAACATGATCACCGCCATGGCCATCACCAAGCCCGTGATGCCGTTAGGGAAAAATCCCCCGTCCTGCCACAGGTTGGCCACCGTCGCCGCCGGGCCGCCGTGACCGCTAAATAACAGATAGCAGCCAAAGGCGATCATGCTGATGATGGCGGCCACTTTGACAATCGAGAACCAGAACTCCAGCTCGCCATACACTTTGACGTGCGTCAGGTTGATGGCGTTGATCGCCACGAAGAAGATCGCCGCCGACAGCCAGGTGGGTACCTCCGGCCACCAGTACTGAATATAGATCCCCACCGCCGTCAGCTCCGCCATGCTTACCAGCACGTACAACACCCAGTAATTCCAGCCGGACATAAACCCGGCGAAGGGCCCCCAGTAGCGGTTGGCGAAATGGCTGAACGACCCCGCCACCGGCTCCTCTACCACCATTTCGCCAAGCTGACGCATGATAAAGAAAGCGATAACCCCGGCGATGGCGTACCCCAGCAGGACCGACGGGCCTGCCATACGGATCGTTTGCGCGATACCTAAAAACAGTCCGGTGCCGACCGCCCCCCCGAGGGCGATCAACTGGATGTGGCGGTTTTTTAACCCGCGTTTTAACTGATGCTCTTGCTGCGTTGTCATCTCTGACCTGCCCCTGTCTGTAAAAAGTCACGTTCGCCGGTAGCAACTTTCAGGCCAGCGGAGCGCCTTGCAGCGTCAGACAAAAATTAATTAATTGAAATATATTCAAATATTCTTTTTAAATCAGTTCCGGTAGCTGGTCATGTCGGCGCCGACCTGGCGCATCACACGCGAAAACTGGCCAGATAACGCACAGATCATGAGAAAAAGAGCGGATTAATGCATGAACCTGACCCGTTTTGGTGCATCCGGTTTGCCGCCGTCCGCTCAGGCTTCACGCCAGGCAAAAAACTGTTAGGCTGGTAGCCACTTTTACGTTCCGCTAGTGGCCACTATGTACAACATCGACGACTATGATCTGAAAATACTTACCCTGCTGCAGGCCAATGGCCGTTTAACCAATCAGGAGCTGAGCGAGCTTATCGGCCTGTCCGCTTCCCAGTGTTCGCGCCGCCGTATCGCCCTTGAACAGGCACAGCTTATCCTCGGCTACCATGCGCGTCTGGCGCCGGATGCAGCCGGGCAGGAGATGCTTGGCCTGATTGAGGTGCGTCTGCTGAATCACACCCCGCAATGCGTGGAGAGCTTTCATCAGATGCTCAGTGAAGTTGACGCCATTCTGGACGCCTGGAAAACCACCGGCGACGCCGATTATCTGCTGCGGGTAACGGTCCCGGACCTGCCCGGTCTGAGCCATTTGATCAGCCATATTCTGGCGCAAAACAAAGGGGTGGCCCATCTGAAAACCGCCGTCGTGCTCAACCGCCTTAAAGAGAACGGCCAGCTGATGCCGGGCACGACCCCGCTGCGCTGAACCGGGGCACAGTGCCCTGCGCTGGTGCAGACGCGGGGCCAGACAATGCGCGACAAGCGGCAAGTTCGCACAATTCACGCATTCGGAAACCATAAAACGCACGCCCCGTGCAATTTTCTCTTCCTGTCAGAACAACAGGTTAGGCTAAACCACGGGTATTTTTTCCGCAAACGCTCGCCAGGGCACGCTCCTCTGGTGCGATTTTTGCAAACAAGAGCTTATCCTTGTTAACGAAAAGATAGTGCTTATTTATGGATAATATCCTTTCCCCTGAAAAACTGACCCACACCTGGCTGGAGGATACCCTGGCGCTGCTGTTCGGCACGCTGATGATCTCCTTTGGCATTATTTTATTTCGCCAGGCCGGTGCCCTGACCGGCGGAACGGCAGGTATGGCCTTTCTGATCCACTATGCCACCCACCTGCCGTTTGGCGTGGTCTTCTTCGTCATTAACCTGCCATTCTACTGGCTCTCTGTCCGGCGGATGGGCGCCGCCTTCACGCTGAAAACCTTCTGCGCGGTCGGACTGGTGTCCCTGTTCTCTGACCTGCACGGTTACTTTATCCATGTCGATCGCCTGAATCCCTATTACGCCACCCTCTTCGGCAACATCATGGTCGGCATCGGCTTTGTGGTGCTGTTTCGCCATAAAGCGAGCCTCGGCGGCGTTAATATTCTGGCCCTCTATCTGCAGGACAAAAGCGGCATCCGCGCCGGTAAATTCCAGATGGTGGTTGACGCCTGCATCGTCACCGCCTCGCTGTGGGTAGTGAGCTTGCCGATGCTGCTGGTCTCTATCCTCGGCGCCGTGATTTTGAATTCGATTATCGCCATGAACCACCGTCCCGGACGCTACGCGGTGTAATGGCTTCACCTTTGACGGTCATTTCAGGAGTAACCACTGTGTTTCAGAACGTTGACGCCTATGCGGGCGATCCTATCCTGTCGCTGATGGAAGCCTTTCAACAGGATCCCCGGGCAGACAAAGTTAACCTCAGCATCGGGCTGTACTATAACGAGCAGGCCATTATTCCCCAGCTGGAGGCGGTCCGTCAGGCCGCTGACCGGCTGCAGAGTCAGCAGCAAAAGGCCAGCCTTTATCTGCCGATGGAGGGGCTGGCGCCCTATCGCCGCGCGGTCCAGACCCTGCAGTTTGGCGACAATCATCCGGCGTTGCGTGCCGGACGCATCGCCACCATCCAGACACTGGGGGGCTCCGGCGCGCTAAAGGTGGGCGCTGATTTCCTCAAGCGCTACTTCCCCGACTCCGCGGTCTGGGTCAGCGATCCAACCTGGGAGAACCACGTTGCCATCTTTGCCGGCGCCGGCTTTGAGGTACATACCTATCCCTGGTTCGACAGCGCCACCCGCGGGGTGAATTTCCCCGCTATGCTCGCCGCCCTCCAGCAGCTGCCGCCGCGCAGCATTGTGCTGCTTCACCCTTGCTGCCATAACCCGACGGGGGCCGATCTCACCCGCGAGCAGTGGGATCGCGTGATTGAGGTGCTGATCGGCAGGGAGCTGATCCCATTCCTTGATATCGCCTACCAGGGCTTCGGCCGCGGACTGGACGAGGATGCCTATGCCATTCGCGCCATCGCCAGCGCCGGGCTGACGGCGCTGGTCAGCAACTCGTTTTCCAAGATATTTTCGCTGTATGGCGAGCGGGTTGGCGGCCTGTCAGTGGTCTGTGACAATGCCGATATCGCCGGGCGCGTGCTGGGCCAGCTGAAAGCCACCGTGCGGCGCAACTACTCCAGCCCGCCGGGGTTTGGCGCCCAGGTGGTGTCGCAGGTGCTCAACGATCCCGAGCTGAATGCCCTGTGGCAGGAAGAAGTGGAGGCCATGCGCACCCGCATCAGCGCCATGCGCGTCGCGCTGGTGAAGGCCCTGCAGGCAGCCCTGCCGGCGGGGGATTTTTCCTATCTGCTGACCCAGCGCGGCATGTTCAGTTACACCGGCTTTAGCGCCGATCAGGTAGACGTTCTGCGTCAAGAGCATGGCATCTATCTGATCGCCAGCGGTCGGGTCTGCGTGGCCGGGCTCAACCACGGCAATATTGCGCGGGTAGCCAGCGCCTTCGCCGCGGTCTGCGCACGCTAGCCGGGTCAACCCCGGCGCGGTAGAGCGATTAATCGCGACGCAGCCGGCGAGCCAGGCGGGTCCCCAGCGTCTGAATAAGCTGGACAATAACAATCAGCACCAGGGCGGTGGTGAGGGTGGCAAAGGCGTCGAAACGCTGATAGCCGTAGGTGATCGCCAGGTCGCCAATTCCGCCGCCGCCCACCGTTCCTGCCATGGCGGTCGCACCAAGCAGGCCGATGGTCGCCGTGGTAAGGGCCAGAATCAGCGATGCCGCCGCCTCCGGCAGCATAAAGTGCCAGACAGTCTGCAGGGGGGTTGCGCCCATGGCGTCCGCGGCCTCGAGGATCCCCTCATCCACCTCCAGCAACGAGCTCTCCACTAGTCGGGCAATATAGGGGGCGACAAAGACGATCAGCGGCACGATGGCTCCCGCGGTGCCGATAGTGGTGCCCACCAGCAGTCTGGTAAAGGGCAGGATCACAATCAGCAAAATGATAAACGGCAGCGAGCGCAGCACGTTAATCAGCGGATTCAGCGCCTGATGCACCACCGGGTTGGCCACGATGCCGCCGGGACGGCAAACCACCAGCACAATCCCCAGCGGGACGCCGATCAGCGCGCCAAAGCCCAGCGAGACGGCGACCATAATCAGGGTGTCATGCAGCGCCAGCAGAAACTGATCGCCGGTGATGGCGGTATCAATAAGATCAAACATGGGTGATTTTCACTCCTGCATCGGCCAGATGGGTGATGGCGCGGTCGGTTTCGTCAGGCTCGCCGAGGAGTTGCACAATCATAAATCCCAGAATCCGGCCCTGAACTTCAGACATGCTGGCAAACAGGATATTCACCTCGACAGCATACTCGCGGATCAGGTGGTTAATGATCGGCTGCTGCGCCGTCGCGCCGATAAATTCGAGGCGTATAGCCCGGGCGCCGTTATCGCGCTGCAGGAGCGACGCCACCCGCTGCGGCAGACGATCGTGCACCACCGACTGCACGAAACTGGCCGTTACCGGATGCTGCGGCTGGGCAAAGAGGTCGAAAACCGTCCCCTGCTCAACGATACGGCCCGCCTGCATCACCGCCACCTTGTGACAGATTTTCTGGATCACCGACATCTCATGGGTGATCAGTACGATGGTGATGCCATACCGACGATTAATCTCCTGCAAAAGCAGTAAGATCTGCACCGTAGTGTGGGGGTCGAGCGCCGAGGTGGCTTCATCGCACAGAAGGACCGACGGGTTGGTGGCCAGCGCCCGGGCAATACCGACCCGCTGCTTTTGTCCGCCCGACAGCTCATTAGGGTAGCTGTGGATTTTGTCGCTCAGATCGACGAACGCCAGCAGTTCCGCCACCCGCGCCTGGATAAAGGCCTTGTCGCGCCCCTGTAAAATAAGCGGGATGGCGATGTTATGAAAAACGGTTTTCGAATTAAGCAGATTAAAATTCTGAAAGATCATGCCGATATCTTTTTTGATCGCCTGCAGGCGCTGGCCGCTGCAGGCCTGTAGCGGCTCGCCGTTTAACAGTACCTCGCCCTCGCCAGGCGTTTCCAGACGATTAATCAGCCGTAATAAGGTGCTTTTTCCTGCCCCGCTGTAGCCAATAATGCCAAAAATATCGCCTCGCTCAATGCTGAGATTAATATCCTGCAAGGCCAGAACCGGATGTCCTTTCCTGGAAAAGCTTTTACTGACGTGGCGAAATTCTATCATCGCGTTATTCATTTTAAATAGTCAGGCAGCAGGTAACCATCATACTGCGGATGGCTGAGAATATATTTTTTGAACTCGGCCGAGTGGTAGCCATCGATAATATCTTTGGCAAACTGCGCCTTCTGATTTTTACCGGCGACGGTCACGACATTAATAAAATGGCTGGTGGCTGCTTCCAGCTTTAATGCCGAGGTCAGGGACATACCGCTGGAGACGGCAAAATTGCCCTGAATCAGGCCATAGTCGACGTCCGGCAGAGCGCGAACCTGCTGGGCATTATCCATCTCTTTTAGGACAATTTTGTAAGGATTATCTACGATGTTACGCTGCGAAAAAGTGGCCGGATCGCTGTCTGGTTTAATTTTCACCCAGCCAAGGCTCTCCAGCACCAGTACCGCGCGATATTCATTTGACGGCTGGTTTGGTACCGACACGACGGTGCCCGCCGCCGGGGTCCCCAGGGTGGTCAGTTTCCCACCATACAGCCCCATCGGCGGCGTGGGGACCTGCACAATGCCCACGTTATCGATCCCCAGCCGCTCATTAATTGCTTTCAGATATACCGGATGCTGCATAATATTCGCTTCGATATCGCCGCGGGCTACCGCGTCATTCACCTGAATACCGTCGCTGAAATCCTTATATTCGATTTTATACCCTTTACTCAATAAATAGGGCGCGACGCCTTTCTCAAATTGTTCTTTATACGGCCCGGGGTTAAAGCCGACGCGGATAAGATGAGCGTCGGCGGCGGCATAAAAAGAGGTGGCCGACAACAGGGCGAGAGCGATCCCGCGCGCAACTGACTTGTTCATAAGGTATTTCCTGGAGGGTTGGCGATATTGAACGATTAAATCACAGCCGACTGTGGGTTGTAAGCCAGAACGCCGAATTTCCTTTTGCTAATTCCTCATTAACTTTTGCTATACCGACATATCTTAAAAACAAGAATCTTTTGCGTATATTGTTATTTAGCCAGCCGCTATAAATCCCTTAAAGATGGTTAATTATTCGTGATTTAAACCGGGAATGTTATGCCTGATTTTACTGCTTCGCCGCTGGTGGACGCCCTGGAAGAGAATCTGTTCAGCCTGCTGGAAAAACTGGCCGCGGAGGTCAACACCGAAGCGCTGCCGCTGATCGATCTTTCCAGCGGCAGTCCGGATCAACCCACCCCGCCGGAAGTGATCGACTCGCTGCAGAGCGCTATTCATCGTCGTGAAAACCATGGCTACCCGTCGTTCTGGGGCAAACCACAGGTCCGCGAGGCGATCGCCCGGTTCTATCGCCGGCAGTATGATGTGGAACTCGATCCGCACAGCGAAGTCGCCGTGTTTCAGGGGTCGCATATCGGTATAGGCGGCATCCCGCGGGCGCTGCTCAGCCCCGGGCAATACCTCATCTCCACCGATCCCTGCTATCCGATTTACCGCTCGGCGGCGCTGCAGTCCCAGGCGGCGTTTTATGGCCTGCCGCTCAGGGCGGAGAACCATTTCCTGCCGGATTTTAACGATCTTCCCCGGGAAGTCGCTGACAAGGCCGGGCTGGTGGTGCTTAACTATCCGCATAATCCAACCGGCGCCCTCGCCACGCCGGCGCTGTTCGCCAGCGCGCTGCAGTTTGCTCGTCGTCACCAGGTGCCGATCCTCCATGATTTTGCCTATGCGGCCATCGGCAGCGCGGCCAGCGATGCGCCGCTGAGCCTCTTCTCCCAGCCCGACGCGAAAGCATGGGGAGTGGAAACCTATACTTTTTCCAAGACCTTTAATATGGCCGGCTGGCGCTTCGGCTTCGCGGTCGGCAACGCCTCGATTATCCGGGCGTTTAAAAAGCTGCACACCCATAGCTACAGTACGGTGTTTGGCGCGATTCAGGATGCGGCGATCGCTGCGCTCAACCTGCCGGCCGAACGGATTGCGCAGCTGACGGCGGTCTATCATCAACGTCGGGAGTGGGTTCTGCGTCGACTGGCTGCGCTGCGCTGGCCGGCGCGTGACGCACAAGGCACTTTCTTCCTCTGGCTCGGCGTACCGCCCGGCTACCGTTCGCAGGAGTTTGCCCGTCTGCTGCTGCAGGAAGCGCATATTCTGGTGGCGCCGGGCACTGGTTTTGGCGCAGGGGGGGAAGGATTTATTCGCATCAGCCTGACCGCAGGGGACGAGGCGCTGAGCAACGCGCTGGACCGTCTTGCCCGGCTGGCGCTGTTTTAGTCCGCCGCCGGGAGAAGCAAAAACGCAACCCTGGCCGTCGGGGATTACCCGGCTGACGAGTCCATCACCGACAGCACGATTTTGCCCTCAAGATGCCCCTGCGCTGCTCGCTCATGCGCCATCTGCGCCTGCGCAAGGGGGAAAACGCTGTCAATTGCAACCTGGATGACCCCGGCGTCCAGCAGGTCGGCAAGCCGGGCGAGCTGCGCGCCGCTGGAGCGTACCTGGGTGGTTGAGACCGTCACTCCGCGCTGTCGCGCCTCTTCCGCCCCGGCAAAGCCGAGCGGAAAGATCGGGTACAGCGCGCCGCCGGGTCGCAGGGTACGCAAAAAACGGCCGCTGGCCGGCCCGCCCGGCGCATCAATGACCAGGTCCAGGTCACGCACCGTCTCTTCCACTGCGGTGGTTGTATAGTCGATAACGCTATCCGCGCCGAGCTGACGTAAAAAGGCTTCATGGCGGCCCGCGGCGACGGCAATCACCTCGGCGCCCTGCCACTTCGCCAACTGCACGGCGAAATGACCGACTCCCCCTGCCGCGCCGTTGACCAGGACGCGTTTACCCGCCAGCGGCACCGGCCGATGCGGCCCCGGCTGCAGCGGATTCGCCACCTCATGCCCGGGATCGATCATGAACTGCCAGGCGGTCAGGAGCGACATCGGCACCGCGGCAGCCTGCTGATGGCTCAGGGTTAGGGGTTTGCGAGCGAGGTCGCTGACCGGCACGCTAACGTACTCGGCGTAAGCGCGGCTGCCCCCTGCCGCCCCTTCGGGAAAACGCGCCATAGCATACACTTCGTCGCCGACCGCCACCTCCCGGACGTCATCCGCCCGCGCCACCACCACCCCGGAGAGATCGGTCCCGAGGATCAAGGGAAAGCGGACCTCGGGCCGCCACTCCGGGGGCAGCTGTTGATAGCCATCGCGCAGATAGCTGTCCGGCGGGTTCACGCCCACCGCGTGCACCTGTACCAGTACTTCACCGGCCTGCAGCACCGGCATGGGCGCATCCTCATAGCTCAGGACTTCCGGCCCGCCAAAGGCGTGCTGTTGAACAGCCTTCATCATCTGCGTCGACATCGCTTTCTCCTCATATGGAAATGCGTTATATTTAACGGAGCACTGTTCCGAATATATGGAGCAGTGCTCCGATTGTCAAGGAACGCCAATGAGAGCTGATGCCAGAAAAAATTATGATCTGTTGATCGACGTGGCCCGGGAAGTGTTTGTGGAGCAAGGCGCCGAGGCCTCGCTGCGCGATATCGCCCGCCGGGCGGGCGTCGGAATGGGAACCCTCTACCGCCACTTTCCCAACCGCGACAGCCTGCTGGAAGCCCTGCTCCGCAGCCGCTTTGCGGCGCTAACCGCCCGGGCTGAGTCGCTTCTGCGCGCCGCCGATCCTGCCGCGGCGCTGCTGGAGTGGCTGGCCGAGAGCGTGGCGTTTACCCATCAGCATCGCGGGATCATCGCCCCGCTGATGAGCGCCATCGACGATCCTGAATCCGCCCTGCACAGCGCCTGCGTTGCCCTGCGCGCCGCCGGTACGTCGCTACTGACCCGCGCGCAGCAGGCCGGGCAGGCACGACCAGATCTCAGCGGAGACGAACTGTTCGATCTGATCGCCGCGCTTGCCTGGCTGCGGGAGCAACCGTCCCATGCCCCGCGCGCAGAGCGGATTTTAGCGGTGCTGGCCGACGCGATCCTGACTGCCGGCTAGCGGCGGCTGGTCACCGACGAGACAGCGCGCCTGGCGGGTGACCAGAACGCCAGCCTTTAACGATCAAACGCCCAGCTGGCCGCGCTGGTCAGCGCCCGCTCGAAGGCGGGACGGCCGGGGCCTGCCAGCCAGCCGGCGAAGGTGTGCAGCTGCGGGTGCAGCTGGCGCAGGGCGTCGAGGTCGGCGTGCCCCGCCAGCCGCCCGTCGTCCACCAGCCTGGTCAGCTTATGCAGAAAAGGACTGGCGGCCAGCACCTCGTCGGAAAATCGCGAATAGGGGATCGGCCGTCCCGCCGCCGCGGAGAATAACCCCTCCAGCTGACGGCCGGTCACGCTGTCGCTGGCGATCTCGAACGTCTTGCCGGCAAACCGCGCCGGCGCGGCAAAAACCGCCGCGACAAGATGGCCGATATCCTCCACCGCCAGCACCTGCATTCTCCCCTCCGGCAGCATAAAAAATTGAAAACGACCTTCATCAAGGCCAAAACCGGGCATCACCAGCAGCTCCATAAAGGTGGCGGGCCGCACGATGGTCGCCGCCAGCGGCAGGCGGCGAATATGCCGTTCAATTTCCGCTTTGGTGTCATAATGCGCTACGCCGGTCGGCGTCTCCCCCGTCGCGCTGCCGGAGCTGTACACCAGATGCTTCACCCCGCACTCGACGGCGAGATCGGCGATGGTTATCCCGTAGCGTACCTCCTGCTCATCGGTCACCGTCCCTCCCGGCGAACTGGGCTGGACGCTGAAGACGCCGTCGACCCCGGCCATCGCCGACCGCATTGCCGCCCGGTCTTCAAAGGTTCCCACGACCAGCTCGGCTCCCCGCGCCGCCAGCGCAGCGGCCCCGGCGGAGAAAGGATCCCTGACCAGCGCCCGAACCCGCCAGCCGCGGTGCAGCAGCGCCCGCGCCACCGAGCCGCCCTGCTGACCGGTGGCGCCAAAAACCAACACGGTTTGCGCATTATTCATCACTGTTCCCCTTATCTGCAGCCTGTTTCCCGGCCTCTCGCCAGCGATAGTCACCTTGCTTATCCTTCTCCAGCCAGCCGCAGGAAGGCCCGGCAAAATGCCCGGTGAACCATTGAGCATGATGGCTTGCCCCCCACGCCATCATCTCCCGTCGCGAGACTTCCGCCTGCCGGGGATCGCCGCAGAACGCTGAATTCCACTGCGGATGGGCAAACTGGATCGGGGAATGCAGAAGATCGCCGGAGAAACAGGCGTAGTCATCTCCGGCGGCGAGGACCAGCGCGGCATGGTCCGGACTGTGGCCGGGGGTGGGAATAAAGTCGATCCGTCCGCCGACCCGCGGCCGGGTCGCCACATCGACGGTCTCCAGCTGGCCGGCCTCAATCACCGGCAGCAGGCTGTCAAGCCACAGCGCCCGGTAGCGTTCGCTGTTTTTCACCCGCGACAGCTCTTTTGCCGAGCACAGATAGCGGGCGTTGGGAAACAGCGGCACCCAGCGATCGTCCTGCCAGACGGTATTCCATCCGACATGGTCGGTATGCAGGTGAGTCAGTAGCACCAGGGTCACGTCCTCCGGGTTCACTCCTGCGGCGCGGAGATTCTCCAGATACGGCGTGTTAAGTTGATGATAGAGCGGATTGCCGCCGCGCTCCCGACCATTGCCGGTGGCGGTATCGATAACAATCAGATCGTGGGGGGTCTGCACCACCCAGCTGTGGATTGACAGCGCAATCGGCTGAATAACGGCCTCCGCCTCCGCTACCGGGAACGCCTCTGGATAGAGCGCTGCCGGCTGCAGGGAAATCTCGCGCTCCGGCACTTTGAAAATCAGGCTATCGCCTGTCTGGTAAGTTTGCATCACTCCCTCCGCGCGCATTGCGCTGGTTGATTTATCGGGGTGATATTCACTATGCTGCCGGGATAACCCACATTCAAATTGATTATCATAATGAACAAAATCATTGAAAATGATTTTAGTCGTATCGATCTGAATCTGTTGACAGTCTTGATGGTGCTGTACCGCGAAGGGAGCGTCACCCGCACCGCAGAGGTGCTGCATCTTGGCCAGCCGGCTATCAGCGGGGCGCTGAAACGGCTGCGAGAGATGTTTGACGACCCGCTGTTCGTGCGCAGCGCCAGAGGCATGCTGCCGACGCCGCGGGCGCAAGCGCTGATGACCGACCTGCAGCCGCTGATGGAAAACCTACATTCGGCGATGTTTGGCGCCGGAGAGTTCGTCCCGGCGCGCGCGCAGCAGCTTTTTCGCATCGGCCTCAGCGACTGGAGCGAACACTGGCTGATGCCCCCGCTGTTACCCGGGCTGATGCAGGAGGCGCCCGGAGTCTCACTGCAGTCGATAGCCGCCGACCCCTTCCAGGTTCGCCAGTTGCTGGAGGAGGAGCGCATTGATGTCGCGGTGTCTGTCAACAAACAGAGCCGTGGGGAGATCGTCAGCGAGCCGGTGATGTCCATGGGAGTCACCACCCTGTGGTCGCCGCAGCAGATCCCCTGCCGCGGTCCGCTGTCGGTGAGCGACTTTGTCGCCTGGGAACATGTGATGGTGGCCTATCGCGAAACCGGCCACGGTGAAATTGACCGCCAGCTCGCCAGCCAGGGGCTCGCGCGGCGCGTGCGCTTTGCCACGCAGAATTTCTCCACCTTTCCCCTGCTGCTGACCACCCTGCCGCTGTTCGCCACCGTCCCGCAGGGGCTGGCGCAGCGCTGGCAGGCGCAGTATGCGCTGCGCGCGGACGCTCCGCCGGTAGCGTATCCGGAATTTACGCTGTGCATTTTGCGGCACAAACGGCGGGCGCAGGATCCGGCGCTGAACTGGCTGGTGACGAAGTTAAAACAGGCCATGCGCGGCCAATAACCGGGCCGATGCCCCGGCATAGGCCTCGCTGTGCGGGGGTTGCAGCACACGCCTGCTCCAGTCATAAAACGCGCGCACCGCCGGCGGCAGATAGCGGTTTTGCGGATAGACCAGCGACAAGGGAAGATCAGAAGCGGCCTGCTCCAGACAGGCGACCAGCGCCCCGCTCTGCAGATAAGGTTGCGCCAGATAGCTGGCGACGCGGATCAGGCCCAGCCCCTGAATGCCGGCCTGAATGTAGGCATCGGTATCGTCGACCACCAGCGTCTCCCGCATGCGGATCGCGCAGTCGCCTTCATCGAGGGAGAAAAGCCAGTCGATGGTCCGCCCGGTACGGTGATTCAGGTAGCCCACCGCCCGATGCTGGTGCAGTTCGTCGATGCTCTGCGGCCGGCCGTGGGCCGCGAGCCAGGCCGGCGAGGCGAGGACCATCCAGCGGTAGCGGGCCAGAGGACGCGCCACCAGGGTGGTGGAATCTTCGATCCGCCCGGTACGGATCACGCAGTCGAATCCCTCCTGAATAATATCTTCCACGTTGTCGCTTGAGCAGAGGATCAGCTCCAGGTCGGGATACTGCTGCAAAAACTCGCCGATCCTCGGCAGAATGCAGTGGCGGGCAAGGGATTGCGGCATCCCTACCTTGAACCGCCCGGCGGGCTGAGCCGAGCGCCCGGGAAAGGAGGCTTCCATCGCCGCCATCTCGGCCAGCAGCCTTTTACACTCCTCATAATACCGGCGACCCTCCGCCGTCACGCTGAGCTTGCGGGTGGTGCGCTGGAGAAGCTGCGCCCCGAGCCAGGCTTCCAGCTCCTTCACCACCCGCGATACCGTGGAGCGCGGCTGCCCGAGCACCTCCGCCGCGCGGGCGAAGCTGTGGGCATCCACGACCGCAACATAGACCTGCATGGCATCCAGTTTGTCCATTTCGTTACCTCCCCCCCCCGGCGCTCATTATCCCAATATTACGAACAGTCTAACCCGAAACGCTGTACTTATCGAATGTCGACCGTCCCCCTACACTGAGCCTGTAGCCCGTCAACACAAGGCTTAACTGAGCAAGGAGTTAAAATGAAAACTGATAATTTTAATCATGCGGAAAAGGTATTGGTGCTGGGAGCGGGACAACTGGGCGCCGCCGTTCTTGATGCGCTGGTGCCTGCGGTAATCGAGCGCCAGGGCACGGTCTCGGTCATCGTCTCGCCGGCGGCCTGGGATGAAGCCGGCCAGCTGCGGTCGGCAAACCATCAGGCGCTGGCCGACGCCGGAGCCACCTTCCTCGCCGTAGACATCGCCGGTAGCGCCATGGAGACGCTGGCCGATCAGTTTCGCGGATTCACCACCGTGATTAACTGCATGGGGTTTGTCGCCGGTCCGGGGACACAGCTGAAAATTACCCGCGCGGTGCTGGCGGCCGGGGTACCCCGCTATTTTCCCTGGCAGTTTGGCGTCAATTACGATGTGGTAGGCAAAGGCAGCGGTCAGCCGGTCTGGGACGAGCAGTACGATGTCCGGACCCTGCTGCGCGCGCAGCGGGCCACGGAGTGGGTCATTGTCTCCACCGGGATGTTTACCAGCTTTCTCTTCGAACCAGACTTCGATGTAGTGAATTTATCCAACCGAACCCTTCACGCCCTTGGCAGCTGGGATACCCAGGTGACCGTCACCTCACCGGCGGATATTGGCCGCCTGACCACGGCGATTTATCTGCATCAGCCGCGGATCGTCAACGAGGTGGTGTTTGTTGCCGGCGAAACGACCTCTTACCGGCAGTTGGCGGATACCGTGGAGCGCGTAACGCAGCAGACGTTCAGCAAAGCCGTCCACACCCTGCCCGCCCTGCTGGAGCAGCTGCGGACAAACCCGGATGACGCCATGCTGCGCTATCGCGCCGCCTTCGCCCGGGGGGATGGCGTGTGGTGGCCGATGGGCGACACCTGGAATGCCCGCCACCAGCTGCCGACCCAGGACATTGCCGGCTGGCTGCAGACCGCGCGCTGATTTTCTCTCACAGGACAGAATGACGATGAACAAGTTAATTCCACTGATCGTATTGAGTTGTCTGCTGCCCCTGGCGGCAAATGCCAGAACCATCACCGCCACCGGCGATACCCTGGACCATGCGGAGAGCAAAATCCGCCAGCAGGCCGCCCGCGAGGGCGCGACTACCTATCGCATCACTGAAGCGCGAATGGGCAACAAAGTGCATATCACGGCGAAAATCGCGGACTAAAGCACCGGCGTCAGGCTCAGGGATGAGCTGCCGGCAGCCCGCGCGCCAGGTCAGGCGCTCATTTTTTCCCGTCGACGATCGCGGCCCGGCGGCGCGCCATACAGGCGAGCGTATTCCCGGGTGAACTGCGACACGCTGATATAGCCCACCTCCCCGGCAGCCTGCGCAATACTCATCCCTTCCGCCAGCATCAGGCGGCGGGCGTGGATCAGGCGTAACTGCTTCTGAAACTGCAGCGGCGACAGCGTGGTCATGGCGCGGAAATGACGGTGAAAGACAGAGACGCTCATCCCGGCGGCGTCGGCCAGCGCGTCGACGCTGACTGGCTGCATAAAATCCCGGCGCAGCATCGCCACCGCCCGGCGGATCCGCGCCGAATGGCTGTCTACGGCGCCCAGCGCCCGGATGGCCGGCCCATGGACACTCTGCAACAGCCAGTAATGCAGCTCCCGCCGCAGACCTTCCCCCAGCACCGCCAGCGCCCCCGGTTGATCAAACAGCCTTGCCAGCCGGTAAGCGGCATCCGTCACATCGGCGTTCATCGGTTCGATACCAACGCGGGGCGCCTCATCCGGCCCTGACGGCCCGGCCTCCTGCAGCTCGCGCAGGATAGCCAGGTCCAGCTCCAGCACCAGCGCGTAATAGGGAAAACGCTGACTGGCCTCGGTGATCTGGCTGGTAGTGGGAACATCCGCGGCAATCACCATCGCCTCGCCCGGACCATAGTCAAAGCTTGCCAGGCCGGTGGTCACGCTCTTACGCCCCTGGAGCAGCATGGCCACCAGCGGCCTGGCGATAGCCGCCTGCAGGTCACCAGGATGCAGGGCCCGCACCAGAGTAATACCGGGAACCGGGGTAACTGCCACCCCGCTGCTATCGACATGAGCATCGGCAAACCGGCGGCAGAGATCGAACAGGGCGTTGCGCATAAGATCCTTTCAGGCAAGTTTTAAAGCCTGAGTATGCGCTATTTCCCGGCAAAAGGGAGCGAACGGAGAGAAATGGGCAAAAAATAACAAGGATTGGGCAACCCGGCCCGGTGAGCCTCCCCTATTGTAAGGACTCCACACACCAGAGAGGACCGAACATGACTAAAATTGCACTTATTACCGGCGCCAACCGCGGCCTTGGCCGTCAGACCGCACTGGATATCGCCCGCCAGGGTGGGGATGTCATCGTCACCTACCGCGGCAGTCTCGAACAGGCGGAAGCGGTGGTCGCCGACATCCGCGCCCTGGGCCGCAAGGCCATCGCCCTGCCGCTGGATATGGCGCAAACCGCCAGCTTCCCGGCCTTCGCCGACAGCCTCGGCAGCGCGCTGGCCAGCGTCTGGGGGCGGGCCACTTTCGACCACCTGATCAATAACGCAGGGCACGGCGAATTCGCCCCGCTGGCCGAAACGCGCGAAGCGCAGTTCGACGGGCTGTTTAACGTCCACGTTAAAGGGGTATTTTTCCTCGTACAAACCCTGCTGCCGCTGCTGGCAGACGGCGGGCGGATCGTTAACTTTTCCTCCGGGCTGACCCGCGTATCCTATCCTGGCTTCTCCGCCTACGCCGCCGCCAAAGCGGCTGTGGAGATGCTGAGCGTGTACATGGCCCGCGAGCTGGGCGGGCGCGGCATCACCGTCAATACCATCGCCCCCGGCGCTATCGCCACCGATTTTGGCGGTGGGCTGGTGCGGGACGACGCAGAGGTAAACGCGCAGTTTGCCGCCATGACGGCGCTGGGACGGGTGGGCGTTCCCGAGGATATTGGGCCGATGATCGCCAGCCTGCTACGCGACGATAACCGCTGGGTAACCGCCCAGCGGATCGAGGTGTCGGGCGGACAAACCATCTGACGACTCAGGCTGGCAGGATGCGCTCCAGCGCCAGGCCTGCCAGCCGCACGGTCTCCAGAAGACGCGGCAGACTATCCCCTTCCCGCGCTTTCGCCGACAGGCCAAGCATCAGCGTATCCATATAGTCAGTCACCCGCAGCGCGTCCTGCGGGCGATGGCGGGCAATATACTGCTGGATTTTGGCTCTTGCCGCAGCATGCCATTCGCCTGCCGCCACCCGGGCATCAGCATCCTGACAATGTACCCCCTCCAGCACCAGGCAGCCGGCGGCGGCCGGATCGGCCACATAGCGGCGAGCCGCCTCCTGCAGTACGGCGATGAGCGACGCCGCCACCGGCTGGTCGTCTCGCAGCAGGGCATCGATGGGAATGGCCCCGGTCTGGCTGTAGCGCTGCAGGACGCGGGTATACAGCCCGAGCTTGCTGCCAAAAGCGGCATAAAAGCTCGGGGGGTTGATGCCGAAAGCCTGGGTCAGATCGGCCACGCTCACCGCGTCGTATCCTCGCGCGTGGAAGAGGCGTTGCGCCGTTTCAATGGCCTGTTCCGCATCAAACTGGCGGGGACGTCCCGGAGTACGCCCTGGTTTTGTAGTGGTCACTATATTAATCCTTGACAGCCTGTTTAGCCGCAGCATATTGTAATCATCACTACAATATCATGAGGTGCGGGATATGACAGCGTTTCACAACAAATCAGTGCTGGTTTTAGGCGGGAGTCGGGGAATTGGCGCGGCGATCGTCAGGCGTTTTGTCGCCGATGGCGCGTCGGTGGTGTTTAGCTATTCCGGTTCGCCGGAAGCGGCCGAGCGGCTGGCGGCAGAGACCGGCAGCACGGCGGTGCAGGCGGACAGCGCCGATCGCGATGCGGTGATAAGCCTGGTCCGCGACAGCGGCCCGCTGGACGTGTTAGTGGTCAATGCCGGGATCGCGCTTTTCGGTGACGCTCTCGAGCAGGACAGCGATGCCATCGATCGCCTGTTCCGCATCAATATTCACGCCCCCTACCATGCCTCCGTCGAAGCGGCGCGCCGCATGCCGGAAGGCGGGCGCATTATTGTCATCGGCTCGGTCAATGGCGATCGCATGCCAGTGCCGGGAATGGCGGCCTATGCGCTCAGCAAATCGGCCCTGCAGGGGCTGGCGCGCGGCCTGGCGCGGGATTTTGGCCCGCGCGGCATCACGGTCAACGTCGTCCAGCCCGGCCCAATTGATACCGACGCCAACCCGGAGAACGGCCCGATGAAAGAGCTGATGCACAGCTTTATGGCCATTAAGCGCCATGGCCGTCCGGAAGAGGTGGCGGGAATGGTGGCGTGGCTGGCCGGTCCGGAGGCGTCGTTTGTCACTGGCGCCATGCACACCATCGACGGAGCGTTTGGCGCCTGATACCCCAGGGCGGCGATGCGCGCTTTGCACCGCCGCCGCGGGAACGTCATCGCCTGTCAGGGATCATCAGGCCAGGCTATCGACCGCCATAAAAAAGCGATCTTCGGTAAGCATAAGCCGCGCTTCCGGGGACTGGTGCGCCTTGCGGATCATCCAGCCCTCCTCCGGGGCCAGGCTCAGATAAAACACCTCCCGGGATCCCGCGCCGTCGGGCGCCTCAAGACTCAGGGTCACGATCCCCATTTCCACGCCATCCAACAGCTGCTGCGGCACGATATTGACGCTGCGCTCGCCGTTTTGCAGACGAATGGCCGGGATATCGTAGCGGCAGATGCCGCTGTTGAGGCTGTAGCCAAGGGTACTCAGGTCGTGGAGATGGCGGGTCGAAATCACCACCTCAATACCGGTTCCATCAAACCACTGACTTATCTGCTGTGCCAGCGCCGCCATCTGCTGACGAAACCTGGCGATATCCGCGGCGGCCGACCCGTCGAGGGCCGCTGTCCGCCGCGGATTTTGCTGTTGCTGCAGTTTCTTAAAAAAACGTTCCCTCGCTGTCACGTTATCCCCCTGTGCTGTGATGAAACCGGTTGGGCTGGATGAAGATGGTTATCGCCCGTTCGCTGGTTACGAAGATTGAGGGCGAACTGGCGCGATGGCCCCGCCGCAAATGTTTGTTTTTTTTACGTTACTTCGCCGCTTCAGGCCTGAGCCGTAGCTGGTTGTGTTCGGCGGCGAAAATGCGCGGCTTGTCCGGATCCAATTCCTCACGCGCCAGCACCTGCTTCCAGGTATTTCTTTGTGTGTCCGGATGGCGGAACAGGCCGACAACCGCCACGAACGTCGCCTCCGCTTCCAGCGGCATATTCAGACTGGCGTCCCCTCCGGGACCGATCACCACATCGCGACTGGCGAGGAGATCGGCGGCGAGCAGAATATCCCCCTCCTCCAGCAGCTGCTGGTAAACCAGCCGGTCAAAGGTCTGGCGATCTTTAAGCTGATAGATGCGCACCACCACCGGTTCAGAGAGCGAGTGATTCTCTCTGGCATCGGTGTTGAGCGCTTCGCGCGCGGTAAAGTCCAGATGCAGCGTATTAATTTTCTTATAAAAAACGGCGTTGAAGGCAGACTTTGTTCCCTCCGAGACGCGCTGGGTGAGTCCGCATCCGCTCAGGCAAAGCGCAAGCAGGGGCAGCAGACAGGCGGTTTTAGTCAAACTTATACGTAACACGTCGGTTTCCTTGTAGAAAGGTGGCAGGCTGCAGGCCCGTATAGGTACCCAGCTCGGTGGTAAAGGTCTGAGGAATATCGTCCTCACTCTCGCCCTCACCCACGCCCAACACGCCGTTCATACCGAGCCAGAACGGCTCGTCCCCCAGCGGCGGGACAGCCAGCAGTCGGGTCGGCGCGGTCAGGGTGATGTTGGCCCGGAATCGCCAGCCGAGGTATACCCGCAGCAGGATGAGAAAGTCCCGAAACAGCGGGCCGTCAGGCTTCCAGCCCTGCGCCTCCGCGGGATTGTCGGTGGTAAGGGCGACGAGGAGCTGGCTGCTGGCATCCATCGCTTCGTCACCCAGCGGCGTATTGCCGTCCAGGAAGAAGTCGTCATCGCCGTAAAACCCCAGCGGCTGGCTGATCGCCACCGGACGCAGGCTGTACGGGCTCACCCTGACGGTGGTCTCCGGGGCCAGCAGGGTGACCAGCGCCTGGATCCCCTGCTGGGTTTTGCCCGGCTGACGCAGCACGCCGGTTAGCGCCAGAAAGCGCGACGCCGGCGAGGCGATATGCTGCGTCGTGCCGGGGATGCCCAGCCCCGCCAGGCCCAGTAGCGACTGCGAGAGACGATCGGTGCCGCCGGGCTCAAAGGTGGCGGGCCAGGAGTATTTCCGCCAGATGCGGTAAAACTGCGTCATGATCCGGTGGCTGAAGATATCCAGTAAGCCCTGCAGCGCTTCATGCCCTTCCCTGTGCTGGGCGATATCATCGAGATATGCCGTCGGGAGCGGCGAATCGACACCGTACAACCCCATAAAGGTGGTGCGAATGACCGGCGGCCTGCTGTCATCGGCCTCATCGTATTCCACGGCTTTCAGTTCGCTGGCGGGAAATCCCATTCCCGGATGCGGGTAAAAACGCACCGGATCGTCAGCCGGATGGCTGGTTCCCCCCATCAGCGGTTGGCCGGGACGCCGTTTTTCCAGAAGCTGGCAGAAGCGGTAAAAATTGATCCGCGGCAGGTCGGCCTCCAGTCGCGGGGTCAGCCGGGAATGCGGCGGCTGTGCTTCTCTTCCCATTCCAGTCGTTCTCCGGTTGGTTGCAGAATGATAATCAGGCGGTTGAACAAGTAGATGTCGGTGTAGAGCGCGAAGAAGCGGCTAAGCATCTCGCCAAACAGGCATATATCGCCTCGTCCGGCAAAGCCGTGACTGTCGAGGGTGACTTCAATCTGCACACCGCGCACCAGATGGCCCTGTGCAAAGCACTCTGTTGCGCGGTGCTTCACGTCGAGGATGGCTTCCAGACGCCGACGATTCATCTCGCTGTCGGTCCATTCATACAGCGCCAGGGTGCCGCGCAGGACCTCCGCGTTATCCATCAGGGAAAGAAAACTGCTGCCCAGATGGCTCAGCACCCGCCAGTGAAAACGGTCCTGGGCGGGGGGATAGCACGGCAGCGTCGGCGCGCAGAGGTTACGCACTGCAATACTGGCGGAAGTGGTTTTCATCACCGTATCGAGCACGGTGCTCTGCAGCGCGCGACGCGGCAGCTGGCCGTTGGTTCCGGTGAGGGTCAGCGACAGGCTTTCATCTTCCGGTACGGTATGATTATCAAAGGCTTCTCCGCCGACGATAAGCCAGGTGTTGTACAGCCCGGAGGGGCCACGGCGCACCCGGGTATGATAGTAATAGTCCGCCGCGTCATGACGCATCATTCCGCCTTTGTGGCGAAAACTTGAGAACGGCGCGTAAACCTGCTGGTGTGAGGAGATCACGGAATCGACGGTGTAAATTTCGGTGTGGCCGTCCTGCACGCGCATCGGGCGCAGCGGGTATTCGGTCTGCAGGGAATTGATGGTCAGCGGATCGGACTCCAGCGGAAACAGGTTGATCACTGGCACGCAGTGCAGGCGCAGCTGCTTTTCGCTGAAGCGGAAGTCATGTTCCCAGCGTTCCGCCAGCACGACGTCGATTTCAAACCACGCCAGTCCGGCCGGAAAAGCCACCGTCTCCAGCCCGCGCAGATCGATGAACATGAACTTTTCGCGGAAGGTAAAATACTCCAGCAGCAGCTGGTAACCGCGAAAACTGCGGCCATCTTCAGGCCAGAGGCCGTCATCCTCGCCAAATCCCAGCGCGCTGAAATACCCGTCCAGCGGCCTTCTGTCCACCTCATCGGGCATGCGCAGCCACATCCGGGCCACATTGAGGGTAAAGGCCTCGTGCATGGCGCAGGCCAGCGGCGCATCGGCGTTGCAGTACAGCGGGATATGACTGAGATCGACCCGGCGCCAGTCCGTCAGCTGGCTGCAGGTAAAGCGCAGCGTGATCACCGACCGGCCATCCGTATCGGTGGCCAGCTGGACGCGTTCCAGGGATAACGGCTGCAGAGCGATCGCTTTGGTGGTGGTGTACCGGCAGCGCGTGCCCTTTTCACCGATCGGCCGGGAAAGCACTTCAAAGCCTTTGGCCATCGTCATCGGCTCTTTCATTTCCGGCCAGTCGGGGGTGAACTCCACGACCGACATCGAGGGAATGGTACGTAAATAATGTGGCCACAGCAGACTGACCACGCCTTCGGTCAGCTCAGGCAGATCGTCATCGAGTTTCTCGCGCATGCGGCCCATCAGGAAGGCAAAACCTTCAAACAGGCGCTCGACAAAGGGGTCGCGGGCGCCCGCTTTGTCGAGATTGAGCATTGCCGCCTGCTCAGGATGAGCGCGGGCAAACTCTTCACCCGCTTCCAGCAGGTAGCGCATTTCAGCGTCGTAATAACGCAAGGTTAAATCGTCCATAAATCACCAGTATGAGTAATAGCTTTCAGATATGCAGAGAACCGCAGGTGCAGGGAGTGCAATGTGAATGATGCGTGAATTATGCGCACAGCACCGCGGCGCGAGCAGGATCCAGAGCGATGAGCCCGGCAAGCAATGACTCCATTTCTGGCAGCAAGCGATTTTTTTCTGCCTCACTGCGCCCGGCCTTGCCTCTGAGCAGCCGGAGTCGGCGGGCTTTGACCTCAAAGATAAGCTCCGGCTTCCATTGTTCGAGCGTCATTTCCCGGGCGCGGCTGTCGAGTTCCGCCAGCAGATGCAGCGCCATTTCATTTTTTCCGTACTGCTCGCTGACCCGCGCCATCAGTAAGCGCATCAGCCACCGATTGCGGCTGGTGGTATAGCCCGGCTGCGCCTGTAACCAGTTCAGCGCCGACTCAATACCTTCATCGTCCGCGCGGGTGAGCACTTCTGGCTCCAGCGACAGCACCTCATCAGCGCTGGTCGCCGCCATTACCGGCTCATCTTGCCATCCGGCCATCTCATCCAGGACACGTTCGTTAAGCCAGTTGAGCGTCACTTCATCGGCGAATGGCGTACCATCGTTAAACGCCAGGGTTTCCAGCCCCGGCAGACGAGCCAGCAGCCCTTTCATATCCCGGCACAGGATATCGGCCCGTACACTGTCAGCATCCAGTTTCAGCAACGCCTGCCAGGCGTACCACTGCACATCCAGCCACAGATGGTTGACGCCTTGCGCCAACAGCGTGTCCGTATGCTCCAGCAGTTCCGACCAGCTTTTCTGTAAATACAAACGCTTAAGATGGGCTTTACTCTCAGGCTTGGGAGGCAATAGCCGTGTCCGGCCGGAGGCATCCAGCGGCGGTAACTCCGTTAACGTATCCCAACGCACACTCTTCATCAGATGATGACCTGCCAGCCATCCGCCGGGACACTCACGCAGATATTTCGCCAGCACCTTAGCCTGATCGAGCAAATCACGACCTGACGTGACGGTATGCATTACCGGTGCGGTGTCCGTATGTTGGGGTAGCAGATCGTGTTCTTCGCGGCTGGTCTGCGGCACCAGACTGTGGGCTCCGCCGCTTTGCACCAGGCGGTTCTCCAGTATCTGATATAGCCCGGAAAGATCGGGGCGAGATGCTTCAGCCAAGCCGGAAAAAGTGGCTTCCGCCAGCAATAACGCCCCGATAATGACCTGCATAGTGGTCATGTCGACTTCCGGATAAAGAGACAGGCTGTCCGACATCCGGCGACTGCCAAGCCATTCCAGCGCTGATTTACAGCTACGTTCACGCTGGGGATGGAGCATAGCCCCAAACCGCTCAAGCATTGCCGCCAGCAGCGTAACGCCCTCCGCCAGACCGGTTTCGCCATCCTGCTGCAGACGCGCCCACACGTAAAAGGTGATCACGCGCAGATCCTTGCAGGTCTGAGTCAGCAGTTTTTCTGCCAGCTGGCAAATCAGTACGGTATCGACACCGGAGATCTTATTGACCTCCTCGCGGATACGCTGAAAATCATCGTCATAGCCCGGATCGCTCCCGGTGGGCTGGCTATCACTGATTGGCGAAAGCCAGGATTGCCACTGCGCCTGACGTGACCGGGCCTGCTGGCGCAGTACGCTTTCATCCAACTGACTGGCGGCAACCAAATTTTGTAAAATACTCATAATTCCATCTCATCCATGTCACTATTCCCTAACCCCGTCGTCAGGGCCTGTGCGCTCTCAGCCGCATCGACAGTGAAAATCTGATCCGGCAGGGTCAATCCGCGCAGCGCCAGAAGCGCCAACGGGCCGCTCCCAAGCTGGGAGCGCAATACCCACTGCAGGGTGCGGCCATCCGGGGCGGTGAAGCTCATCATCCACTGGCTGCGATCCAGCGGATGGCGTTTACCCTGCTCCAGCCAGCGAATAAAGCCCCAGGTACCGCTGTAGTCACCGAACAGACGCGTGCCCGCATTGACGGTGGTCCAGGTCAGCAGAGTGCCGGGTTTATACGTCTCCCCCGGCCAGCGGAAAGTCTGCCAGTCGGCCATCTGATTGAAATAGCGCAGCTTTTGGCCGTCTATCGTCAGCTGTGTCTCGACAACCTCCGGGGCAGGCCTGGCCTGTAACTCAAAGCTGATCCCCTGGCTGCCGTCGGTGAAAAGAATGTCGGACAGCTGGCTTAGCTGGTTGATCGCGCGCAGAAAGGCCGGATTAAAGACCAGGCCGTGACTGTTGACCTTATCCGGCACCCAGTGACTGCCTTCTTTATGCAGGACACCGTTCAGCTCCGTCGTGAGAAAACGTTCGATTCGCCCGCTGTCTTTGCGCACAAACTCAGCCAGCATCGGCAGGGAGGCGTCGCTTTTGCTGGCGGCAAACGGAAAGCGTCCGTCAAAGGCGGTGTGCCAGTTGGCGACCACCGAACGGCGCCATTTATCATTCAGACTGGTCGCCGATGGCAGAAGCACGGTTTCCCAGGCCTGAGTCAGCGGCTGCACAAACAGAGTATTACCGAAGCCACTCCACTCTTCGCCAAGGCTTGCCGAAATCAGGCTACCGTACTGTTGCGTGTCGGTCAGGTCGACGCTTTTCCCCTGGAAGACGGTCTGCGCCAGGACCTGCATCATTTCCTGCGGATCGGAGGCATTCGCAACCTGCTGCAGGCGCAGGCGCACGCGGGTGATACGGGTCAGATAGGTTTGCAGGCTCAGGGTGCTATCGGCCGACATGACGTTGCTGCCCGTGTTTTTCCCCATCAGCTGGAGCAGTGGGCCGAACGTGTCATCCAGAGGCCCCTGCGGGCCGGCTGCCGACTGGTCGATGACCGGCTTGTCTTTCCCGCCCACCAGATCTTTGGCCGATTTAATAAGGCTGTCCGACAGCCCCTCCCTTTGTTGCCCCGCCTGCCCCTGCCAGGCAAGGGTATTCATCAGTGCAATCAGCGGCGACTGGCGGACATCGCTTATCAGCGTGAGCTGGTCGGTAACATCGGCAATGGTGGTCGCCGGGTTGAGTCGCAGACTGTTGAGAAAATTCAGCCAGCTGCCGGCGAAATCGGTGAAGTAGCGTCGGGTCAGACGCGCTTTCAGCGCCTCCGGCGACAGGTCTGTCGACATCGTTTTGCGCGAATCGCTCAGCACCCAGTCGATTTCCTCCCGGCGCGAGCTGGCTGCCTTATCAATGGCCTGCTGAATGCCGCCTTCCCATGCCTGGCGGGTAAACATCCCCGGGACCACTTCATTGGTGGTAAACAGCCGGCGCGCGTCGGTGCCACTGGTCATGTCTTCAAGCGACACATCGGCAAAATTACGACGCACGGATTTGAGCATGTTCTCATATAAGGTGCTTTCGGCATTGCGGCGACCTAGCTGCTGCAACAGAACCTGACGGCTCTGACTCACCCGTTGCGCATCCGGGATGATCTTCCACTCTGGCCGCTCGGGCAGCAGGGAGAGATAAAAGGCCCACAAATCCGGCGCCAGACTTTGCCACAGACCGGTCGAGATCCCCATTCGCGTCGGCTGGACCGTTTTCATGGTCTGCGCGAAAAATGCGCCATCGGCTTTATCCGGACGAGCCATCATCAGCCAGGCTTTCAGCTGGTCATAGCCCGGTTTCGCCAGCCTGGCTCGTTGGTCGCTATTGGGGGCGGAGTTGACCAGCGCGTTGAGCGCCTGCTGCAACGCGGCATTGGCCGGGTCACGTATCAGGCGATGATTTGCCACACCGTACCAGGGTAGGACGGCGTTTAATAGTTGCTGATGATGGTCCAGACCAAAGCGCCGATACCAGGGTGCTCCCTTCTGCCCATCGTGCACGAGACGGCCGGCCTCATTGCGCAGGGCATGGAGGGCCGTCAGTTGATAGTCAGAAACGGAGGGGTGGGCCACCAGGTCGCGGGCTTTTCCCGCTACCGAAGCAATCTGACTGTAATTGAGGGCAAAGGAGAGCAGCAATCCCGCCGCCCACAGGCCGAGGATCGCCAGCAGACCGCACGCCAGGCCCCGCTCCCACGCCATTCCCACGTGATGCCCGCGTAAACGGCGGCAGTCATCGACGATCCCCTGCCAGGTCGCGGGCAGCGTCAGGAGATGAGGCTGGCTCGCAGGCGAGGTATCAGCTTCCTGATACGGATCCACGGCGCGAGGTTCTGGCAGGCTAAACATCAGGCCTCGCAGCGCAAGCCGCTGCCGCGAGGTGGTCAGCCACGGCGCCAG
The DNA here is from genome assembly GCF_018223925.1 of Klebsiella sp. 10. Lineage (NCBI taxonomy): Bacteria > Pseudomonadati > Pseudomonadota > Gammaproteobacteria > Enterobacterales > Enterobacteriaceae > Klebsiella > Klebsiella sp. 10. Next base: position 147,248 of record NZ_JAGRRB010000004.1, read on the forward strand.
CTGCCGGCGCCATTGTGCGATCTCCCCGTCGATAAGCTGCTGCCCCAGACGCAGCAGGAAGTCGTGGCGGCTCTCCTCCGCGATCTGGTGCATCCCCTGCTCCCGCAGCGTGGGCAGCATTTGCGCAAGCTGACGGGCGACATCGTCCTCAGTGGCGCGCAACGGGAAGCTAACCCCTACCGCCTGCACCGCGCGGTCAGCCTGCGGCCACTCACTGTCGCACAGTTTCCATAACCAGACCGGGGCGGCATAGCCCAGCAGTTCGCTGATTTTTTCCAGCCCGTGCAGGTCGCTCTCGCTTATCTGCGGCGTCAGGGTCAGAGACGACGGCATCACCCGCACAATCCCGTCCAGAGGACGGCCACGGCGCAGCTTGCGCAGCGCGGCGTATTTTTCTTGGTCGGGCTCTGTGATCAGGTTACCGCCGTAAATCAGCACAGTGCGGTTACCTTCAAGCCACTGCTGCTGACGCAGACCAGGCGCCAGTTGTTCGATTTCTGCCTCGTCGCCGGTAACCAGCAGCAGGCGGACTTTGCGCCGCCAGCGCAGGCGGTAACGTGCGTGAAGGTGCTTTTTCAGCGGGGCATAAAGGGCTTCGCGCCCGGCGGGCCTGGTGGGTTGCCGCACAGGCGCTGCTGAAGGCTTAACCTTATCTTTTATCAGCAGTCGAAAGGCCATAAACCCCAGTACCAGCAGGCTGAGTGCCATCCCCCAGATAATAAAGCCCGTGGCGATAAGCGGGCGCAGCGTTTCCCACTGCGTGGCACGATCCATCGCCCATAGCCACCATGCCAGCCCGCCCAGGAGCACCAGAAGCGTGACCGCAGCAATACAGACGATAACCGTAGCCGCCACAGAGATAGCTGCAGGTTTATTGACGTTGTCCATCAGGTTTTACAATTCCAATTGCGAGGGTATTCAAGGGATCGCGGGCTAGCCAGCCACACGGTTGTTGGTAGTGCGCGGCGTAGATCGCCGCCAGCGACAGGACGGTCAAGCCTTCCATCTCGCCGATGTCTCCCCAACAGGCATCCTGGCGATACAGGTTGATATCCCAACCGCTGTGCGCCAGCGCTTCCAGCCCCGGCTGAAAAAACAGCGCACAGGCTTCCGGGGGGCCGCTCAGTTCGTTCTGCTCCAGCACACGAGCGGCTACAGCAGTCAGGGCCTCCCCTTTTTCTGCGCAATAGGTTTCCCCCCTGGTCAGGTGCACCGGACCGTCTCGTCCGGCGAGCCACAGTACCGCAGACTCTCCGGCGGGTTGCACCGCCCCCGTCTGGGCGACAACCACCTGACATCCGGCGATAAGCACAGTGTCATGGGGGTCAGCTTCCGCCAGAGCGTGTGCTATCTCCGCGAGGCTGGCCTCCCCACGCCAGGCATGCGGGCGTGAGGGTAGTGTCATCTGCGCAACAGTGAGGGTCATCTGTGCACGAAACGCCTGCCAGGCGAGCTCCGTTCCCTGCCAGTAGCAACGCAGCGGCGGCGTAAGCGTTCTTTCACTGCGCTGTCGTTGCCATTCCATCACCAGTAGTTCCGCCAGCCGTTTTTCGCGGGCGATAGCCTCAGAAACTGAAAGGTATGGCGCTCGCAGCGCCCTGCCGCCGCCCTCGTTCTCTTCCTCTGGCGGACGCTGGTGACGGCTTAGCACCCGCAGCCAGTCAGTGGTCGTTTTGCCCATGGGCCCCAGCAACAGACCTTCCTGTAACCCGATCGGCTGCCGATGCTCCGCCCACCATTGCTGTTGTTCGTATGCCACCAGTTGGTCATAGAACTTGGCGTTATGCACGCTCATGCGGTAGTACAGCAGCCGGATCAACCAGCCGGTACCTGCCAGCACCAGAGCCAACAGGATCCCGGTGGCGGCCAGGGCGCTTTTCCCTTCTGACGAGGCAAGTAAAGCGCTGACCCCGCCGCTAAGCAGGACCAGCAGGGCCGAAGCCGATAGCCACCTGGCCGTACCAGGCGGTCGCGCGTCTCCGTACGGGGGATACTCCGGTACCGGCCTCACTGATCAACCCCGCAGTCTGGGTTAGAGCTGACCAGCGTGCAGCCGCAGGCGCAGCGATGACCGTGCAGCGCAACCGGCTGGCCATCAATCGTGGTTCGTGCGCTGCCTTCAGCAATGGTCGTCATACCGTGTTTGTTACACTTGACCGGGTCGCCCTTGCAGGCGAATCCCAGACCAAAACACTGATAATGCCCCATCAGCACCCTGCCCCCATACTCCCGCAGGGTATCGCCTTTGCGAATGACTTTATTCATCGGATCCTCCTTATCCGCGTTCAGACCGTTGTCGTCAGAACGTCCTCCAGCCAGCTGGCCGGCAGCGCGGCTTGCCCCCGCGCCAGCTGCTCTTCCGCTTTCCGCGCCTTTTGCTGTGCGACAACGGTTCCCGGCTCGTGGGTAAATGCCCGCAGCTGCGCCCCTCCGGGCAGCTCCGGCAGCGCTTCCCCGGTTATCTTGTCCAGCACCGCCACCTCCAGCGAGCGCACGGCGCCTGTCGCAGCCAGCCCGGCCAGCTTGCCGGTCAGGCGCTTTTGCCGGAAACTGAGCACGACACCCGCGGTCACGGTCGCAAAACCCACCAGGTCTCCGGCGAGCACCAGCGGCGAGAGCGGTTTACTGCAGCGCTCGCTGAAGTAAATCATCCGGTAGCGGAAGTAACCGGTCCACATCTCGCGCGTGCCGAGCGCGGCATACATAAACCAGGCGCGTGAGTCATGTATCTGGTCATCAAACAGCGCCCTCACCAGCCCGGCAGGCTGTTCCGCGTTGCTGGCCTCCCCGGCCTCTGGGAACAGGACGGCCACCCGGGCCTCTCCGTCACGCTTCATGCGCCGGTATTCCTGCGCTTCATCATCGGTATTGAGAACGAAAATCACCGGCTGCAGCACGGTATCCAGCACCAGCTGCGCCAGGTTATCCGGAATACGGTAACCGTCGTGGTAATCCTTACCGAACTCCTTCGCCGCGTCGAACAGCTGGGTTTGATCCATCTTTGGGTCAAAATCCTTCACGCCCGGCTGCAAAACCAGCTCATCCATCCTGTCAGGGGGCTGGTTTGCTATCTGGTTCTGGCGAGCCCTGAGCACCGCCGCCTGTTTTTCATCACGAACCTCTTCTGCCGCCTTACGCGCGGCAGGCAGCGCTTCGGTATTCTTGGCGCGCTGATAGAAGGGCGTTTTCAGCATCGAGCCTCTGGCATAGCGGTCGATGCGCCAGGCGGTGATCCAGGCCATCTGCTCAGCAATGACGGTTTCCAGACTGCCGCCGGCGGCAGGTGGTTCGTAGTGAGAGGCTGCTTCGGGATCGAACGTTTTCGGCGTGGTTTGGCCCAGAGTAAGTTCGCGCCAGGCGTTGAAGCGGTTGACTAAAGGAATATCGGTATCAAATTGTTTTATGAGATCAGGGTGCATAGCACGCCATGCATCTTTTTTAAGATCAACAGGCAGCGTGTCGACAGGTACTTTCAGAGGGGCCCCAGCCTGGAAGCTCGCAGAATAAAGATCGTTTAAAACTACCTGAGATAGCAATAAACTGTCATTCTCACCATTCGCTTTCCCCTGATCCCCCGGTGGATATCCTCCACCAATATCCGAGTGCATCCCCGGGTAAACCACCTCAGTGGCACAGGGCGGGTATTTGCCGTTTGCCCGGCGCACTGAGTCCAGCGGAAAGCAGAGACGCTGCTCATGCCCGGAGACCAGGTGAACACATTTTTTTATCAGCCCGCCATAGGTTTCATCATCCGGCAGCTCCATCGTGCCGTCTGCCCAGGACATATGCCCGTCGGCAACCGGCACCACATGCGCCACCCCGACGGAGGCCACCGTATCCAGCAGCCCGAGAAACTCCACGCTGACGGGCAGCTGCATCCCGCCTGTCTGCAGGCACTGCGGCGGTTTTTCACCCTCCGCTGCCGGCGGGGGCAGCAGTTCGCTCAGCCAGCGCACAAAGGTGCGCGCCGCTGCCGCGCCGCGGGAAAAACCATAGACATACAGCTTGATGCCTGTCAGTTTCGGCTTGCCCGGCTCAGGCTGAATAATCAGGGGCTTCAAATCAGAGGCCAAATCATTCAGCAAACGAGTGAACTCTTCATAGCGGTTATGGCTGCCGCCAAATCCCAGCTGGTTCCAGCTGGTGCTCATTTCTTTCAGTGAACGACGACTCTCTGTGGTGGTCAGCCATTTTTCGGTGGCACTAAACATCAGCACATCGATTATGCGCAGCAGCGCCCAGTTAATCCGATCCTCCCCCTTAAATGCCCCCACCAGACCCATGGTGGAATAGTCCGGGTCATTCACTTCCGGGAAGGGGGTGCCCACGCCGGGCATATAGAATTTAAAATATTTCCCGTCTCCCCCGCCGTCATCATCAAACAGCTTGCTCTGATCGTCAGACGGCACCCCGCCAGCCGTTCCCGTTCCAATAGTCGCCCGAAACAGCCGGGCGATATTGGTCGGATGTTTCGGGTTCGCGATAAAAAAGTCATGATTTAAGTTATTGCCGGTACCGTCGAAAAACAGACTGATGTGCAGCGTTTTGCAGCACGGCGGCTCCACGCGCCGTCCGGCAGCCAGGCACAGTTCCTGGTGATAGCGCCGCTCGTCGCTGTTCTGCTGATGGCAGTTCTGCCCAACCTGCAGCGCCCGGCCCGGCAGACGTCCCTGCGGCGGAAACGGCGGCGGGACCCAGGCGGCATGGTTTTCGGTTATTTCGGACATACGGCGGGCTCCTTCATCCTGACGGGCTCTTTTATCGGATAGTTCGCATTTCTCGGTGACCAGCAGCTGGTGGTCACCTTCACGTCATCGCAGGGTAAAAAGTGCACCGTAATGCCGCACACATCCTGGCCGTTATAGTCGGGCAGCGGAACGGTTTGGCTGTGCTGGCGTTTTTGGGCATCAATGTCTGCTATCCAGGCTTTGTATTTAGCCCTGTCGGCAAACCCCGGGAAACCCGCGGATGAACCCTGCCCGGTTTCCCATTCAACGCGCACCGTCATACCCGGCGTCCAGCGGGCGGGCACGCTGAAGCAGCAGCCGCCACCGCCCCCCTGAAACGGGCCTATTGAATCGATACCTGACTGGCCATTGATACTGAAGTGGTTAATTGCCCATTTTGTGTGGTTGATGGCTTTTATTGTTCCACCACCGCCGCCTCCGGCCTGTGCGGCAGGCTGCGCGCAGCCGGTTAACAGCAGCAGACCCGCCAGCAGCGGGCTGATTAATGCAGATTTCATCGGACTCTCCCTGTCGGTTTGAGGGTGATTAAGTGAGGGTGATGTCACCCTGAATAAACAAAGGCGGGCTACTTCGGACAGACGGCCGGCTCCTTCATCCTGACGGGCTCTTTTATCGGGTACGACGGACTGCCGTAGGTGTAACAGCTGGTGGTCACCTTCACGTCATCGCAGGGTAAAAAGTGCATCGTAATGCCGCACACATCCTGGCCGTTATAGTCGGGCAACGGGACGGTTTTACTGTGCTGACGGTTGTTTTGTTTTAAATTATCTCTCCACTCTCTGTATTTTTTTGAATCAGCAAATCCAGGAAAACCTTCAGTCGATGCCTCACCACTTTCCCAGTCAACGCGCACCGTCATACCCGGCGTCCAGCGGGCGGGCACGCTGAAGCAGCAGCCGCCACCGCCCCCCTGAAACGGACCTATAATGTCGATGCCCGACTGACCGTTGATACTGAAGTGGTTGATCGCCCATTTTGTGTGGTTGATGGCGTCAATGGTGCCGCCACCGCCGCCTCCGGCCTGTGCGGCAGGCTGTGCGCAGCCGGTTAACAGCAGCAGCCCCGCCAGCAGCGGGCTGATTAATGCAGATTTCATTGGACTCTCCCTGTCGGTTTGAGGGTAATGAAGAGAGGGGTGTACTCAGCCAGACCAGGCTTTTCATTCTGAAGGTCTCTCACTGGTTTTTACGTCGGCAAGCCACTTCTTCATTACCCAGTCTTCACGAGCGTCATCCAGAAGAAGACCCTGGCGTGTCGCCTCCACCATGCCCTGGTAACAGGCCGAAAACAGTGACTGTCTTGAGTCAAACATGCCCGCAGGCGGAGCACAGTGCGACAACATGACGATGACATCGCTGATACACATCAGATGCTCAAGCTGGAGATCGCTGAGTTCTATTTTTGGCGCCTTTTCATCGCGTTCCGGCGGGAGACCACTGCCCTTGATGCCTTTCGCCTGGCCGTCAAGATCCTGCCACGCCCAAAACAGGGCCGGACGCATCAATGGCTCTTGCTGCTCGTCACTGAGAATGTGCGTAAACAACAGCGGAAATACCCGGGTATCGTAAAAGCGTAAAAGTCCGCTGCGCCCTTCCTGCAGAATATCCATACACTGCGTGAGCCAGTTCGCTAGCGCCGAAAAGGGCCAATATGCGCAGAACAGGAGCAGCGGCGCCTGGATGGCAAGTTGCTGGCTGATATCCTGTAACCAGCGCATTTGCTCAAGATCATCAAGCGTAAAGCGCGCCACCAGCGGAGCATCATCGACAATAAATGCTTCCGGAAGTCCATGAAAAAGCGACTGCCACTCAACTGATAGCGAATTCAGCGCCGGAATAACGGAAAAATCCACCCCCGCCTGATCGATAATGACATGCAGATAATCCGTTCCGAAAGCCCGACAGGTTCCGGCGACCTCCTCAATCCATTGTCTGGTCATCTATGCCTCCCGCGGCACGAAGCCCTGCGCCAGCGCCTGGGCTTTTTTAAGGCACTCTTTACACACCGATGCCGGTAGCTCAGGCAAGGGAAACGCCTCGCTGACTGGCCCCTGCAAATCATGCTGCCCCTTAAGGCTAATCACCCCCGGTCCGTGGATCTGTACCTCTCCCTGCGGGGTAAGACGGATATATGCGCCGCCGCAACCCAGGGTGATGCCATTTTTAGCCGTCAACTGCAGATGCCCCTGGGTTGACTGGACGGTGATATCTTTTAGCGCGGTCAGCGACAGAATATCGCCGTGCGACTCTACTACCAACGGGCCTTTGGCGGAGACCAGCCGCATTCCTTCCTGTTGCGCCAGCAGTGAAATAGCCTGGCTGGCATTCAGTGAACAGCGCTGTGCCGTGGTGATGTTGACCTCTCCCAGGCTCTGCAGATACAGCCCGTTACCGCTGTGTAGTAGGGTCGTTTCCGGCGTGACTGCGGCAATCCCCATCGGCGCCGACATCAGCAATGTCGGCTGTTTAAGATCGCTGGCGCCTGCGGTCAGTGCGCTTAATGGGCCGGTGTCTGGGACAACATTGTGATGGGTTTGCGTAATACTTCCCCATTCCGTGACCTGATTCACCGCACCTTTCAGCAAACTGACCGCCGGCTCCATCGCCAGCACCTGCCCCTGAGCCTGCACCTGTCCGTCCGCGCTGATAAATATCCCTTTCTGTGCCCGGATAGCTCCCCAGCTGTCGGTTCTCAGCTCAAAGCCTTCGCCGCGCGGCTGCCTGTCACTGTCCACCAGGTGCCCCAGGTTCAGCTGGCTTTTACCGCCGTACTCCGTGCTGACCTTGATATGTTCTTTCCCGCGCTCATCGTCGAGGCGGATTTTGTTGTTGGCCGGGGTGCGCAGGACGTTACGTTTGTCATTGCGGATAGTGACGTGGTCGCCGTGCGCCGAGTCGTGCAGCACGCCCGCGATATACGGCCGGTCAGGGTTACCATCCTCAAAGCCAATCGCCACCTCCGTCCCGGCCAGCAGCGGCAGGTGCAGGCCGTAGGTGTCTCCGGCATACGGCCGCGACTGGCGGACCCACAGGCTCTCGAACCCGGTTTCCCAGCGCGCGCGGTCAAACAGCATATTCACCCGGTAGCGTCCGTGTTTGTCGATATGCCCGTAGGTGTCGTTTTCCCGGGTGCTGGTCACGCGGGCCGGCAGCGTCCCGGCCATCACCGGACGCGCGCCGGGCTCAGGCCGGTAGCCGACGTCCGGGCTGTCCGGTATGCCGGCAAACTCCACCGCAAAGTCGGCATCGCGCCGGGCGTGGCTGTGCATCGCCGTGATGAGCACGCCATCAGCAAACTCCCCGGCCATCTCCTCTCCGCCGGTGACCTTCAGCACCTGTCCCGGGCAGAGCGTCGGGCAGCTGGTGGTGGCCTGCATCCGGGTCTGGCCGTTAAGATAACGCTCATGCCGAAGCCGGGCGTAAAACGCCCCGGACTCCGGCGCCGGATGGCGGTCATGGGCATTCCCCGCGGTCAGGTAGTTATCTCCCCAGTGGTAAGCCTCACCAAAGGTAGTGGTCTCCCCGCGGGTGACATCCACCTGCGCGTTCATGTCCGCCGTCGCCTCGCGGTAGTTGTAGTCGCGGGTACTGACCTGCTGCTCCACAACGCGGTGGCGACATGCCATCTCCCACACCGCGTCCACCCCGGCCGACTGCTGCCCTGACGGCGGGACCGAAGGCAACGTCAGCCCCTTCTCATAGCCCTGCTGACTGTCGCAGAACACAGCGACGTCGATGTGCAGCCGCGTGTCGGCGGTAAAGCGAAACCAGATCCCCACCTCACCCAGCAGACGGGTGATAAAGCGCAGGTCATCCTCGCCGTACTGCATCACCTGCTCGCGTCGCGGATACGTTTTTGTCAGCGAGAACAGAAAATCCTGACCACGCAGGCCGTGGCGCTCGCGGAGGATTTTTTCCACAATCTGCGGAACGGACTGGTCCTGGTAAATGGCGTTCTGGTGCGAGCGGTTAAGCAGCGCCAGGCGCGGCTGAAGCGTCAGCGCGTAGTGCGTTTCATCCCTGGAGGTACTGAGCCGTTCAAACCCCGTCACCACGCCCTGGATCACCCGCACGGGTTGCTGAACATTGATGCCGAAGCCCTGAGCCACCGGCGCCTGCAGCGTCAGGGAGGCTGCCTTCATCAGCATCATCTCTTTGCTGATGGCATGGTCTGCGCTGGTGAATTCAATACGGTAGCGGAACGGCTGGCTCAGGGCTTCATCGCCCTCGAAGGCCAGCACATCAAGCCCGGCTTCACATCCCTTCACCGAAAGCAGGTGGTGGTTATGGCTGAACAACAACGATTTCACGCTACTCATCGGATATTGTCCCCTCGTCAAACGCCATCACGACGCCTTCCTCTTCGTGATACCCCAGCGTCACCTGGCGCGGTTTCTGCCCCGCCGCCATATGGCTCAATAGCTGCTGACTCAGCGCCGGCAGGATCTGCTGATTCAGCAGACTGTCGACGTTGCGGGCGCCGGTATCCGGCAGCAGGCAGGCCTCGGTCAGCGCGTCGAACAGGCTCTCGCTGAGGGTGGTGGTGATTCCGTAATGGCAAGCCAGACGCTGACTTACCTGCCCGAGCTTCATGCCGACAATGGCGCGCAGCGCTGCCGCCGGCAGCGGACGGTAAATCACCGTCTGGAAGCGGGCCAGCAGCGCCGGCTGGAAGTGGCCGCGCAGCACCGGGCGCAGCAGCTCGTGCAGGTCTGATTCGCTGGCCTCCGGCTGTTCATCCAGCAGCTGCATCAGGAGGTCGCTACCGAGGTTGGCGGTCATCAGGATCACGGTGTTGCGAAAGTCGATTTCACGCCCCTCGCCGTCGCGCATTACCCCCCGGTCGAAGACCTGGTAGAACAGGTTCATCACATCGCGATGGGCCTTTTCCACCTCATCGAGCAGCACCACGCTGTAGGGGCGTTTGCGCACCGCCTCGGTCAGGATCCCGCCCTGGCCGTAGCCGACGTAGCCCGGCGGAGAACCCTTCAGCTGGCTGACGGTGTGCGGCTCCTGGTACTCGGAGAGATTGATGGTGATCAGCGCTTTCTCGCCGCCGAACAGCGCATCGGCCAGGGTGAGCGCCGTTTCCGTTTTGCCGGTGCCGCTCGGCCCGACCAGCAGGAACACCCCCTGCGGACCGTTCTCCGGCGTCAGGCCGGTTTTCGCGGCGCGCAGGCGCCGGGCAATAGCGCTCAGGGCCGCCTCCTGGCCAACCACCCGTTTGCCGAGACTCTCTTCCAGGCTCAGCAGCTCCGTCTGCTCATCTTTCATAAGCGAGGAGAGCGGCACGCCGGTCCAGTCGGCAATCACCGTCGCCACGGTGCGGACCTCGACGTCCAGCCCGAGCAGCGGATTGCCCTGCTGGACGGCGATAAGCGCGGTTTGCAGGTCGTTAATTTCCGCCTGGCGGGAGATATCGCGGCGACAGGCGAGCAGCGCTTCCGTCAGCTGCAGCTCCTGACCATACTGAGTTTCAAGGGTATCCAGCGCCAGAATAAGGCGGATCTCCTCCTGCTCAATGGCCGCCAGCCGATCGCCGCGGGCGCTGTTGCCCAGCGCAATATCTTCCAGCAGCGCCTGCTTCTCCATTGCCAGCGCGGTGAGCTGCGCCTTCATGCGGGTCAGCGGCTCAGGCACGGTATCCAAACTCATACGCAGGCGGGCGGAAGCGGTGTCGAGTAAATCCACTGCCTTGTCCGGCAGCTGGCGACCGGTGAGATAGCGTCGTGACAGCGTCACGGCGGCGCGCACCGCATCATCCGTGATATGCACGCCGTGGTGGTCGGCATAGCGGGACTTCAGGCCGCGCAGCATCAGGCAGGCGGTGTCGTCGTCCGGCTCATCCACCTTGACCATCTGAAAGCGGCGCTCCAGCGCGGCGTCGCGCTCGAAGTACTGCTTGTATTCACTCCAGGTGGTGGCGGCGATAGTCCGCAGTTCGCCCCGGGCCAGCGCCGGCTTCAGCAGGTTGGCGGCATCCGCGCCGCCCGCCTGATTACCCGCGCCGATGATCGTGTGCGCCTCGTCGATAAACAGCAGCACCGGCGAAGGCGACTGCTGTACCGCCTCAATGATATTTTTCAGCCGCTGCTCGAACTCGCCTTTGACCCCGGCGCCGGCCTGCAGCAGACCGAGGTCAAGGGTGCGCACCGACACCGGCTTCAGCGCGTCGGGGACGTTGCCTTCGGCAATGCGCAGCGCCAGGCCTTCCACCAGAGCGGTCTTGCCCACGCCCGGCTCACCGACGAGGATCGGGTTGTTTTTTCGCCGACGGGAGAGAATATCCACCATCTGGCGGATTTCCGTGTCGCGTCCGAACACCGGGTCAATCTGGCCGTCTCTGGCTTTGGCGGTGACGTCGAGAGTGAATTTGTCCAGCGCGTTCTGCAGCGCCGGGTTGAGCCCATCCGCATTCAGTTCGCTGCCCGCAGGACGCCCCACAAATTCCACGTCCCCACCATGGAGCTGCGCAAGCGCCGCTTCCTGCTGCGCTGGCGGACGTTCGTCGGACTGGGCATCCAGCAAGGGGCGCAGGCGTTCCAGCTGACGCTGGCCCAGCGTTAACAGCGGCCACAGGCCATCGCACTGGATCAGATTCTGTTTTTCAACCAGCGCCATCAGCAGGTGAACACTGCGGATCTGCGCTTCGCCGCTGAGAGAGGCAATCAGCCAGGCCTCCTGCATCAGCCTCAGGGTATGGTCAGAGAGCTGGGGACGATGACGTACCGAGCGCGGCTGTTTATCCAGCCAGCTCAGCAGATCCTGCCACAGCGCATCCATATCCCATTCATAGCGCCGCGCCAGCACCGTCAGATCGCCTTCCCCCTGTTCCAGCAGCTTAAGCAGCCAGTGCTCGGGCAGGATCTCGGCATGCGCCCGGGTCTGGCACAGGGAGGCCGCCCCCTCCATTGCGCGGGCACAGCAGGGATTAAGACGGCGTAACAGGCTGGCTGGATTTTCCATGAGATCCTCTCTTATTGTTTCCGGACACGCTACCGCCCGTCGCTGTTCCTGAACAGGAACCCCAAGCGCACAAGGTCAGGCAGACAGATTGTGTTTTTCTTTGCTGAGAACCCGTATCTCAGGCGCTCAGCAAAAAACGGCGGGCAGAGAAACGCTGCCCGCATCAGGCGATCGCCCGCAATAATCCCCGGCCGCAGAGATAACGATGCGGCCGGGATGAGCGAACGTCGCCTGCGCGCCAGCGGCGCGAAATATGACGGGCAATTACGCGGTGGCGCGTTCGTTCCAGCTATCGGAGTGAATGATGTTGCCGTCTTTATAGGTCCAGGTGATCTTCTCGTAGCGCAGCTCAATCTGTTCCAGATGGTTGTGCTTCTCGTAGGCGGGGTTTTTGATGTCGTGCATCAGGGGATTCACTTTCACCACCTTGACGTTCTCAAGTTTGGTATTGAAATACTCCACTTCCTGGCCGGCATCGTTGATTCGGTACCACTTAAACTCGGCGGACTTCAGGGTCTGACCGGTGGTCACCGCCTTGTACAGGTAGGGGCTGGAGGAGTCGATCTCCTTGGTGAACAGGAACGGCGTATGAATACGCGTGCCGGTCAGTTTGCCGGTGTTGTTATCGGTCGGGATGTACAGGTTATGCTCCTGAGCCACCACTTCGATACTGCCTTCACGATCCTGAACGTCGACAGACCCTTTAATGTCCGCGCCGCCGTCGTCTTTCAGCCAAAGATAAACAGGAATTGCCATGGAATTACTCTCCATTGTGTAGTGAAGCGCCATCATCCTGGGATGACGCAGAGGGTTGGTCCGGTAACCGGCAGGCGTCTACCTGCGGCACCAGACTGATTTCGACACGACGGTTCAGCGCACGGCCTTCCGGCGTATCGTTTGTTGCAATTGGTCGGCTTTCGCCATAGCCCTGAACGGCAAAGCAGCTGTCCGGCACGTCGCCGGTATCGCGCATCCAGTCGCGGACCGATTCCGCACGTTTCAGCGACAATAGCTGGTTGGCTTTTTCCTCACCCACGCTGTCGGTGTGACCCGCCACCACGATCAGCCACCCGGGCCTGGCCTTAATGTCCATCAGCGAGTTGACCAGCCGCTTTGTCGAACCAGGCTTCAGTACCCATTTCCCGGTATCGAATAGCGACATGCTGTCAAGGCGGATGACGTTCGGGGCAACGCGCTGCACCGGCCTGGGCGGAGGCGGAGGCGGCACGTAACCGCGAATCGCCTCCAGCAACGGCAGGCGAATCTGCTCCCCGTGATATAAGCCCAGACTCAGGCGCAGCGGGACGCCGTTACGCGCCCAGCTATCAAGCAGCGCGGCATCTTCACGCAGCACCCTGACAGCGCTGGCTTTTGGTCGATAATCATCCATCGCAATCCGCTCATAACGCGCAATATCGACGCCAACGCGCTGCAGCAGTTGTCGATTGTTCCAGCCACTGCTGAGCAGCGCGGCGACAGCCGCGAGGGTGAAAATCGCGAGCGCCGCGCGCCAGGCCCTGCCTCGTGGCGTGAGTCCCCGTCCCGCCGGTAACTGCGGCAGGATGAATTCCGGCAAAGCTGAAGCGTCCCCGGTGTCGCTCTCATCTGGCTGCCAGCCAGCTACCCGCGACAGGCCGCTATGTCGGGATAACCACGTCGTCCAGGCCGACGATGCCAGACTTCCGGGCAGCGAGGGCCCGAGGCCCCACAGCACGGCCGCAGGGGTCAGAGGTGGCAGGTCGGTATTCTCTTCCGTCAACACGGCATGGACGTGCTGTTCAGACCAGTCCATCAGGCTGTTCATCAGCACCTGCTGCTCCAGCGCGGCCGCCCCGCCGGCGCGTACCCAGGCCGGTACGGAGCAGGGGGCGCAGGAGGGCTGCCAGACTTTCACCGCTTCACCCGGTATCGCCGCCTGCCACAACAGGTCGCGACTCATCGCGCTGCCCACCTGCCCCTGCAGCGCCAGCGGTACGGCATACCCCGTCTGCTGGCGCAGCTGGCTGAGTTGCCAGCGCAGGGCCAGCAGAGCGCTGGTCAGCGCATCGCTTTGCGCATGCCGCTGCGGGCAGACGCAGAGCAGCACCGACAGCTGAGGCCCCCATTCCGGCCGCTGGCTCAATACCTGGCGCGCGACCTGCTGCAGCTCCTCCGTCTTTTTCACGCGGATCCAGCAGCCCTGTTTGACCACTCGCACCGGTGACGCTGGCGGCCAGACACACGGCAGGTCGCCGCAAACGAGGACCACCGGCTGGCGATAAGCGCCCTCCGGGAGAGGGGCCTGGGTTGATGCGACGTTACGTCCGGTACGACGACTGGCGATGCGCCAGATCCCGATGATCAGGGCCAGCGTGACCAGCAGAATGAGCCACGCCCCCCAGCGGGGAACCGGCAAAAATAGCAGGCACACCAGCGCACTCAGCAGACTGGCCCACAGCGCCAGCCCACGCTGCTGCGCGGGGCTCATTTCACCTCCCCCGGTAACAAGGTCAGCAGCAGGTGATCGAGCCAGTGGTTGAGCCCCCACCACAGGGCGAGTACCACTACCACGCTCAGGCCAATACGTACCGGCCATGGGGCCAGCCAGCCGCTTATCCCCAGACCGGCGCGACTCTCTACCAGTACGGGAGCGGTAGCCGGGCACTGAAAAGGAGGAACACGCTCACCGAGCGCGTTGACCAGCTTCAGGCGCTCGGGGTCGTGGAGGGAGCGAAAGCTGCCAATAAAACCCAGCAGCATCACCCGCTGAAAACAGGTGACCACGGCCAGGTTGGGCGCCGGTTCACGCAACACATCACGCATCCGCTCGCACAGGGTGTCGCCGGCGTCCATGGTGCCGAGGAAGTGCCCCTGCAGCGGAATGTCATACCACTGCAGGCAGGCCTCATCCTCCACGCCGCGACCTTTCACGGCTTCATCGAGCAGCGCGCACTGGGCGGTGAGAATATGCTGACAGCTGGCGTCATCAAGCCCGCTCGCCTTCAGCTCATGTTGCACGCGCTCGACATCAGCGATACAGCGCTGCCATAGCGTGTACCCTTCCTCATCGCGGAACTGCGGGCCGTGGCGCAGGCTGATAACCTGCAGCCAGGTGTTCTGCAGCAGCACATCAATATCAATGGACGCGGCGTTGCCGCGTTTAGGCTCATTCACGTTCGTAGTACCGCAAAAAGTTCAAGTTCAGGCTCACCGAGCATCCCCGGGACGTAAAACATACAGGTGCCGCTCTGCAGCATTTCCGTCGCCAGAGGGTGGGACACATCGAGGCTGAAATACTGATTTTCCAGACGCAGCGGGATCGCCGCCGGCACATGACGCAATGGCGTGAGGGGCACCCCTGTCCGCGAGGAGTTGACGATGGCTTTGACATGATCCGGACTGCCCACTTTGCACTGTCGCGGAAACTGCTCCTGCAGTTGGGCGACCGGTACCGACGAACGAACCGACAGGTAGTAATCAGCCCCTTCCCGCAGCCGGGCATCGTGCAGACGCGCCTGCCAGAAGTGCAGCCGGGCATCATGCTCCAGGGCAATCGCCACCACCCGCGATGGCAGGCTCGCCTCCAGCAGGTCGCTCAGTAAATCAAACAGCGGCGGAAAAACCGCGTTCAGCTGGTCATGCTGATAGATCGGGACGGCATTCGCCTGATGGGTGAGCGAAAAGGTCAGCAGGCTACCAGCCAGGCGCGCCAGCTCCGGGTAGAGGCGTTCCGGCGGGCTTTGCCGGTAACGCAGAAAGTACCCCAGCACCGGCTCGGCGCTGTTCAGCGCATTCAGCAACCAGAACAGAGAGACATCGGCTACGGCAAAATCAGCCATCCGTTCATTGCTTTCGCGACGCATGGCCATCAGGCGCGTCAGACGAGCCCGGAGCTGGATGAGCAGCTGTTCAAGCTGCGTCGCCAGCCAGCGGCTGCCCTGGATCTGCAGCAGCGGCGGGAGAAACGTCTCGTCGATAAGCCAGGCCCCCTGCGAGTCCCGCTGCAGGCGAACAAGCGGACAGGTCAGGTAATCGCTGTTGTCCTGGTGGGCGAAGCGGAGGGTCAGCTCCGGCTGTATGACGGCAATCTGCCGGGTATCATCCCCAAACTGGTTACGGACATCGCGCCAGCGCTGCCGGAAGCGCGCCGGCCTTTCGGCCACCTCCTCCGGCTTCAGACAGTTGCCGCCATTCGCCTGCATCAGGGGCAGCGCCAGCACGATCACCGCCTCGCCGGACGCGCCGTCCAGCGACAGCGCGGACGGCAGCGCATCGGCATTGTCCGTATCAATCATCGTGCCATCCTGGAACCGGACCTGCAGCCTGTGAGCCTGCAGGCGGCCCAGTTTGAGCATCTCTGGTTCGAAGGTCGCCTCAACCACTCCCCAGGGGTGGTTAAGACCCATCCGGGCAATCACTTCCGCAGTCCAGGCTGCATACGCAGCCTGCTGTTGAAAATGCTGAGGCGACACCATAATGCCCCGGCCCCACAACGGACGTTCCGTTTTCATCATCGTCCGAACCTACGCCTTCGCCTTTGGCATCTGGCTAACCAGCGACAGATTGACGTCCATCCCCTCGACCTGGAAGTGCGGCACCGCGTACAGCTTCACGCGGAAGAAGCCCGGGTTATCCTCGATATCTTCCACCACCACGCTGGCATCGCGCAGCGGATGGGAGGCCTGCAGCTCGTCGCCGGGGTCGGTCATTTCTGTCACCAGGCTCCGCACCCAGGTGTTCAGCTCCAGCTCCAGCAGACGCCGGTCCTTGGTGGTGCCGATATTCTCGCGCTGGATCATCTTCAGGTAGTGCGCGATGCGCGACAGCAGGAAGATATAAGGCAGACGCGCGTTGATACGGCTGTTGGCGGTGGCGTCGGCGGTATCGTACAGCGCCGGTTTCTGCGCGGAGTTGGCCGAGAAGAAGCAGGCGTAATCGCGATTTTTGTAGTACGACAGCGGGATAAAGCCCAGGCTGGCGAACTCAAACTCCCGCGTTTCCGGGATCATCACCTCGGAAGGAATTTTCACCTGGTTGCCGGTGCCCAGATCGTACAGATGGATGGGCAGATCTTTCACCGCGCCGCCGGCCTGCGGACCGCGAATTTGCACGCACCAGCCGTTATTGACAAAGCTCTTCACCATATTGGAAGCGAAGGAGAACGCCGCGCTGGTCCAGAGATACTTTTCGTGGTCCGGACCTTTCACCTGCTCGACATAGTTGAAGCTGCGCACCGGCACGGTGTCCGGACCGTACGGCAGACGACCCAGCACGCGCGGCATCACCAGACCGATGTAGCGGGCATCGTCGGTTTCGCGAAACGCCTTCCAGCGGATATATTCCGCACGATCGAAGTAGTTGCCGATATCCTTAATGGCAGCCACCTCTTCCATGGTCTCTTTCAGGAAGAAGGCCGGGCCGACTGCGCCGATAAACGGCATATGGGCGGCCGCAGAGACGCGGGAGATATTGCGCAGCAGCGCCACATCCTGCGGGCTGGCGTCGAACTCATAGGCCGAGATCACCGAGCCGATCGGCTCGCCGCCGGGAGTGTCATACTCCGCGGTATAGGTGTGCCAGTAGAGGCCGCTCTGGATAAGCTCCGGCGCGTCCTCAAAGTCCTGGCGCAGATCGTCTTTGGCGACGTCGAGGATCTCCGTTTTGACGTTCTGCCGATAGTCGGTGTTGTCCACCAGCTGTTTGAGGCCGCGCCACAGGGATTCGACCTGCTGAAACTCCTGATGGTGCATCACCGCGTCCAGCTGACGGCTTATCTGGAAATCCAGCTCGGCGATATGGTGGTCGATCAGCGTTTTGTCGAGCTTTTCCACCCGCTGGCCGGACTGACGGATGCGTTCCATAAACACCTGCATCGCCGCGGTGAGACGTTCCGCCGCCGGCGCCTCGGAGAGCGCGGCATCGTCCAGAAAGTCGTTGATATCCCCGAGGCGAGACGCCGGGGTGAGATTAATTTTTTCAAACAGCGAGGCGTAAACGCCCTCGCCCGCGCTGTTTTCCTGCAGCGTGGTTTGCCCCTGAACAGGGGCGTTTTCTGTGGTAACAGACATTAGCATTTTCCCGGTTAATCCATTAACAGACTTGCCCCGCACTTATTTCGGGGCAAGCGCACTCATTTCGTCGCGTAATTCCTGGGACAGCGCCGGATCTTTCAGGATTGCCTCAAGCTCTTTTCTGAAAGTGGCGTTATCAAGCAGATTGGATTTGAGTTCGCGTAATAAATTACGCATCGCCAGCATGGCGCGGAGTTGCGGAATTTGCCGGGCAACCTGCTCCGGTTCAAAATCTTTGATGTCGGTAAAACGCAGTCTGACGTTCTCCTCTTCGCCATTGCCGGCCAGCGTATTCGGCACCGAGAGGTTAACTTCCGGGCTAAATTCCGAAAGTACGCTGTTAAAATTATTTTTATTGACGTTGATTTTTTCTCTTTCCGATAAAGGCCGGTTTTCCTTCCCATGACTAAAATCGCCAATGGTAAGCAGCTTCAGCGGCAGTTCGACCTTCTTTTGCGCGCCGCCGGTATGAAGAGATAATTTGAGATTAATGCGCGCCCTGGGGACTTCATTCTGGAACGTATCAGCCATAGCAGTTCCTTTCCTTAAGGAATAATTATTGAAGATATATTGATGTGAAACGTGACGATGATAAAGCAAAAATGGATTACCGATCAACTTAACCACCTAATAATTATATTTATTCATAAACACCCCCTTTCACCACGAAAATAAAAGCACCATGAATATCAATATTTGAAATGTGTAACAACAGCCAATGATAAATTCAATAAATAATGCACCAAAGGAATGTTTGCAATGGATACTATAAGGCGTACTAAAACATTAAGCGGATGAATAAAGGAAACCATAGAGACGACCGGGGCAATATAATTCGCTCATTATGCAAATTTAGCGTAACAACGCAATAAATTACTCAGAGGGATAATATCTGGCTTCCATCCGATTGCCCCTTCGCGGCGGACGCTTAATAGTGCAGGCGCGAAATCTAAACGGTAACAATATTCTTCTGCTACCCTTACTCCCCACAAACCGATTTTTTGCGGATAACGAGCCACAGCGCGATGTCGGACAAAGTTGTCGTTAGCAAAAAAACATGAGCCCGGTTACAAGACGCACATGACACCGTCGTCGGCATCCTGAACGGTTCGCATTCTGCAAGTCGCCAGGCTATATCTAAGACACCTTTCGCCCACAACGAGACACAAAGATGAGCAAGAAAATCCTAATGCTGGTCGGCGATTATGCCGAAGATTACGAAACGATGGTTCCTTTTCAGGCGCTGCAGATGATTGGCCACCAGGTCGATGCCGTCTGCCCGGATAAAACCGCTGGCGACTATGTCATGACCGCAATCCATGACTTTGACGGCGCCCAGACTTATAGCGAAAAGCCGGGCCATCGCTTCACGCTGAACGCTGACTTCGCCGCAGTAAAGGCCGAGAACTACGATGCGCTAGTGATCCCCGGCGGCCGGGCGCCGGAGTATCTGCGCCTGTACGAGGAGGTTATTAAACTGGTACAGGCATTCGACGCCGCGCGTAAACCTATCGCCGCCGTCTGCCACGGCCCGCAGCTGCTGGCCGCCGCCGGTATTCTGCAGGGACGGACCTGCAGCGCCTATCCCGCCTGCGCTCCGGAAGTGCGCCTGAGCGGCGGGCACTATGCGGATATTGGTATCGACCAGGCGCATGTGGACGGTAACCTGGTTACCGCCCCCGCCTGGCCGGCTCATCCACAGTGGCTGGCGAAATTCGCCGCCCTGCTGGCGGAATAACCATACTGAGCCGGTGTTTTTGTTGAGCCACCCGCTCCCCTGCGGGAATCTATGCCTCAGCGCGGTGTTTAGTCTCGGGTAAACGCGCTGTTGTATGTTATACCGATGGCGGGGATGCGCCACGATTTACCGCTTATCTTCAGGGGCCGGTTAAAAAACCAGCCCCTGAAAGATTTATCGCTGCCCTGACGGGCATCATCAATTCAGCAACGCGATCTGCTTGACCACTATTTCATTGATTTTATAGATTATTTCAGGAGTTACGCGTTCTTTGATATCGCGGTCAACAAATACCCGAATGCAATATTTGATGATTTGATACTGATTTAACTTATCACCACATTCAATTAACGGTTTTATTTCGTAGCGGTTCTTAAGATCTTTCACCAAAAGCTTAACTTCGGTTTTATCCAGGTCTTTAAAGGCGCAGTCGGAGACAATATCAACGGCAAATTCATGTGGTTTGAAATGAGGCTGTAATACAGAAGTCAATAACCCGGTGAGTTGACTCTTCCACGCCTTATTTTCCTTGTCAGCGATGTTAGCTTTATACACAGAGTGTTTGGCCTCATAGACCTTCGACCATGGGTGTCGGTTAATAATGTCATCAAGTATTTTTTTATTAACCGCCTCGGTATCGCTGATATCTATCCATTCACCAACCTTGTCATTCAAAAAATAATCATCACTGCACGCCAAATAAAAATCCTTCAGCGCGTCGATGAAGCTTTCATCGCTATGGTCAACGATACGGTCGGTAACGTCAGCGATAATGACATTTTGTGGATCCTTGCTTTGCATAATCTCACATAATGTGCTCAACATCGTCGCAAAGGCGCGGTTTGTTTTATGGTAATACACCTGCGAGAAAAGGCTGGAGCGCGCCCCAATAAACTCAGCGATCGAATCAATCCCACTCTCTTTGTAAGCAAGGTACAATTTTCCCTGTTCCTCGACCGGGACAATTGACATAAACAAGCGATTGTAATCGTAGATGCCACACTTGACGCCGGAGAAATAGCCATCTCTGAGCAAGTAATCCATCCGGTCGGCATCGATCGGACAGGAAGAGATGATCGAGGTCATTAACGGCAGGATATCTGTTGCCTTTCCATTAATTTCCTCAATGATCTGTTGGTCACCGTATCTTTTTTCGATGATTTTTAACACATTTTCGATATTTATTTCGTCATCGACCTTACCTTGTTTTCTCAGATCATGATAAATCATCAGACTGAACAACAGCGAAAGCTGTTCATGTTCAACTTTCTGTTCTGGCTTGCTTAATACATCAATGATTGAATGGTAGGCTGTGGGGAGAACATCGGAGAATTCGTGCTTACCAGGCATAAAACTCTCAAACTGGTGGGATACCGGCCCGTGCCCGATGTCATGCATCAGGGCAGCGAGTCTCAACTCCTGAATGTTGTGTTTTGGTATCTGATCGATATGACCAAACACATGGCCATCATCATATTTCTTTTGATACCGTATCGCATTCAGGCGTAAATTATTGAGTATTTCACTTGATAAATGCAGCACCCCGAGAGAGTGTTCGAAGCGGCTGTGCACCGCAGAGGGAAACACCTTATATAAAAAAGAGTTCTGTTTAATGTTGCGTAAGCGCTGGAACAGGGGGTGATTGATAAAGGCAATCTCGAGTGTCGTCAAACGAATAGTGCCGTGAATGGGATCAAGGATCTTACTGGTCAATTCATTTTCAAAATCCATATCTTAAATCCTTTCATACGTGCATTAAATATATTTAGCATATTGACTGTTTATTCAACAATAATCTTGCGCATTCAGGCAATAAGGTCAATCACTAATATTTAACGAGCAACGCGGCAGATCATTATTTCCTTATCTCTCCACAGCGTCGCGCTATATCGGCATCCACTGACATATCGATTGACTACGGATGAAAACAGCCCCGGTTTTCTTCGCTCAGATGCGCATTCCCCCTGAAACCTCAATGCGCTGGGCATTCACCCAGCGATGATCATCGGATAACAGCGAGGCGATCATCGGCCCGATATCCTCTGGCAGGCCAGGTCGGCCCAGCGCCGTCATGTTCGCTACCGCCTGAGCGACCTGCGGGTTATCCCGCACCACCCCGCCGCTGAAATCGGTGGCGATGGCGCCGGGCGCCACGCAGTTCACCGTGATCCCGCGACTGCCCAGCTCAAACGCCATATAGCGAGTCAGGGTTTCCACCGCGGATTTCATGATCGCATAGGGCGCCCGGTTCGCCATCACGATGCGGGTGAGGCCGGACGAGACATTCACTATTCGCCCGCCATCGGCCAGCAGCGGCAATAGTTTTTGACTGAGGAAAAAAACGCTCTTCACGTGGATGCGATACAGCGCATCGAATTCCGCTTCCGTGGCGTTAAGAAATCCCATGCCGCTGGCGTTGCCGGCATTATTGACCAGATAATCAAATTTATCGGCGTCCAGCTCCGTCAGCGCGCCCTGAAAAGCGCTAACAAATGCGTCAAAGGTGTCGATTTCGCCAGCGCTGAAAGGCAACGCGATCGCCCGGGCGCCCAGTGCTTCAACCCGTGTAACCACCTCGTTCGCCTCGGCAAGACGCGTTTTGTAGGTCAGTACTACATTTACGCCGCGCTGTGCCAGCGCTTCGACGGTCGCGCGTCCCAGGCCGCGGCTGCCGCCTGTCACCAGGGCGATTTTTGCGCTATTGTTCATGTTTTCTCCTTTTCTCTCTGCTGAAAACATGAGCGATTATAAGCCCCTGAATGCCGACGATAAGACCGCGTTGGGCGACAGGATAGTTTTGCCAGCTGGAACAATGTCATGGATAAACTGGATACTCTGACCTTGTTTGTGCGCATCGTCGAACGGGGCTCATTCAGTGCCGCCGCCGCGGATCTGGGGGTTTCCCGGCCAGTAGCGACCGCGGCTATTAAAGCGTTGGAGGTCAGTCTCGGGGCGCGGCTGCTACATCGTACCACCCGGCACGTACGGCCGACGGCAGAAGGCTCGCTGTATTATCAGCGCTGCGTGTCCATTCTGGCGGCCCTTGAGGAGGCCAACCGCAGCGCCGGGGGGAGCATCTCCGGCACCATTCGGGTAGACGTGGCGGGCAACCTGGCGCGGACCCTGCTGCTGCCCGCGCTGCCGCAGTTTCTCGCCCGCTACCCGGACATTACGCTGCAGATCGGCGAAAGCGAGCGTGACGTCGATCTGGTTCGCGAGGGAGTCGACTGCGTCATTCGCGGCGGCCATCTCCCCGACAGCGAGATGATCTGCCGGCCGCTCGCCGGGTTGCAGGAGATCACCTGCGCCAGCCCGACCTATCTCGCCCGGTACGGCACCCCGCATACGATTGAAGGACTGACGGGCCACGTGATGATCGGGTTTGTTTCATCGCGCACGCAACGTACCTTGCCGCTGAGCTTTACCCAGGATGGCCGTCAGAGCGAGGTCAGTTTGCCCTGTCGGTTGCTGACTTCCGATGCCGACGTTGGCGCCGAAGCGGCAAGGCTTGGCTTTGGCCTGTATCAGGCCCCCTTGCCCCGCCTTGAGGCCGATCTGGCGTCGGGCGCGTTAACGGAAGTGCTGGCCGATTTTCGCCCTGCGCCGCTCCCGCTCTCCCTGCTCTATCCCAGTAATCGGCAGCTCTCTGCCCGGGTACAGGTATTTATCGACTGGGTGACGGCGCTGATGAAGCCTCCCCTGGCGCAGCAGGCATCCGGAAGGCTAAAATAACGTTTGCTATTATTCACGGCACGTGCGTTAATCGTTGAGTCGATTTACCAGACAAAAAGTTATTATCTGAGTACGTGTTCTCATCTCCAGGCGTTATCCCTGATACCACCTTCCTTTGAGCAGTCCCGTTAGTAGTTTGCTTTTTCTGTAAACAGGCCCTGTCAGATCCTTGTCGGCTCCTTAAAATGTCCGCCATCTGACCCAAAACCCGGCTTACCACCAACTAAAATCAGCCGCGTTAATTTTCCTGAAACGACCATTGTCTTTTCAACAGAACATCACCCATACAAGGTTTACATTATGATCGAACATATCCATTTTAGATGCCCATGCTGCCATGGCTCCCAGTACAGAACGTCCCAGTTTGACGTCACTGAAAAAAACCCTTTTGGTGCGAAATGCATTTTCTGCAAATCAGCCATGATGACATTAGATACCATCCGTCCTCATCACCTTGGCGTGCACTCCGCTGCCCAGGCACAGCAATAAGATGATGAAGCCGGTGAACGCGGGTGGGGAAATTCCCCCGGTGATTCACCCGGGGGCAACGTCTGTTCCCTCACCCGCAGCGATCGTCGGTGGCATGGCTTAGGCGGGTATCAGGCAACGCTTCTATCAGGGTAGTCACATTCTCCCCGGCGCCAGTTTCCACATTAAAATAGTCCACCGCACGCAGAATAAGCCGCAAGCCTCTGCCGCCTTCCGCTAACGGATCGACATCAAAGTGCTCATCGTTACGCGCCAGCGCCAGGCGTTCGGCAGGAAAGATCTCTCCCGCATCGATAAAGCGCAGTGTCACGCGGTCATTGGCAGCGAAAATTTCCCGGGAGACTGCCGCTTTAAAGGCCACTGCGACGGAAGCATCCAACCGACATGTCACCGGCCAGAGGATCAACTGTCACCAGTCAGCTGCCCGTGACGATCGACTACCGCATTGACAACCATCGCGGCAAACGCGTGGGCGCTAACCAGCATACTGAACCCGTCGCCGCAGCGCAGGCGAGGAGATGGATATCGAATCAGCCGATGCCGCAATCAGTCGTGGATTTTCACCCCCAGACATCCGCGAACGAACTCAGGGTTGAAGTGTTTTACCGCTTCGCCAACATAGCCTAAATCCAGGGCGCTGATTTGCGCCATTTCGTTATCTGTTAATACGAAATCCCAGATAGCAAAATTTTCTTCAATGCGCTCCTGGCGGGTGGATTTAGGGATCACCGTGACGCCACGCTGCACGTTCCAGCGCAGAACAACCTGCGCAATGGTTTTCTGGTGCGCATCGGCGATCCCCCGAAGCAATGCATCTTGATACGGATTATGTCTGCCACCGCCTAACGGCGCCCACGCTTCAGGCTGAACGTGATAATGCTTCATGGCTTCCAGCGCCGCGGGCTGCGCGAAATAAGGATGCAGTTCAACCTGGTTCACCATTGGTTTAATTCTGACAGTTTCGCAGAAGTTAGCTAACACATGGGGGTAAAAATTGGAGACGCCGATCGCTTTCAGGGTACCGGCCTCATAGGCCTCTTCCAGCGCACGCCAGGCGCTGAAATAATCGCCCATCGCCTGATGTAGCAAATAAAGATCAAAGTATTCCAGGCCCGATTTTTTTAATGACGCGGCAATCCCGGCTTTCGCCATCCCGGTGTTGGCCATGTCCTGGACCCACAGTTTGGAGGTAATAAACAGCGCCTCGCGGGTACACAGACCTTCGGCGATGGCTTCGCGCACGGCCTCACCCACCGCATCTTCATTATCGTAGACGGCAGCGGTATCGATGAGGCGATAACCGGTGCGAATGGCGTTCAACACCGCCTGCTTACACTCCGCTTTATCGGTCACCTTGAAAACGCCGAAACCCAGCATCGGCATTTTGCGGGCGTTACTTAATACTGAATATTCCACGGTGAAGCTCCCCTCTTGTTAAAACACCATGGTAAGACAGGAACGCGGTCACGATTAGCCTGTCATTCCTGATTTGACTTATGCATTCAATTCATTAATCGCAGTGCGCTGATATGATCTGATTTTGACAGAGAGCAGAAAAGTCACCCCTGCCGCGCCCAGCAGTAACAGACCGCTCAGTGCAAAAGTGCTGTGCCATCCCAGACTATCAAACACCAGGCCGCCTACCGTTGACCCGAGGGCTATCGATAGCTGGATCACGGCGACCATCTGCCCGCCGCCCGTCTCCGCATCCTCGGGCAGCGTCCGCGCAATCCATGTCCACCAGCCGGTGGGCGCCGCTGTCGCCAGCAGGCCCCACAGGCTTAACAGTACGGTGACCGATCCCATATGCTGTCCGGCCAGCAGAAGCGTTCCGGCAATCGCGGCCATGACCAAAGGGATAGCTATCAGCGTCGGATAAAATAGGGCATTCAGAACGGTCGTAATAAGCAGCGTGCCGACAAAACCGGCGATACCAATCGCCAGTAATATCAGGGGCAGACCAGAAGGACTGACCTGGGTCACCGTCTCCAGAAACGGTCGCACATAGGTAAATAAGGTAAACTGTCCCATAAAGAACAGTCCGCAGGCCAGCAATCCCAGGGATAGCGTAGAAAGACGGAACAGACGCAGCACCGATCCCTGCCGCTGTGGTGCGCGCGGACTTTTCATCGACGGCAGGCTAATGCATTGCCAGACGAAGGCCAGCACCGCCAGCGGGACAAGACATAAAAAGGCGCCGCGCCAGCCGACGGTGGCCCCCAGGTAGCTGCCCAGCGGCGCTGCCACAACGGTGGCCAGCGCGTTACCACCGTTAAAGATGGCCAGTGCGCGGGGGACCTGGCGTTGCGGCACCAGCCGAATGGCCGTTGCCGCCGACATCGACCAGAAGCCGCCGATGACGATCCCAATGAGCGCTCTGCCCAGCATATAAACCGGGAAACTGGACGCCAGGGCAATAATCACCCCAGAGGCTGCCATCAACGCCGTGAGCCCCAGCAGCAGCCATTTACGGTCCAGCGATCCGGTAAGACGGGATATCGTCAGGCTGGTCAGTACCGCCAGCGCGCCAGAAAGCGCAATGCCCTGACCGGCTAATCCCTCGGTAATGTGTAAATCACCCGCGATGGGTGTCAACAGACTGACCGGCATAAATTCTGAGGCAATGAGCACAAATACGCAGAGCGTCATCGCCAGGACGCCGCTCCAGTGTGCCCGGGTGTGACCTAATGCAGACATTATTTCTCTCCGACAAGACAAAGCCGCCCGCAGGCGCGTGGCGGCTTTGGGGATGTCTCCGGCACAGGAGATCTATTTCAGGTTGGTTTTAAAAAATTGCGCGAACGTCGCAAAGGGAATTTTGCCCGCGACGTTGTCATAGAGATCGACGTGGTTTGCGCCTGGGACAATCACCAGCGCTTTCTCTTTACTGCCGATGGCCTTAAAGGCATCTTCGGCAAAATAGCGTGAATGGGCTTTTTCGCCGGTCACGATAAGCGTCGGAATAGTCACTTCGCTGGCGTAACTCAGCAGCGGCATATTCATAAACGACAGCGGCATCGTCGCATTCCAGGCCCCGGTTGAATTAACCGAACGCGGATGGAAACCACGCGGCATACGGTAATAATCGAAAAACTCTTTCAGGACCGGGTTGGGGTTGGCGGGCAAGGTTTCCGGCAAAATACGATCGGCAGCGCTGACGTTGCCCTTATCATCAACATAAATGTCATGCCCACCGGGGACGAAGGTGCCGTTTGCCGCATCTTTCCAGCGCTGCACGTTCAGATAGCGCAGTACGGCGCGACGATCGGCAGTGGTATAGCGGTCTTTGCCATCGCCCACTCCATGCCCCATCGCGCGGCTCATGTCATACATTACGCTGGTCGCCACCGCTTTGACGCGTGTATCCATCGCCGCGTCGTTCAGGGCCATACCGCCCCAGCCACAAATGCCGAGCAAACCGATACGGTTGCGATCCACCTCTTTTTGCAGGCCCAGAAAGTCCACCGCGGCACTAAAATCCTCGGTATTGATATCCGGTGAGGCCACGTTGCGTGGGTAGCCACCGCTTTCGCCCGTATACGATGGGTCAAACGCCAGGGTGACAAACCCCTGTTCGGCCAGCGTCTGGGCATACAGGCCGCTGGACTGCTCTTTTACCGCGCCGAAGGGACCGCTCACGGCAATAGCTGCCAGTTTGCGTTCACCGCGATCCTTCGGCAGGTAGAGATCGCCAACTAAGGTTATCCCGTAGCGGTTCTGGAAGGTCACCTTACGGTGATCCACTTTCAAGCTCTCAGCAAACGTTTTATCCCATTGTTCAATCAGTGAAACAGGCGCATTCGGGTTAGTTGTCTCAGCAGAGCTCATCGTTGTGACTCCAGTTAATGAGGCGCAAAGCAGCATGGCGGGTATCGCGGCTGTCAGTTTTTTGGTGAAAACCGTCATCAAAATTCCCCTAAATAAACGTGATCAATGCAAGTCTTCAGTAGACAACGCTGCTGTGCTTTGTTGTCGTGCGCTTAGTGTAGCCAGCAGTAATGGTTCTGATTAGAGGCTGAAAAATGCTAAAATTAATACCATATTGTTCTAAATGGCATCTGGGTGACGAGGCAGGATAATGGCGAAACGGGAAAACTATAATGACCTTTATCTGTTTATGCAGGTGGTACGGGAAGGCAGTTTTACCGCCGCAGCGCAACGACTTGGCCTGGCGCAGTCCGGGGTAAGCCGTGCGGTTCGTGAACTTGAAGAGCGGCTGGGCGTTCAGCTTCTGGTGCGTACCACCCGCCGGTTGTCGCTCACTCAGGCAGGTGAGCAGCTCTATCACAACGTCGAATCCGGTTTCGACGCCTTAGATATGGGACTCGCCACGCTGGCCCACTATCGTCAAACGCCCTCCGGTACGGTACGCATCAATGCCAGCCAGCATGCCATTGATAAAGTCCTGCTGCCGAAGCTGGCAGTATTTAAACAACGCTATCCCGATATCAGACTGGAACTGATCAGCGAAAGCCGGTTTGTCGATATTATTGCGCAGCGATTTGATGCGGGCGTACGTCTGGGCCCGGAAGTCGGAAGCGGCATGATTGCGGTACGCATTTCGCCCGATATGGAGATGGCGGTGGTGGGTACACCGGAACATTTTCGCCGCTACGGCTTTCCACAAACGCCCGCCGATTTAGTCGCCCACCCCTGCATCGCTTATCAGTTCGGCGACGGCAGCCTTTACGCCTGGGAACTTAATGTGGATGGCAAAAAAATCCCCCACCCGCCTCAGGGACAGTGGGCTTTCGCCGATAGCTATATGGAGGCCAAAGCGGCGAGGCTCGGTCTGGGGCTGGCCTATGTCCCGGAAGAGCTGATTACCGACGATCTAGCCCAGGGCACACTTATCCGGGTGCTCCAGCGTTATAGCCAGCGTCTGGAAGGTTCATTTCTCTATTACCCGCACCGCAATGTGTCGCCCGCGCTGAGAGCGGTCATTGATACATTGCGAATGTAGCTGAGGTTGCCTGCAGGCAGCAGGCAACCGGTAGTGGCCGGTGACAGCTTCTGTACTCGGACCTGTCATTTAATTCCGATCGATGCAAACAGTAATGCCAGACGGAAATGAATTTATATAAATATTAATTTTGTGAGTTATGTACTTCATTATAAAGTTTAGAAGCAGCACCTCTGCGTAACAAGCTAAAAAAGCAAATAATCGTAAAGATGAAGGGGTAAATAGCCAAAACCCATGCCAGTTTTTGATTTTTAATAATATTATTTAGAGTATCACTCAACGAACCACTTGAAAAGTTCTCACAAATCCTGTCAACCGAGCGCACACTTATCCCCGCTTTTTCTGAGAAAACCGTTTTATCGAAATCTTCACTTTCACACTGTTTTTTATCGAGCTTCCACTCAGTCCAGTTCAGGGGAAGGTAATTATTGGTCCAGATCGAACTCTCAGCAATATGATCATTAATCCAAACCCATGACTTGTCGTCGCCTAATCGTACTAGTGCGGATGGCTTCAATGCCAGCAACATAAAATTTGATAATAGCAGCATAGTTAACACACAAGAGACAAATACACCAACATTAGCGATAAATAATGGTTTTATTGCCTTAAGCGTTGATATTTCAAACCATCCTTTCGCGGCTGTGACATGACGAATATCTATATTTTTCTTTTTCGTCCAGTTAATCAGTGACTTGATCTCTTCTTTATTTCTTGCGCCGACATTAAATAAAACATTAAAACGTTCAACATCATTTCTCTCATTGAAATATGCATTTATTTTACCGTCGTGAAACGTTTTCCCTCCCAGGCAGAACTCCCATAGCCGGTTCAATAAAGAATATGCGGATCCTGCCCGTTTCCAGAGAAACACTCCTAATAAACCAAAAGTAACAAAAATTAACGCGCTATTTATCAGTCCATCAAAATTCCATATCGAAGAAATTAAACTTTCCATCTAGCCCCTCTTAATCATCCCGCTAATCGTATGCTCAGCAATCACACCACAGCATCATTACAAAATAAATATTTTTTAACTGCAACTTTTCTTATCCAGCGCACAAGGTCATTGCCGATATCTTCTTATACGCAGGCCACAACTATACGTCACGCTCTTCTGCTACTTGAGCCTTACATTCCACCTCAGTGCTGCTACGCTATCTCTGAGAAAATGGCGAAGGAGATATAATGAAAGTCCTCAATATCCTGATCCGTCGATGCGTGCTGATTGCCCGCTTTGAAGATACCGTTTCGTTCTACGAAAATCTCATCGCGCAGAAGGCAAGGTTGCGTTTCGACTATCCCGAATACGATCTCAAACTGGCGCAGGTGGGTTCCGTGCTTTTAATTGGCGGAACCGAGCAAAGCCTGGCTCCGTTTCGCGCCACCGAGGCCACTTTCCTGGTAAACGACATTACCGCCTGGGAGAAACATCTGCCTTCCACCGGGGCAACGATTATCAACCTGGTGAAGGCCGTGCCCACCGGCTGGAACATGCTGGTTCGGCATCCGGATGGCATGGTTGCCGAATACGTTGAGCATCATGATAAAAACCCGGCGGATGAGATCTTCTGATGCTTCGCGACCAGATGGTAGAACCTGGCATCTGTCGGCCATACTGCCAGAAAAGTGAGACTTTCTACTGTGGCGCGAGAAGGAGAGCAGGAAAAACTGGCGCGGCAAGACGCGCCAGCTCGGGGATCAGCGATGGTTGCCTGGCATCATCAGGCAACCAGTACCGGTTAGTGCTTCACGATATACATGGTACGGCTGTAGGCCACATCTTCCGGGTTGGTGATCGGGTAGCCTTTCAGCCACGGCTTAATCAACCGGCCGTTAGTGTACTGGTAGATCGGCGCGATCGGCGCTTTGACCATAATGATCTTTTCCGCCGCGTTGTAATCGTCGTTACGCGCTTTGGCCGAATTCTCTACCGCCGCCTGGGCGAGGATTTTGTCGTACGCCGGATCGTTAAAGCGCGAAATATTTCCGCTGTGGGTGGAGGTCAGCAGCGACAGGAAGGTGGACGGCTCGTTGTAGTCCCCCACCCACGAAGCGCGGATCACGTCGAAATTGCCGGTGTTACGGCTGTCGATATAGGTTTTCCACTCCTGGTTCTGCAGCTTCACTTCCACGCCGAGGTTTTTCTTCCACATCGACGCCACCGCGATGGCAATCTTCTGGTGGTTCTCAGAGGTGTTATACAGCAGCGTCAGCTTCAGCGGACGATTCGGGCCATAGCCCGCGGCAGCCAGCAGGGCTTTCGCCTGGGCATTAAGCTCAGCCTGACTCATGCTCTCAAACTGTGACGGCTGGGGGGTGAAGCCCGCCGTCACGTCCGGCGTGAAGCGCCAGGCCGGTTTTTCCCCGGTCCCCAGTACTTTCTCCGCCATCACCCGGCGATCGATGGTCATGCTCAGCGCCAGGCGTACCCGCTCATCCGCCGTCGGCCCCTTTTGGGTATTGAAAGCGTAATAGTAGGTACCCAGCTGCGGCGGGGTATACACCTGCCCCGGAATATCCTTCAGCAGTTTCTGGTACATATTTTTCGGGAAAGACTCGGTGATATCGATATCCCCTGCAAGATAGCGCTTGGTGGCGGCGGACTCCTGGTTAATCGGCACAAAGGTGACCTGCTGGATCACCGTTTTGGCGTTATCCCAGTAGTGCGTGTTCGGCACCGCCACCAGCTTCTCATTGACCACACGGTCTTTCAGAACATAGGCGCCGTTGCCCACCAGGCTGCCGGGCCGCGTCCAGTTCGCCCCGCTGTCGACATTCGCCTTTTGCACCGGATAGAAGGCAAAGCTGGCGGTCAGGTTGCTGAACCACGGCAGTGGTTTATCCAGCTGCACCCGCAGGGTGTGGGCGTCGACGGCGGTGACTCCCAGGGTCTCCGGCGCGGCTTTGCCGTCAATAATGTTCTGCGCGTTAGCGATCCCCGCCAGCGCCGCGAACCAGGCGAACGGCGAAGTGGTTTTCGGATCCACCAGACGCTGCCAGCTATAGACGAAATCTTCGGCAGTAACCGGCGTGCCGTCGGACCAGCGGGCATTATCACGCAGGGTAAAGGTCCAGACGCGGTTATCGTTGCTCTGCCAGCGGGTCGCTACGCCTGGAACCAGGTTGCCTTTCGCATCCTGATTGACTAAACCTTCAAACAGATCGCGGATCACCTGGATTTCCGGCAGGCCCACCGCTTTGGCGGGATCTAACGAGGCGGGTTCATCTTTGATATGGCGCACTAACAGCTGTTTTTCCGCCAGTACCGTGCCCGGCGGTACGTCAGCCGCCCAGGCCAGAGAAGATACGCTGGCTAACCACAGCGCGCCGCATGTCAAAGCGACAGGATACTTCATAAGATCCCCTTTAAAATGAAAAAAATACCGCCAACAGAGCGATAATTATTTGTTTCATCACCTGAAATTGCAAACGACATATGATAGAAAATTGATGTGCCGTCGGATTTCACGCCTCAGGGAATGGGTTTGATCCCGATACGCTTTTCGCCAA
Source organism: Klebsiella sp. 10 (assembly GCF_018223925.1). Classification (NCBI taxonomy): domain Bacteria; kingdom Pseudomonadati; phylum Pseudomonadota; class Gammaproteobacteria; order Enterobacterales; family Enterobacteriaceae; genus Klebsiella; species Klebsiella sp. 10. The sequence goes on from NZ_JAGRRB010000004.1 coordinate 179,446, forward strand.
CACTAAATAATAACGACACACAGGAAGCCCTATGTCTATTTCACGTCCTCGCCCGCAGCGCGGCGACTTTCCGCCGGGAACCCGGCAGTATGGCAGCTCGGAACTGGGCGCGCCGCTGCTGTGGTTTCCTGCGCCGCAGGCCGACAGCCGTAGCGGGCTGATTATTGCCGGTACCCACGGTGATGAGAATTCGTCGATTGTGACCCTCTCCTGCGCCCTGCGCACCCTGAAACCCGAGCTGCGCCGCCACCACGTGGTGCTGACGGTCAATCCTGACGGCTGTCAGCTCGGGCTGCGCGCCAATGCCCGCGGCGTTGACCTCAACCGTAACTTTCCAGCAGCCAACTGGAAGCAAGGGGAAACGGTTTACCGCTGGAATAGCGCGGCGGCGGAGCGCGACGTGGTGCTGTTGACCGGCGAGCAGCCGGGTTCGGAACGGGAGACCGAGGCCCTGTGTCAGTTGATCCATCAGATTCATCCGGCGTGGGTGGTCTCCTTTCACGATCCGCTGGCCTGCATCGAAGATCCGGGCCACAGCCCGCTGGGTCGCTGGCTGGCCGACGCCTTCTCCCTGCCGCTGGTGGGCAGCGTGGGCTACGACACGCCGGGCTCCTTTGGCAGCTGGTGCGCCGATATCGGACTCCCCTGCATCACCGCCGAGTTTCCGCCGGTCTCCGCAGACGAGGCAACGGAGCGTTACCTGCCGGCGATGACCGATCTGCTGCACTGGCAGGCTTAAAGATGAAGCACGCCGGTGCTGAACCGCAGCGCCGGCTCAACGTCCACCGCCAGCCATGTCGGGCCGTCGAGGTCAGCGAAGCGCGCCAGCGGCGCCAGAGGGAGCGCGGCGGCGATCCCGCGCGAGGTGCAGAGCATACAGCCCAGCATCCGTTCAAATCCCTGCCGTTCCGCCTCCCCGGCCAGAGCCAGCGCTTCGGTCAGGCCGCCCGTTTTATCCAGTTTGATATTGACCATCTCATAGCGCCCGCGCAGCCGCGGCAGGCTCTCCCGGGTGTGGCAGCTCTCGTCGGCGCAAATCGGCAGCGGATGAACGAAGTTTTCCAGCGCCGAGTCGTCGTCGGCGGGGAGCGGCTGCTCAAGCATCGCCACACCGAGGTCCGCCAGCAGCTGACAGCGCGCCGCCAGCCCCTCGCTGTGCCAGGACTCATTGGCGTCAACAATCAGCGTAGCCTCCGGCGCCGCCTGGCGGATAGCGATTAGCCGCTCGCTGATCAGTCGATCGTCGAGCTTCACCTTCAACAGCTGGGCCCCTGCCTGCCACAGCGCCGCGGCGCTGGCCGCCATCTGATCCGGCGTGCCAATGACCACCGTCTGGGCGGTAATCACCCGGTTAGGCAACGCCACGCCCAACAGCTGGGCCAAGGTTTTGCCTTCGCGCCGGGCCTGCAGATCCCATAGCGCGCAGTCAATGGCATTGCGGGCGGCGCCTGCCGGCAGCAGCCGCTGCAGCTGTTCGCGGGTAAGCCCCGCCTCCAGTTGCTCGCCGATCGCCATCACCTGGGCCATGACCGAGGCGATGCTCTCGCCATAGCGGGGATAGGGTGTGCATTCGCCTACCCCTTTCACGCCGTCCTCTTCCAGTTCCACTACCACCACTTTTGCCTCGCTGCGGCTACCGCGGGCGATCACAAAAGGGGTATGGAGCGGCCAGGCTTCCTCATACACTCGCACGTTACGCATTCCCTTGTCCTCTCTGGTAAATGTTAAATAGGGTTTGCCGTGTAGCTGGCGGATGTCATACACTACTCGCGACGTTAACTATATGTAAACAGGAAGATAACCATGTCACAAACCGTGCATTTCCAGGGCAACCCCGTTTCTGTTCAGGGCACCATTCCGCAGGCAGGCGCTAAAGCGCAGCCGTTTACGCTGGTCGCCAAAGATCTCTCTGACGTCGCGCTGAGCCAGTACGCCGGCAAACGTAAAGTACTGAATATTTTCCCGAGCATTGATACCGGCGTGTGTGCCGCATCAGTGCGTAAATTCAACCAGCTGGCCGCTGAACTGGACAACACCGTAGTGCTGTGCATTTCCGCTGACCTGCCGTTCGCCCAGTCCCGCTTCTGCGGCGCGGAAGGCCTGAGCAATGTGGTCACCCTGTCCACGCTGCGCGGCGCGTCCTTCCTCGCTGACTACGGCGTCGCCATCGCCACCGGTCCGCTGGCTGGCCTGGCTGCGCGTGCGGTGGTCGTAATCGATGAAAACGATCAGGTCGTCTACAGCCAGCTGGTGAACGAAATCACCGAAGAGCCGGACTACGACGCCGCGCTGGCCGCCCTGAAAGCCTGATAACAGATTGCCCGGGCGCATCGCGCTCGCGGACATTCGATCTGCCCAGCCCTCGCTCTGCGGGGGCTTTTTATTGCCGCGGCGCATAGCGGGAGATAGCCCGCGCCATCGCCGGGCCGGTCAGCAAAATGGTAAACAGCCGCAGCGTCTGTAGCGCCATAATAAACGACATGTCCGCCCGGGTGCCGGCGGCGATAATCGCCACCGTGTCCAGCCCGCCGGGGCTGGTGGCCAGATAGGCGGTCATAAAGTCCATCTGCAGAATGTGGGTCAGGGCAAGGGCCATCAGGGCGCACATCAGGATCAGTCCGAGGATGGAGGCGATAATCTGCGGCAGCGTCTTGAGGGCCAGCAGAAAAATGGCTTTATTAAACTGGAGCCCCACCGTCCAGCCCAGCACCGCATAGGCCATCGCCAGCAGCCACTCCGGCAGCTCCAGCATCAGCCAGCCGCCGCCCTGGGCCAGCGCGCCAAGCAGCATCGGCAGCAGCATGGCCCCGGAGGGGATGCGCAGCCGCATGCCCAGCCAACAGGCCACCGCCGTCAGCAGCAGCGTGAAAGGGAAATTCAGGGTCAACGATGGAAACCAGACAATATCCTGAGTCATTTCCTGTGCTTCATTGCCCAGGGCATAGCGCACCACCAGCGCCGCCGCGCCGACGACAAACAGCACCCGCAGATACTGCATCAGCGCCACCAGCCGCACATCGGCCCCGTACTCCTGGGCCATCACCACCATTGCCGACGCGCCGCCGGGAGAGCTTCCCCAGGCGCCAGTGGCGCCCGGCAGCGCGCTGTAGCGGACCAGCAGCCAGCCGGTAAGGCCGCTTATCGCCAGGGTGGTCAACAGGATCGCCAGCACCAGCGCCCAGTTGTTGAACAGCACGCCAAAAACAGAGGGATTGATCGCCCGGGCGATCATGCAGCCGACGATGGCCTGCGCCGCCAGATAACAGGGGCGAGGGATGCTCAACTTCACCCCGCGCAGGCTCAAAATGAGACCGGCGATCAGCGGCCCCAGCAGCAGCGCTGCCGGCAGATGTATTCGTAACAGCAGCGAGGAAAAGAGAACAGAGAGCAGCAGCAATATCAGCCAGTGCCCGATCGCGCGACGCGACGCCAAGATGCACCACCCCGGAAAAAGGATTAAAAAACCAGTATATACAGGTTTGGCCCGCTTTGCAGGCCGGGATGCCGGCGACGTGGGTCGCCGGCCTGGCGGGATTATTCGTCGCCCTTTTTCTGACTCAGACCATATTCACGCAGCTTATTGGCGATGGCGGTATGCGACACCCCCAGCCGCTTCGCCAGCTTACGTGTGCTGGGGTAGCTGCGATAGAGCTGGGTCAGCACCGAGCGCTCAAAGCGGCGGGTGATGTCGTCCAGCGACCCTTCCATGGCCTCCTCGCCCACCGGCAGCGAGGCGACGTCATGGTCCGGCAGCAGAATGTCCTGTGGACGCAGCTCAAATCCTTCCAGCTGGGTCAGTGCGCGATAGACGGCATTCTTCAGCTGGCGGACGTTGCCGGGCCAGCTGTAGCGGGTAAGCACCGTACTGAGATCGGCAGAGAGCTTCGGCCGCGGGATCCCCTGCTCGTCGGCAAAGCGGGCCACGAACAGCTCCGTCAGCGGCATGATGTCCTGCGGGCAATCGCGCAGCGGCGGCAGATACAGCGTCAGGACGTTGAGGCGATAGTAGAGATCTTCGCGGAAAAGCCCTTTCTGCACCAGCTCGATCAGGTTTTTCTGCGTCGCGCAGATCACCCGCACATCGACGTGCACTTCATGATCCTCGCCAACGCGGCGGAAGGTGCCGTCGTTGAGAAAGCGCAGCAGCTTGGTCTGCATGCGCGGCGACATCTCGCCAATTTCATCCAGCAGCACCGAGCCGCCGTTGGCTTGCTCGAAGAAGCCCTTCTTGCCCTGCAGCGCGTCGCCAAACAGCTCGCTCTCGACCGCGTCCTCGGGAATGGAGCCACAGTTGAGCGCCAGATAGGGTTTGCCCGCCCGCGGACTGGCCAGATGGCAGGCATGGGCCAGCAGATCTTTACCGGTGCCGGTGTCGCCGACAATCAGCAGCGGCGCGCTGAGCATCGCCAGCTTGCGCGCTTGCTCCACCACGTGGCGCATTTTCGGCCCCACCGCGAGGATCTGACTGAAAGCGCTGGTATCCTGGCTGGTCATGGTCTGCAGCTGGCGTCCCATGCGCACGGTTGAGCGCAACATCGCCACGGCGCCGGTCAGCACTCGCTCGTTATGCTCTCCTTCCAGATAGACCGGAGTCACTTCCAGCAGGTAGTTCTGCCCATTCACCACCACATGCTCCGCATGCGTCTCCTGCGGGCTGCTCTCCAGCCAGCGCTGAACGTTAAAATCGGCGATCAGCTGGGCCACCGGGTGGTTACGCAGCTTCGCCTGGCTTTGGCCAAACAGAAGGCAGCTGGCGGGGTTCGCCAGTTCCACCCGACCTTTGGTATCCAGCGACAGCACCGGCTCCGGCATCGCTACCAGCAGCGCGCTGAGCGCCAGGTGTTCACGTTCAGACGGCATCCACGGCACGGTGCGCACGTCCGTCACGCCGGCGATACGGCGGATCTCAGCCATCAGGCTGCTGAACGTGGCGAATTCCAGTTCGGCGAAATTGAGGTAAATTCGGCCAATAGGGTCAATATCGATACCGCGCAGGTCAATACCACGCAGCACCAGCAAATCGAGCAATTCACGAGTCAGACCGAGACGGTCTTCACAAAAGACTTCAAGACGCATGGGAGTGTTCACCCTAAAAGTGCCAATGACGGGAGAATAATAGGCCAGGAATGGGTTTTCGGGAAGCTAACTGTCAACAATTATTGACAGTGTGGCGGAAAAATGGGCGCTGTGGCGTAAAGTCAGACGGTCAGTGGTTAAATCACCGGCCAGGCGGCCGGTGAGTCTTGGGTCAGGCGTGGAAAGTAGGCAGCCACTGACGGTTCTCAGCGATCACCTCATCCAACGCCAGTTCGAGCTTCTCGCCGCTGACGATCAGCGGATTCAGCATCAGAGCACGCCATGCGGTGTGGCGGTTGCCGGTGAGCGCGGCCTCGATAGTCAGCCGTTCAAATGATTTCATCAGCTGCAGCAAACGCAGGGTATCTTCCGGGAACGGCGCCACATTGAGAGGTAGCGGACCAGAAGCGGTAATCAGCGAGCTGACCTCTACCGCGCAGTCATCCGGCAGGCCACTGATGGCGCCGTTATTACGCGTATTGACGTGCATGATAATCCGCTTGTCGTTGTAGATGGCATTCATCAGCTCGCAGGCCGCCTCGGAATAGTACTGGCCGCCGCGCCCTTCCAGCGCCTTCGGTTTGACTGCCAGGTGCGGGTCGCGGTACTGGTCAAACAAGATTTTTTCCAGCTGCTTAACCACTTCCCCGCGGGTTCCTTCGCCGCCCGCCTCCGCCAGCTCCTGGCGCAGCAGATCGTCTTTCATGTAGTAATAACGCAGATAGGCGCAGGGGATCATGCCTAAGCCCTGCAGCAGATGCGACGGCCAACGGAACGGCGGAATGTTGCGCGGCACCAGCGGATCCCGACCGGCGTTGATCTCGGCTATCACCTCCGGCAGCCATTCTTTACCTTTGTGCAGGATCTGGCGCACGAAGATAAAGTGGTTCAGGCCGGCGACCTGCATCACCACCTCTTTTTCGTCAGCGCATTGCAGCAGAGTGGTTATCCCTTTTTGCATAATCACCGGCACGTTACACAGGCCGACGGCTTTGATGCGGCTGTGGCGCAGGATCGCTTCGGTCACCATCCCCGACGGGTTGGTAAAGTTCAGCAGCCAGGCGTCGGGACACAGTCGCTCCATATCGGCAGCGATCTCCAGGGCGATGGGAATGGTGCGGCAGGCGTTGGCGAAGCCGCCAAGGCCATTGGTCTCCTGGCCGATCAAGCCATACTTGAGGGAGATACGTTCATCGCTGATCCGGGCGTCAAGGCAGCCGGCGCGAAACTGCGAGCAGACGAAATCGGCATCGCGCAGCGCGCTTTCCCGGTCAAGGGTGGCCACCACTTCAATAGTCAGCCCGGCTTTGGCGATCATTCGCCGCGCCAGTCCGGCGATAATCTCGACTTTCTCTTTGCCCTCTTCAATGTCCACCAGCCATAGCGAAGCGACCGGCATTTCGTGATAGCGGTTGAGCAAACCTTCAATCAGTTCCGGGGTGTAGCTGGAGCCACCGCCAATCACCACAATTTTGAGTCCTGACATGGTATACCTCGGTTTAGTTACGATATAACTATTTAAAACCGGCAAAACTGGCCTAACAAACGAATTAAATCGGCCTATGCATGAACTCAATTAATGCATAAGGGAGACAATCTGTGCTTGAGCAACAAAGCATCCTTGCGCTGCTGCAGACCTTTGAGGTGACCGCCCGCCACCTGAGCTTTACCCTTGCCGCGCATGAAATGAACCTTACCCAGGGAGCGGTCAGCCATCGGATCCGCAGGCTGGAGATGCACATCGGGTTTCGCCTGTTTATCCGCATGACGCGTAAACTGGCGCTGACAGAGGAAGGTAAGCGGCTGCTGGCGACGTTAAGCCATTCGCTGCGGGCGATTAACGATGAAATTGAGGATATTCGCGATCAGGATCTGCGCGGCACGCTGCATATTGGTATTGCGCCGACGCTGGCCCATCTCTGGCTGATGCCGCGTCTGCCGCGCTTTCAGGCGCAATGGCCGGGACTGAATCTGCAGTTTCGCGTGCGCGCCGGGGTGATGGATTTTAACGAGGAGCGGGTGGATCTGGCAATTTACTACGGCGCCACGCGCTACCCCGATCTTTATCAACAGCGGCTGATGGCGGAAAGTTTGCTCCCGGTCTGCTCCCCGCGTTATCGCCAGCAGTATCGTCCGCTAAGCGGCGGCGACCCGGCGGCGCTCGTCTGGATCCATGCGTGCGAATCCACCGACGTACAGGATCAATTTGCGGAATGGCGCCTGTGGTGCCAGCACAGCGGACAGGCGTTACCTTTTGAAGGCCGGTATTACGCGGTGAATAACCACTCGCTGGCCATCGAGATGGCGCTCAATGGACTCGGCGTGGTGATGGGGCGTAAAACGCTGATCCAGCCGCTGCTCGACGCCGGCAGGCTGGTGGCCTTGTCTGAAAATGAAGCGCCCTCGCCCTTTGGCTATGACCTGATTTGTCCGCAGGAGAACCGTTCCCGCCCGCGCTTTCGCGCCTTCAGCGAGTGGCTGGCGGAGGAATGCGCCTAATCGAATATTGCCAGGGTGCGCGTGCCAGAGCTTGACGTCGAAGGCCGGGCAAGGCGAAGCCGCCGCCCGGCGATGTCTCTCAGCAGGGGTTAGTTTTCCGGGCGGGTTTTGCTTTTCTGCAGGGTCTCTTTTAACTGCCCAATCAGCTCGCGACGAAAATCGCCGAGTCGCGGTTTATCATCGGCGATCCACGGCAGCGGGCGGCACAGCTCCATCGCCTTGATCCCGAGACGGGCGGTCAGCAGGCCGGCGCCAATGCCCTGCGCGGCGCGCGCCGACAGCCGGGCCGCCAGATCCTGCGACATCCAGTCCATCCCCACCTCGCGCACCAGTTCGCTGGCGCCAGCGAAAGCGATATTAAGCAACACCAGGCGAAACAGTCGCAGACGGCTGTAATACCCGAGCTCAATGCCGTACAACGTGGCGATTCGGTTGATCAGCCGCAGGTTCCGCCAGGCGATAAACGCCATATCCACCAGCGCCAGCGGACTGACGGCAATCATCAGCGTCGACTCCGCCGCCGAACGGCTGATTTCCCGCCGCGCCTGGGCATCGAGCACCGGCTGCACCAGCTGCGCATAAAGGCTCACCACTTCACGGTCGCTTTGCGTTTCGTGGATCGCGGCATACCAGCGCTGCAGCGCCGGATGCGACTGATCCAGCCCGGCCTGCTGCGCCAGCTTCTCACAAAACGCTTTCGCTTTACCGACCGCGTGACTGTGCAGCATATCGCGCGCTTCATCGCGTTCGTGGGCGCGCTGGCGCAGTCGCCACAGACGGCGCCACTCGGTGGCCAGCGAACCGACGCCGGCCCCGACGATCAGCGCCCCGGCGACGCAGCCGCCCAGCGCAATCCAGTCCTGGGTCTGCCAGGCGTTAGCCGTCCACTGCACGCCTTGCGCCACGACGCTGACGCCGAAGATCGCCAGTCCGACGCTGACCATCCGCCGCCACAGGCTGCGTTTGGGTCGCAGGACCGACTCCACCACCGCTTCCGGCGCCCCCTCTTCCTCTTCCCCGGTCACCAGCCGCGCTGGCGCGAAGTTGTCGGCCTCCAGGGTGTCGAAGGCGCGAGCGCCTTTCAGTGACGGAATTTTCTCCGCTTGCAGCGGCCCATCAAAATCAATCCGCGGTTTTAACGGTTCGCTCATCGCAGTTTATCTCCAATCAAAAATTCCAGCGCCGCGTCGAGACGAATGTGCGGCAAAGGCCGATCGACATCCATGACCTGCGGACGAAAGTTTTCAAACTGAAATCCCTGCTGCTGCCAGAAGGCCTGGCCCGGCAGGCGCGCCGGCACCTCACCGGGATAGATGGTCAACGGCTGGCCGTCGCTCAGGCGATTGCCGCGCAGGGCGGGAATTTTCTCGCCATTCACCTCAATCAGCCCGCTCTGGGTCGCCTGAATGGACGCCAGCCCCAGGCAATCCATACTGATCCCTTCAAAGGCGGCGTTCTGCCACGCGTCCTGAATCAGTTGCTGCAGGAGCGACACCATATTGCTGTGCTGATCGATCGTGACGTGATCGGCTTTGGTGGCGGCAAACAGCAGCTTGTCGATGACGGGCGAGAACAACCGGCGGAACAAGGTGCGCTGCCCGTAATGGAAACTTTGCATCAGCTGGGTCAATGCCAGACGCATATCGTTAAACGCCTGCGGCCCGCTGTTGAGCGGCTGCAGACAGTCCACCAGCACAATCTGCCGGTCGAAGCGCAGGAAGTGCTCTTTGTAGAACCCCTTCACCACCCTTTCGCAATAGTATTTGTAGCGTTCGCGCAGCATGCCGGCGTTGCTGTGTTTATCGGCCTGCGCCAGCTTGGCTTCGCCGACGGCGTAGACGTCGGGCCACGGGAAAAACTGCAGCGCCGGCGCGCCCGCCATTTCTCCGGGCAGGACAAAGCGCCCGGGTTGGATAAAGTGCAGCCCTTCGCGCTTACAGGCGTGGAGATAGTCCGTCCAGGCGGCAGCGATATCCGCCAGCCGAGCCTCGTCGGCAGGGGCCAGCGGATCCAGCCCGGCGCACAGCTGCCGCCAGCGGGCCGACCACTCCGCACGCTGTCCCTGCAGGAGCCCGGTCATCTGTCGCGACCAGCTCAGATAATCCTGCGCCAGCATCGGCAGGTCGAGCAGCCACTCGCCCGGATAGTCGACGATCTCCAGATACAGCGTGGAGGTATCTTTAAAATGGCGCAGCAGGGAGTCATTCGAACGGTAGCGCAGCGCGAGACGGATCTCGCTCACCCCGCGCGTCGGGGTTGGCCACATGGGGGGCTGGCCGTACAGCTGGGCCAGCCCTTCGTCGTAGGTGAATCGGGGAATGCCAAAGTCCCGCTGCGGCACGCGCTTGACGCCGAGCAGCCGCTCTTCGCGTGCGGCGCTCAGCAGCGGCAGGCGGGCGCCGGTGTGGATATTCAACAGCTGGTTGACCAGCGCGGTGATAAACGCCGTTTTACCGCTCCGGCTCAGGCCGGTCACCGCCAGACGTAAATGCCGGTCAACCCCGCGGTTGACCAGCGCATTCAATTCAGTTTTCAGTCGCTTCATCGCCAGTCCGTTATGCCCTGAAGGTATGTCTCGTCATCATAAGCGATCTGCCGGGGATAAGCAGGACAACGTTAATCCTTTTGCGCCTTCCCCACGGCGGCATTATTTCATCCCGCGCGTGACGCGGTTGGCCAGCCGGCTGAGCAGCGGCTCCAGCGCCACCGCCAGCAGCATTTTCAGCGGCCGACGCGCGACCGATTTAACCGCCCAGCCGGCAACGCCCGCCGGGCCATAACGCAGCGCGGTCAGCAGCGCCAGCTTACCGACGATTTTCAGACCGGGCTTCACCTGCTGCCCGGCGCGTTGCCATTTGCTATTCATGCGTTGCCTCATTCGTTAGAAACAGGGTTTACAGCTGGCGAAAGCGGCTGCGCAGCGTAAAGGTGTCGGAGGTCACATACCGCTCCATTTCACGCAGACGCTGTTCACCGGAGGCCAGTTCGGCATCCACGGCGGCCAGCAGATCGCCATTGCTCGGCGCTTTATGACCGTACAGCTCGCTGTCCGGTATCGGATCCAGAGCAAAAGTCAAAATGATGTAGGCCACCAGGACAAAGAAAAAGAGGCCGAAAATCATCGCCAGCACGGTAATCAGACGCACCAGCTTCACCGGGACATCAAGATGCTGAGCAATACCCGCGCAGACGCCCTTCACCATCCCGCGCTGCGGGATACGCCACAGTTTTTTATTCAGATCCAGTCCGGCCATTATTTGTCCCTCCAGTTCGGATGTTCGGCATCCAGGATCGCTTCCAGCGCCTGAATGCGTTCGCGCATCCGCTTCGCGTCATCGGTCAACTGCAGCAGCCGTTGCTGCTCATTTTGCGTCAGACTGCCGTTGGCGCCGCGATTGTTGTAGTGCAGCCACAGCCAGACCGGCAGAACAAACAGCACAAACAGCGTCAGCGGAATGGCGAGAAAAAGCATGCTCATGTGTACTCCTTACAGGGGGTGAGCCGCGGCGCAACGCCGCGCCGCGCAATCATACTTACTGGTTGGACTGATTCATTTTGGCTTTCAACGCCGCCAGCTGCTCGCTGATTTCATCGTCCGCTTTCAGTTCGGCAAACTGCTGATCCAGCGTCTGCTGCTTGCCAAAGCGGTGGCTCTCCGCTTCCGCTTCCATCTGATCGATGCGACGCTCAAAGGATTCAAAGCGCGCCATCGCCTCATCCAGTTTACCGCTGTCCAGCTGGCGACGCACATCGCGGGATGAACTCGCCGCCTGATGGCGCAGCGCCAGCGCCTGCTGACGGGCGCGGGTTTCGCTAAGTTTGTTCTCCAGCTCGCCAATCTCTTTTTTCATCCGCGCCAGGGTTTCATCCACCAGCTGCACTTCATGATCCAGCTGAGCGATAAGGTCGGTCAGCTTTTGTTTTTCGATCAGCGCCGCCCGGGCCAGATCTTCTTTCTCTTTGCGCAGGGCCAGCTCGGCTTTTTCCTGCCATTCCGCCTGCTGGGCGACCGCCTGCTCAATACGACGGGTCAGCTGTTTCTTTTCCGCCAGCGCGCGGGCCGACGTCGAACGCACCTCAACCAGCGTGTCTTCCATCTCCTGGATCATCAGACGCACCAGCTTTTGCGGGTCCTCCGCTTTCTCCAGCAGGGAGTTGATGTTGGCGTTCACGATGTCGGCAAAACGAGAAAAAATACCCATAATTTCAATCCTCATAGTTCTGGTTTCAGGCATTCACCTGTGGCTTAGCTAATACAAATGGCGTGCCAACTTTTTATCTTATTGATTTTAAACAGGGTGGTTGCGAAACGTGCTGGGCATTGCTACAGTCACCTGGTTAATTACACTACTTAATGGCGAAATTCATCATGGCGCAGTACAAGGATAATCTGCTGGGCGAGGCCAACAGCTTTCTCGAGGTGCTGGAACAGGTTTCCCGGCTGGCCCCGCTGGATAAACCGGTGCTGGTCATCGGCGAGCGCGGCACCGGGAAAGAGCTTATCGCTAACCGTCTCCACTACCTCTCCAGCCGCTGGCAGGGGCCGTTTATCTCGTTGAACTGCGCGGCGCTGAACGATAATCTGCTCGACTCGGAGCTGTTCGGCCACGAAGCCGGGGCTTTCACCGGGGCCAGCAAGCGCCATCCCGGGCGCTTCGAGCGCGCCGACGGCGGGACGCTGTTTCTCGATGAGCTGGCGACAGCCCCAATGCTGGTGCAGGAGAAGCTGTTAAGAGTGATTGAATATGGCGAGCTGGAGCGCGTGGGCGGCAGCCAGCCGCTGCAGGTTAACGTCCGGCTGGTGTGCGCCACCAACGCTGACCTGCCGCAGATGGTCGAGGAAGGTCATTTTCGCGCCGACCTGCTCGACCGCCTGGCCTTCGACGTGGTACAGCTCCCCCCGCTGCGCGACCGGCAGAGCGACATCATGTTGCTCGCCAACCAGTTTGCCATCCAGATGTGCCGCGAACTCGGTCTGCCGCTGTTTCCCGGCTTTAGCGAACGAGCGACCGCGACGCTGCTCGGCTACCGCTGGCCGGGGAATATTCGCGAACTGAAGAACGTGGTTGAGCGCTCGGTGTATCGCCACGGCGACAGCGAACATGAGCTGGACGCGATTATTATTAATCCTTTTCGTCAGTCCCCCGGCTCTCCGCCGGAAGCCGCGCCCGGCGATGAGCTGCCCGCGCTACCGCTGGATCTGCGCGATTTCCAGCTCCAGCAGGAAAAACGCCTGCTGCAGCGGAGTCTGGAGCAGGCGAAGTATCATCAGAAGCAGGCGGCGGAGCTGCTGGGATTAACCTATCACCAGCTCCGCGCGCTGCTGAAAAAGCATCAGCTGTGAGGGGCGCGCGGCAGCAGCAGCGCGCTCACCGCCATCGCCCCCAGACATAAGACGGCGTTAAACCACAGGGCATACTGGGCGGCATGGGCCATGCCCAGCGGTAAAAACAGCGCGAAAAGTGACGCTGTCACGGCGATACCCATCGCCCCGCCCAGCGAGCTGCCCATCTTATAGATCCCCGAGGCGACGCCGATTTTGTTCTCCGGGGCATTGGCCACCGCGGTATCCGTCGATGGCGTGGCGTAGCAGCCCAGTCCGAGGCCAAACAGCACGTTGCTGGCGAACACCACCCCGATATACAGCGCCTTTTCGAGAAAGGTGCAGGATATCAGCGCGATGGCGATAGCGGTCAACACCGGACCGGCCATCATCGGCAGCCGGGCGCCATAGCGCTGCAGCAGCTTCTCGCCGACCCGGATCATCGCCAGGACGGTCATCAGATAGCCGAGGGTCATCATCCCGCTCTCCAGCGGCGTCAGGTGGTGCCCTTGCTGCAGCCAGATGCTGGCGATCATCATGGTGCCAATCGCCCCATTGAGCAGAAAGTTCGACAGCACTGCCGCACCGTAGGCCCGATTGCGGAACAGCGCAAAATCAATCAGCGCCGCCTCGCCTTTGCGCATGCCGTTGCGGATAAATATCGTCCCCGCCGCCAGCGCCCCGGCCAGCATGGTCAACGACAGCGGGCTGCTCCAGCCCCAGCCGTGGCCCTTGCTGATAAACAGATTCACCAGCACCAGCGCAACAATCAGGCTCAGCAGACCGCCGACGTCCAGCTTATGCTGGCTGGCGCTGGCGCTGCGGCTCTCCGGCGTGCCGCGCAGCAAAAACAGCGCCAGCAGGGCAACGGCGATCGAGAAGACGAAGATCCAGCGCCAGCCCAGACCGGTGGCGATAGCCCCGCCGACGAAGGAACAGAGACCGCTGCCGCCCCACGAGCCGATGACCCAGAAGCTGACCGCCCGCTGCCGCGCACGCCCCTCATACCAGGTCTTAATCAGCGCCAGCGTCGCCGGCATAATGCAGGCTGCCGACAGCCCCTGCAGCACCCGGCCGGCGAGGAACAGCCCCGGTCCCTGAGCGACCACCAGCATGGCGCTGCCGACGATACTCAGCCCCAGCCCGAGGGTGGTCATCCGCATCCGGCCAAACTTGTCCGCCAGGCCGCCGCTGGCGACCACGAAGCAGCCGCTGAACAGCGCGCTGAGACTGACGGCCAGAGTTAAGGTTTCAAGAGAGATATCAAGGCTGCTTTTCATCGCCGGCACCACGTTAATCACCGACTGGGCGAACAGCCAGAAGGTTAAAACGCTTAACACAATCCCCACCAGCAGGCGATCGTTGCCGACAAACGGGGTGTCGCTTATTGTGACAGTGCTCATCGCATGGCCCTCCCGTTTCTCGTGATTAGCGCAGATAGCGTTCCGTCAGGCCACACCACAGCGCCGCGCCGGTCAGCAACAGCGCGTCGTTGAAGTCATACCCCGGGTTATGCACCATGCAGCGATCCGGCTCATCGCCAGCGCCGATGGTGAAATAGCTGCCATGCGGGTGCTGCTCCAGCATGAAGGCAAAATCTTCACTGCCCATAAACGGCTTCACCTCGCCCACCTGCTCTGCGCCAAACAGCGCTGTCGCCACCTCCCGCACCATGGCGTTCGTCGCCGGATCGTTACGCAACACCGGGCTGCCGTTGACGTGGGTCAGCGTGGCGGTGGCATTGAAGCTCTCCGCCTGGGCCACGGCGATATCATGGATCCGCTGCAGCACGGTCTCGCGCACCTGCTCATTGAGGGTGCGCACCGTGAGCTTCATCAGCACGTGATCGTTAATGATATTGGGCGCATGACCGGCCTGGATGCTGCCGACGGTCACCACCGCCGGTTCAAACGGGGTGATATTGCGCGAGACAATGGACTGTAGCGCGAGGGTAATATGGCAGGCCACCAGCGTGGCATCCACCGTATGCTCCGGCACCGCGCCGTGGCCGCCAACGCCCTTCACTTCAATATGCAGCGTATCCGAGGAGGCCATCATCGCCCCGTCGCGCAGGCCGATCTTGCCCAACGGCTGACCCGGCATATTGTGCAGGCCGAAGATGGCGTCGCAGGGGAACTGGTCAAACAGACCGTCCTCGACCATTACCGGCCCGCCGTACAGCAACTCTTCCGCGGGCTGGAAAATCAGCTGCAGCGTGCCGGTAAACTGGCGGGTGCGCGCCAGATATTCAGCTGCGTAGAGCAGCGTGGTAGTGTGCCCGTCATGGCCGCAGCCGTGAAAGCGCCCTTCAACCTGGCTTGCCCACGGCTTACCGCTCCGCTCCTGCATCGGCAGGGCATCCATATCCGCCCGCAGGCCAAGGCGTTTTTTCCCCTCGCCGACGCGCAGCGTGCCCACCACTCCGGTGCCCGCCAGGCCGCGGTGAACCTCGTATCCCCACTCGCCAAGCAGTCGGGCGACCTCGCTGCTGGTCTGGTGCTCTTCAAAGCCGATCTCCGGCTGCTGGTGGAACCGACGACGCAGAGCAATAAATTGCGCCTCGTTAACCTGCAATGCTTCTAGCAACGGATGTGTCATTTTTGTTATTCCTGTGTTGTGTTTGCACGACACTTTCGAGTTTATGCGGGTGGCTCAGCTTGCAGGCGCGCTTTTTTGTTTTATATTGACGAAAAATCAATGAGTGTTTTTCATACATATCGGTTATGACAAAAAACAACCGGTTGTTTTTTGTCTACAGAGGAGAGTCATGTGGAGCAGCATGCAGGCGACTTTAGCGTCACCGTACGCGATGTGCGTCAGCTGACCCAGCCGGAAAGCGATCTGCTGACGCTGCTGTGGGTACTGGAGGGAAGCGTAAATCTGGCGGTGGCGGAAGGTGCGTCGCAGCCGCTCGCCGCCGACGGGCTGGCGATCGTTAACCGCAACCGTCGCTGGAGCCTGCGCAGCGCCGGGGCCAACGCCGTGATGATCCTCACCCTCTCCGCCAGCTGGCTGGCCCGCCTCGATAATGCCTTTTTTGCCGTCGATTACCAGATAACGCCGCGCACCCGGGATGCCGATGACGGCCTGCGCCGCCTGATGCGCCAGCTGCTGGTGAGCGGCCTGGTCAATCATCCTGGCCATTACCGACTGGAGGCCAACCGCTGGCTGAGTGAGATAGCGCTGCTGCTGGCCACGCGCTTTAGCCAGCCCATCGCCTCCACGCCCCGGCGCGATACCGAAAAATGGAGCCGGAGAATAGCCAGCGTGGTGGCGCGGATCGACGCTAACTATCAGCGTCGCCTCTCGTTGCAGGAGGTGGCGGCCGCGGAATTTGTCTCCGAGGCCTGGCTGTCACGCTTATTTCGCAAAGAGGTCGGGGTAAGTTTTGTCCAGTACCTCACCGCGCTGCGCCTGCGCCACGCCGCCGACCAGCTATTAACCACCCGCAAAACCGTCCAGCAAATCGCCCGCGAACAGGGATTCGCCAGTACGCGAATGATGAGCGATTTGTTTAAGCGCCAGCACGGCGTGACGCCGCGCCAGTATCGTGAACAGCATCCTCTGGAGCTTGCCAGACCGCGCCCGCCGCAGGCCGATCGCTGGCAGCCGGTGGCGGCCGACCGGCTGTATGCGCGACTCAATGAGCCGGAACCACGCGACCGGGAAAGTCCCCCCCTGCCGATCAACCCACCGCAGACCCGGGAGATCAATCTGCGCGATCGTCCAGCGCGCCCCGCAGCGCTGCGCCATACCCGGATGGTGGTGACCGTGCGCGAACTGGACGATCTGCTGCGCGAAGATGTGCGCCGGGAACTCGAACAGCTGCACCACGCCCTGCCGGTGTATGCCATCGATATCAACGATCCCTTTCTCAGCAGTCGGCTGTTCGGCACCGGCTGGGACGATCCGCAGATTGCCGGCTACGCCTGCTGGTACAACCTGCAGCAGATTTTTAGCTGGCTGGCGGCGATGGGCTGGCAGGTGATCCTGCACACCGGCGTCACCACCCGCAGTGACCTGCTGCAGCGCTTCCTGCAGCTCGCCGCCAACCATTTTCCGCCAGCCACGCTCAACAGCTGGCGCTTTGTCTGGCACTGGTCGCCGCAGGCCAGCGAAGCTGCGCGCCAGGCCGCCTGGCGGCAGCAGCGCGGGGTCCTTCATCGCCTGCTGCCGCAGCCGCAGCTGGGGATCTGGCACCGCTTTGCTCCCAGCGATCCCGGGAACGATCCGCTGTTCCACTCGCCGCTGCTGGCAGAGGCGGATTTTCTCGCCTGCCAGGCAGATGCCAACGAACAGCTGGATCTGGCCCAGGCAGACAGCAGCCGCCTGGCCTCCAGCGAACATTATCCGCTGCACAAGCTGCGGCAGATCCACAGCGCCCTGCGCCAGCGTCAGCTCAACCTGCCGCTGTGGCTGCTCTCCTGGAATACGCTGACCGGCGATACGCGGGATACCAACGGCCGCTTTTTTCGCGGCGCGCTGCTGATGGATAATCTGCTGGGGGTGGCGGACCAGGTCTGGCTGGCGGGCTTCTGGTTAAATTCAGGCCTCCAGGGCGAAGCTCGCGCCAACGGCAAGCTCGATACCTCCAGCCTGGCGCTGCACTATCTGCACGGCCTGCCGCGCCCGGTTTACTGGGTACTCTGGCTCTGGCGGCGGCTGCGCGGCGAGATCCTGGTTCACGATAAAAACCTGCTGCTGCTTCACCACCAGGGTCACTACCAGCTGCTGCTGCGCAATACGGTGGTCTACAATCCCTGGCTCTCCAGCGAAGCGGCCTTTATCCAGCGCTTCAGCCAGCCCTACAGCGTGCGGTTGCAGGGCCTGGATGGCAGCTGGCGCATCAAACAGCATCTGTTCGATCAGCACCACGGCGCGTTGTTCCCGCTGGTGGACGCCTTTCGCAGCCGCAGCGGCCCTGACGCCGAGGATTATCAGTGGCTGATGCATCAGGCCCGTCCGGCGCTCAGCGTGGATGAAGCCAGGCTCGATGGCTATTGGCTGCGGATCGACTCGCTGCAGAGCAATGCGCTGGTGCTGTATGAATTTACCCCTCAGCTCTCCTCCGGCGCGGATCCCGCCCCCTGAAGTAAACCGTGAATTTTCCGCTGGCTCTCCGTCGTTGCCGGATTAAAGACCAGCAGGGAAAGATCGGGACGGCCCTCCACGGCAAAGGAGGTAAATTCCAGGTCGAGCGGACCCATCTGCGGGTGATTAATGCGCTTATAGCCCTCGCCGTGGCCGGCGACGTCATGGCTTTGCCAGAAACGGGCGAACTCGACGCTCTGCTGGCTGAGCTCCGCGATCAACTGGTCAGTTTCTTTCGTGGCGCCCATCCGCGTGACGTCGGCGCGGAAGGCGTTGACGATAAGCTGCCCCACCCTCTGCCAGTCCTCCAGAGTGCAGCGGGCCTCCGGCCGGGTAAACAGGCGGCGCAGCACGTTGCGCTCCGCCAGCGGCAGTTGGCTGTAGTCGGTCAGCACCCTGGCCGCCGGCGCGTTCCAGGCGATGACGTCCCAGCTGGCGGTGCGGATAATCGACGGAATGGTGAAAGCGTCAAGCACCCGCTGCAGCCGCGGCGTCATATCATCCGTCACCGTCAGACGCGTCTGCGGCGGATGGCCAAAGGCGAGAATAAACAGATGCTCGCGCTCCGGGGTGGTCAGCCGCAGACCGCGGGCGATCCGCTCCAGCACCTCGCGGGAAGGCGCCCCGCCGCGCCCCTGTTCAAGCCAGGTATACCAGGTCGGGCTGATGCTGGCGAGCTGCGCGACCTCTTCGCGGCGCAGCCCCGGGGTGCGCCGGCGTCCCGCCGGGAAGCCAAACGTTGCCGGATCGAGACGCTGGCGGCGGGCGCGGAGAAAATCGCCTAAAGCATGGTTGTCAGAAGTGTTCATCATCTGCCTGTGGGTTCTGCCTGTTAGAATTTATACCCCGATAATGTCTCTACTTTTATAGTATGACATCGCAGGTAGGATACGCCTGAAACCCATTCAGGAGATCCATGATGCGTATATTTCTTACCGGCGCGAGCGGATTTATCGGCTCACGTATTCTTCCGGCGCTGCAGGCGTCGGGCCATCAGGTTATCGGCCTCGCGCGCAGCGAAAGCACCGCACAGGCCCTGAAGGCGGCCGGCGCCGAGGTGCATCGCGGCACGCTGGATGCCCCGGAGTCGCTGCTGGCTGGCGTCGGGAATGCCGACGCGGTGATCCATACCGCCTTCGACCACGACTTCAGCCGCTTTGCCGCTAACTGCGAGAAAGACCGCCAGGCGATCCTGGCCCTGGGCCAGGCGCTGCGAGGCAGCACGCGGCCGCTGGTGATCACCTCCGGCACGCTGATGGGCGACGACGGGAGCGGCGCCCCGGCCCGGGAGTCGTTCTTCAACTCAGCGCACTCCAGCCCGCGCACCGCCTCAGAGCTCGCCGGCCAGCAGTTGCTGGAGGCGGGAGTGGATGTCAGGGTGGTCCGCTTACCGCAGGTGCATGACACCGTGCGTCAGGGACTGCTGACCTGCTACATCGAACGCGCGGTCGCCAACGGGGCGGTAGCCCTGCGCGGCGAGGGAAGCAACCGCTGGTCAGCCGCCCATGTCGATGACGTCGCACGTCTGTATGTCAGCGCGCTGCTTCAGGGCGCGGCCGGCGAGCGCTATCATGCGGTGGCCGAAGAGGGGATCGCGTTACGCGATATTGCAGCGGTAATTGCCCACGGATTAAACCTGCCGCTGACCCACCTGGATGACTCGCAGGTCGACGCCTGGTTCGGCTGGTTTGCGCCGTTTACCGCCCTTGACCTGCGCGCCAGCTCGGCATGGACCCGCGAGCGCTTGCAGTGGCAGCCGCTTGGCCCCGGGCTGCTGGAGGACCTGCAGAACATGGACTATCATAAAGTGACACTGTCACAATAATCGAAACACGCTCCCCCTGTATCACACCCGACGGTTACGGCTAGTCGCCCGTCGGGTCATCGGCTTTCTCCCCGCTATACTGAATCTATTCTCTAGCGTCCGCACGCCGTCGCCGTTTGGTCAACCGCGGCCAAACAGAGCTGACTGGCGATATCGGCGATAAAAAGTTACCATGTTTCACTATACAGACTCGGTTCCGCGACTATTTTAATCAATTGACTGAATACTATACGCACCCGGTAACCGCATTATCCCTCAGGCTTGTTGAAGGCGGTGGTGAATGTCTATTAATCTTAATAAGATAGAGTTCAGCTCTATAATCAAACAGAAAATATGCGCCTGAAATTGTCATCTCTCCTGGCAGCCGTTTCCCTGCTGTGTGGGCCAGCTTTTGCCGCCCCTGCGCTCCCCGACCGCGCCGATATCCGCGATAGCGGTTTCGTCTATTGCGTCAGCGGCCAGGTTAATACCTTTAACCCGCAGAAAGTCAGCAGCGGCCTGATTGTCGATACGCTGGCCGCTCAGCTCTACGATCGTCTGCTTGACGTCGATCCCTATACCTACCGGCTGGTCCCCGAGCTGGCGGAGAGCTGGGAAGTTCTCGATAACGGCGCCACCTACCGCTTTCACCTGCGCCGCCACGTCCCGTTTCAACGCACGGCGTGGTTTACCCCGACGCGGGACTTTAATGCCGATGACGTCATTTTTACCTTTGGCCGTATTTTTAACCGCGACCATCCGTGGCACAACGTCAACGGCAGCAGCTTCCCCTACTTCGACAGTCTGCAGTTTGCTGACAGCGTGGAGAGCGTCCGCAAGCTGGATAATCAGACCGTGGAGTTTCGCCTCAAGCGGCCGGACGCCTCGTTCCTCTGGCATCTGGCCACCCACTATGCGTCAATTACCTCTGCCGAATATGCCGCCCGCTTAATGCAGGACGACCGCCAGGAGCAACTGGATCGCCAGCCGGTTGGCACCGGCCCGTTCCAGCTTTCCGATTACCGCTCCGGACAATATGTTCGCCTGCAGCGCCACCCTGGCTACTGGCGCGGCAAACCGTTGATGCCCCAGGTGGTGGTCGACCTTGGCTCCGGCGGCACCGGCCGCCTGTCGAAACTGCTGACCGGAGAATGCGACGTGCTGGCCTGGCCAGCCGCCAGCCAGTTGACGATCCTGCGTGACGACCCGCGCCTGCGCCTGACGCTGCGCCCGGGAATGAACATCGCCTGGCTGGCCTTCAACACCGCTAAGCCGCCGCTGGATAACCCTGAGGTGCGCCATGCCCTGGCGCTGGCGATTAACAACCAGCGCCTGATGCAGTCCATCTACTATGGCACCGCGGAGACGGCGGCGTCCATGCTGCCGCGGGCCTCGTGGGCCTACGATAATGACGCTAAAATTACCGAATATAATCCGCAGGAGGCCCGCGCCCGCCTGAAAGCCCTGGGGCTGGAAAACCTGACCCTCAAGCTGTGGGTGCCCACCAGCTCGCAGGCGTGGAATCCCAGCCCGCTGAAAACGGCGGAGCTTATCCAGGCGGATATGGCGCAGATTGGCGTTAAGGTGATTATTGTGCCGGTAGAGGGACGTTTCCAGGAGGCGCGCCTGATGGATATGAGCCACGACCTGACGCTCTCCGGCTGGGCGACGGACAGTAACGATCCGGACAGTTTCTTCCGACCGCTGCTGAGCTGCGCGGCCATCGCCTCGCAAACCAACTTTGCCCACTGGTGTAACCGGGAGTTTGACGACGTGCTGCAAAAAGCGCTGCTCTCGCAGCAGCTCTCCTCGCGGATGGACGCTTACAAAGAGGCGCAGCGGATCCTCGCCCGCGAACTGCCGGTCCTGCCGCTGGCCTCGTCGCTGCGGCTGCAGGCCTTCCGCTATGATATGAAAGGCCTGGTGCTCAGCCCTTTCGGTAACGCTTCGTTCGCTGGCGTATCGCGGGAAAATACCGAAGAGGTGAAAAAGCCATGATTATTTTTACCCTGCGCCGTCTGCTGCTGCTGCTGATCACCCTCTTTTTTCTGACCTTTGTCGGTTTCAGCCTGAGCTATTTCACCCCTCATGCCCCACTGCAGGGCGCTTCCCTGTGGAATGCGTGGCTGTTCTGGTTTGAAGGGGTGCTGCACTGGGATTTCGGCGTATCCAGCATTAACGGCCAGCTGATTTCTGAGCAGTTGCGCGAGGTTTTCCCGGCGACCATGGAGCTGTGCATCCTCGCCTTCGGCTTTGCCCTGCTGATAGGCATTCCGGTGGGGATGATCGCCGGCGTAATGCGCAATAAATGGCCCGATACCCTGATCAGCGCCGTCGCGCTGGTCGGTTTCTCGATCCCGGTCTTCTGGCTGGCGCTGCTCCTGACCCTCTTCTTTTCCCTGACCCTCGGCTGGCTTCCGGTCTCCGGTCGCTTCGATCTGCTGTATGAGGTGAAAAACGTCACCGGTTTCGCGCTGATCGACGCCTGGCTTTCGGACTCGCCGTGGCGCCATGAGATGATCGTCAGCGCCGCCCGGCATATGGTGCTGCCGGTATTGACCCTGGCGGTCGCCCCCACCACTGAAGTGATCCGCCTGATGCGCATTAGCACCAGCGAGGTGTATGACACTAACTATGTAAAAGCGGCCGCCACCCGCGGCGTGTCGCGACGCAAAATTCTACTGCGCCATGTGCTGCACAACGCCCTGCCGCCGGTGATCCCGCGTCTCGGCCTGCAGTTTTCCACCATGCTCACCCTGGCGATGATCACTGAGATGGTGTTCAGCTGGCCTGGACTGGGCCGCTGGCTGATCAACGCCATTCGCCAGCAGGACTACGCGGCGATCTCCGCCGGAGTGATGGTGATTGGCGCGCTGGTGATTATTGTCAACGTGATTTCCGATATTCTCGGTGCCATGGCTAACCCACTGAAACATAAGGAATGGTATGCCCTACGATAGCACCTACAAAATAAATATTTTTGTCAATTAAAAACAATGAGTTAGATTTTCAAATTGTGCGATTTTTCTGATTTTAATACACAATTTTGTACACATTGTTTTTGACGTCATCTCCGACAGTCATCAGTTAGATGGCTGTCGGAGTTCCCTTCCTACGTTTCCTCCACAACTTCTATACTTTCAGTCTGAAGACTGGAGGTAACCATGTGCGGACGCTTCGCTCAATCACAACCCCGTGAAGAGTACCTGGCTTATTTGGCTGAAGAAGCCGAGCGGGATATCACTTGTGACCCCGAACCAATCAGCCGGTACAACGTGGCGCCAGGGACAAAGGATTTGCTCCGGAGTGAACGTGATGAGCAACTGCATCTCGATCCAGTTCACTGGGTTACGCACCTAGTTGGTGGGATAAACCACCACTGATTAATGCTCCAGTAGAAACCGCGGCGACAAGCAGAATGTTCAAGCCTCTATGGCAACATCGCTCACTCTTTCCTGCGCCGACAACTGGTGTAAATGAGTAGAACTAAAAGGTAGCCTTACTCCTTTACCATTTTAAAATGTCAAGAAATTATTTACTTATCATATAAAATGTGCAATTTGTGCTGATGACTTGCCACCAAATTCTTCGTGAAGATTACAGACATTTTTCATTCATAGTGGGCTAAATATTTTTGATAATTTTTCGGATTTTAGATCATAAGTCTGCTAATCTCTGTTCAAACACCATAGCGAGAACTGAGATGCTTACAACTATCATTTACCGTAGTCACGCACATAGTAGCATTTCAAGAACCTCAATCATGGAAATGATTGAGCTCGCAAATGCCCATAATATCAAGAGTGATGTCACTGGAATATTGATTTTTAATGGGATTCACTTTCTACAACTGCTTGAAGGCCCTGAGGCTCAGGTTAACGACATTTACACCAGGATCTGTAGAGATACTCGTCACTTTAATATTGTTGAACTCTTAAATGACGTTGCACCTTTCCGACGATTTGGTAATTCCGGGATGGAACTAATTGATATAGATTTACACAGTCATGAAGACTGCCTAAGAACAATTCTAAACCGTGGAACAGCAAAACATCAACTTCTTTATAATGACAGAGCATTGCGTTTTTTTAGAACATTCATAGAGTCCATACAACATGAAAAATACTATGAATTGCCGCCGGTTTCTGAATGGCAGTTTTCCAGGGAGCCCTTAATACCTGAAAGCCCTTATTTTTCTAGCTCCTTCATTATAAATCCAGTGGTAGACCCTCTCGTGAGAAAGGTCCATTCGTTCCAGTTCAGTAATCCCGTGACGACTGGTTTGTATGGAATGGGATTGTTACAGCATGATCTGGAATCAAAACGTGTTGCTCTTCTTGAAGCTGGTAGTTTCCTTCAGTCTGGACAAAGGGTTTCAATTAGCCTATTACCATTGACTATAATCAAGATTAGTGATGCCCCTTGTACGCTGCTTAAGTATATTGAGCAAAGCGGTCTTATCCCTGAACAAATTATCATCGAATTTTTAGAAAAAGATCTGTTCGCCAATATTGATGAATTTTTACATGCGCTACGAACACTTAAAAGTGCTGGAATAAGCGTTGCTATTAATGACTTTGGGTCTGGACATGCAGGATTACTCCTTCTGACAAAATTCCAGCCTGAAAAAATCAAAATTCATAGTGAGCTCATAAGAAACATTCACAAGGATGGTGCGAAACAAGCCGTAGTTCAAAGCATAATCAATTGCTGTGATACTCTCGAGATAAGAATATGCGCTACAGGAATCGAAAAAGCTGAAGAATGGATGTGGCTGGAGTCAGCAGGTATAGCTTACTTCCAGGGCCCCCTTTTTTCTGGCTACTCAGATGACGGCTTACCATTTGTAAGCTGGCCGGATCCTGTGGAGATTTAGTAACAGCAGAAAGCGGTGATGAATTTTAAGGCGTTTTACAGACATCGAATTTGAGATCAATAGACGCCTGATTGACTTTGACCACCTATGCCCGCTAGCCATGTAACCGTAGCAGCGCGCGAATAGATGAGGCAGTATGTCCCCGGACTGCAGGCAGTTGAGACTACCGAAGGCGGA
Source organism: Klebsiella sp. 10 (assembly GCF_018223925.1). Taxonomy (NCBI): domain Bacteria; kingdom Pseudomonadati; phylum Pseudomonadota; class Gammaproteobacteria; order Enterobacterales; family Enterobacteriaceae; genus Klebsiella; species Klebsiella sp. 10. Next base: position 204,292 of record NZ_JAGRRB010000004.1, read on the forward strand.
GTACTACGCGCTGAGTATTTCTTCTTGCGCCCGGTCTCGCGTGCCATGAGTGACGTGAAAAACCAAGGGCCAGAACTTATCGAGGCTATTGAACGCCTATAAAATTATAACGTCCGCAATGCGCCAGTAGCTGACAGTTACAAAATCTCTGTAAGTTCAAATTCCTCAAATATAAGTTCCATTTCTTCAGAATAAGTGCCTTCACGCTCAAAATAACGCTTATGACCTTCATTCCAATACTCCAGACTTAAATCACCTTCACCTTCCTTACTGGCAAGTTCACTCGTCATTTCATTGAAGCGGATAACTTGCATCCTGAGAGTTCTGATCACGCACATTGGCTGCCCGGCTCCGTTAAGAATGATATTATAACTTCCAACGCAGGGAGCTTCGCCTCGTTCATGTTCATGGTGAAAAGATGCTATCGAAGAGCATGTCGCTGTTTTACTCCCACTCAAAACCAGTTGTACGAGTTCGTCAGCAAGTTCTGGGCTGTCGCCAAATTTCCATGCCAGTGCACCGGGATAAATGTTTTTTAATTCTTCAAGCTTTGCCATTTTCAGCCTTTGTTACTCTGATACGTTTAGAGGAAGTAACCTATTTCCGTTTAATATGAACTATCTGATTCAAATATTCATCTTTGTTGCGCTACCGCGAACGTCCGCTCCTCGCTCTAAGCGGACTGTAGTAGCAGCATAACCACTACCGTTAATGGCCAAATCATCTAACTTTGAGCAGGTCAAAGAACCTCGTAGTATAGCGTGGGGATAGCATTTCTCGTTTCATTTGCCAGGCGGTCTGGATCCCCTGCCCTGCAAAATACAGAGTTCCTCTTCCGTCTTTCGCGTTGAGATGGTCGAGAACTTCCATAAGCTTTTCACTGTTCTTCCGTGGCGCGTTGTCATCAAACAGGTTGAGCTGCGCTACGCCCTGGCTGTAGAAATCTCCCAGCATTACTCCTGCTTTCTGGTAGCGATGCCCGTCGCGCCAGATTACATCGAGACATTTTGTCGCCGCAGTGATGATATCCCGGCTATCCTGGGTCGGTGTAAGAAGCTTTACTGATGCACTGTTCCCGTAATACGGCTCGTTCAGCGCAAACGGGCTGGTTTTAACAAACGCAGAGATAAAGCGACAGTACTGATGCTCGCCACGAAGTTTCTCCGCTGCGCGTGATGCGTAGCTGCATATCGCCTGCCTCATCTCAAGGTATTCAGTGATACGGCCGCCGAACGAACGGCTGCACACGATTTCCTGCTTTACCGGCGCGAACTCCTCAAGCCCGAGGCATGGCTCGCCGCGCAGCTCCCGCACTGTTCTTTCCAGCATGACGTTGAAATGCTTCCGGATAAAACGGATATCGGTATCCGCCAGCTGCAGTACCGTTTTAATCCCGATGGCCTCCAGTTTTTTACTGATGCGGCGCCCGACGCCCCAGACCTCATCCACCGGAAGCAAAGCCATCAACTTCCTCTGCCTTTCCAGATTAGACAGATCCACCACTCCTCCGGTCTGTCGCTGCCACTGTTTCGCAGCGTGATTGGCCAGCTTTGCCAGGGTTTTAGTCTGGGCTATGCCGACGCCGACCGTGAGGTGCGTCCTGCGCAGAACCGTCTCACGAATTTCCCTGCCAAAATCGGTAAGATCGCGACAGTTACGAACACCAGTCAGATCGCAAAATGCCTCATCAATACTGTAAATTTCGCAGCGTGGAGAGAGTTCCTCCAGCGTTGTCATCACTCGGTTGGACATATCGGCATAAAGCTCATAGTTGCTGCTAAACGCGATAATACCGTGCCGGCGAAATATGTCCTTTTGCTTGAAATAAGGCTCACCCATTTTGACGAAGGGCTTCGCTTCTGGCGAGCGGGCGATCACACAGCCGTCGTTGTTTGACAGAACGACCACCGGACGCCCCTTCAGGTCAGGACGAAATACGGTCTCGCACGATGCATAAAATGAATTCACATCACAAAGCGCAAACATCTCAGCCAGCCGATTTGATGATGTAAGTTACGACCCCGAACACATCGAGTGTATCCTCACTACCGACGACAATTGGCGAATATGCAGGGTTCATTGGGTTAAGCTGAACCCGCGGATGCAGCTGCAGCTTCTTAACGGTGAATTCCCCATCCACAGCAGCAATAACGATATCACCATGAACTGCTGTCCTTGAGCTATCCACTACCAGAAGATCACCGTCCCCTATGCCGGCGTCTTTCATGCTGTCGCCGGCGGCTTTGACAAAATACGTCGCACTGGGGTGGTTAACGAGCAACTCGTTCAGATCGATACGTTGCTCAACGTAATCCTCCGCAGGACTAGGAAAACCACATTGCACAAGGTCGCTGTACAACGGGAGCAGCATAATCTGACGTAACTCAACGGGCGTGTAGAACTGCATAATAAACTCGCTCACAAAATACTGTTTTTATATACAGTAGTTTTATTCGCTAATCTGATCAATAGAGATTTTAACTATCAATCAGGAACACAGGGGGGAAACCAGTCACCTTTGAGCCACTGATATTGGTTTCACTTAGTGATTATGTTGTCTATGTGCCTGCTTTGAACTATCTTTTCTCAAAACCTGCTACTGCAAAATGGATATAAGATGTCACAGACGGACTTGCTGATTGTTGTTTTTACGCTGGGCATTTTAGCCTTTGGCTATTCCATATGGTTCATTTCGAACAGAATACTCTGCTCAATAGTTCATAGACTTACAAAGAATGTATGAATTGGGATGGTATAGACTCAAATTCATGATCCTTGTTCCTTTACTTCGGAAGGTACTTACAGACCGTCTTCGCTCTTAACCTATCACATCGGCTACCTGCTGCCGGGTTGTGCCCGTACCCAACATCCTGCGGCATCGCTCCACAACCTCAGTGGTCATTACCCGGCGGCGGCCGCCTACTCTCCCCTGCTCCCTCGCTGCGGCTAAACCGGCGCGGGTACGCTGCACTATTAACTCGCAAGCTATATAATAAGAAAAAGTTTCTTTACACTTAAAAGAAACATACTTACAGTTATAATCAAATCGTTACATATGAATCTTACTAATATTGCATTTTAATATTTAAGGATATTAAATGACAAAAGAAAGAATAGTGTGGATGGATATGATGAGAGGTTCTCTTATTCTTCTTGTCATCATTCAGCACTGGATATCTGATTTTAATTTATATAATGATTTATCTGAATCATTTATATACAATGGAATATATCAAGTTAAAATATTCTTTGCACCATATAGAATGGAGCTTTTGTTTTTCCTTTCTGGATTTATCGTTCACAAATCAATAAACAAAAACTTTATAATGTACCTTAAAGGAAAAATAAATAATTTACTGTACCCTTATATTTTATGGTCTCTTGTTTTTTTAACTCTGTACAATTTCTCATCATTGCTATCTGGTGAATATTTACAGACCTTACATTACTTGCAAAGAATAGTTATAGGCGCAACAAATTTAACATGGTTCTTGTATTTTCTTTTTTTATACTTCGTAACTTCACTAATAATAATTAGAAAAAAAATAAATACCGCTTACATACTAATATCAACTGTGGCCCTTTGCTATTTATTTTCAAACATTAACATTTACGATCGTGTTGGTGTTGAGTATTTAGAAGAGGGTGATATTTTTTACTATTTCATTTTCTTCTATCTTGGATGTTATTGTGGAGTAAAACAATACGACATTCAAAATTTATCAAATAATCCATTAGCACTCTTCATTGCTCTACTGTGTGTTATTGCTACTGCAATTATAAATTTTCATACTAACATTCAGAAAACCAGTTTATTATATTTGATTCCTGTGATACTAAGCATTCCTCTAGCAATATTTTTAGCCACACAGATAGAGAAAGTAAAAGCAATAAAAAGAACACTTACTCACATTAGCTTGAACTCCATTGTCTACTATTTAATGCATCTGGTATTATTAAGGGTGTTTACAAAAATTTTTGATGTGTCGCACTTCAATCAAAATTCCGCATTTCCAATAAAACTTGTGCTTACGCTACTCACAATTTATCTATTTATCCTTCTGAAAAGGAAATTTTCTTTATTAGATATTTTATTTCAACCTCCACATAGAAGGTTGACAGATAAAATCAATGTAACTTAAGGTATAAAATTAACACAGTAGGAAGGAGCTATCTTTTTACATTTAATTTAAATGAGCTTAATAATGGTAGCCCTACTGATATTAGTAAACCTAACCCCCAACCACAAAAATACGTAACAGCAACTGCCACAAGCATCATATAAAGCTGCGTTCCTGATGCCCGATGTTTGACTATTTGAACCCTCATTTAGATCACCTTTGAATCGGCCATCCCTGGCCGTTATTCTGTTCCGTTTTTACGATGACATGCTTGCTTCTATTGCCGCCAGGCGTTTTTCGATATCCTGCTGTTTTGCGATTGTCGCTCTGCTGATCCAGAAAAGTAACTCCTCCTTGCGAAATGCGTAGACGCTCCCTGCCATTCGCGCCTCCTGGATAACATTGCTCCCCGCCGCTCTGATAAGAGTACGCGTTTCCGGTACTGCCTCAACAACCATATTTCCTTCCTCGTCCAGTTCAGCCGGGGTGCCGGGTTTTACCTCCCACTCGTCATCCCACGTCTCAATGATGGCATCCTGCGCACTCCATTCGTCATAACAGAAAGCAGAATATCTCTGCCAGTCCAGGCCGTACTTATCCATAACGGCAATCGCCGCCTGTACCGTTGGACCTGAATGCAGTCTGGCGTCGTCGCCTTCTGCCATGTATTTATCAAGCCACTGCCATACGCCCGGCAACTGGCCGATTTCATAGAATGCGTCGGTTTCCGCCGGCGTGTCTGCCCGTGGGCGGGTTTTATGCGTCTCGTCTGACGTCCCGATAACGCTATTCGATGCAAAAACCTGCGACCAGCGACCTGTTGAGGTTCCGAGCGAATATGCGCCGTCAGCGTTCGGGTATGTATTCCCGTTTACTGACAAGTTCCCGCCGGTTTCCAGGCTCATTACCGTCGTAGACGTGGCAACAATCCTTTGCGTGTAGGTGGTTCCACCATTGACGTAGAACTCCAGGGCTTTAGCTCCTGACGCGCCACCATAGCCAATGGCTGAAGAGTATGTAGACCTGTGGGCGTTTGCTACCGACACCCCGTTGACAGTCACTGACGTCGCGATTACAGCATTGAAGTTGCGGTCATTATAGAACGTGTACGGCGGAATTTGCGCCTGATCGATGGTCAGAGTGTCACCCACCGCCCCGGTGTTTCCTTGTACGAGGTAACGGTTAGACGATGTTCCGTCACTGTTCAGCAGACGCTTAATCAGCCGAACTTGACCGGTCACGCCGGTTGATGAGCCGCCGGTGATATACAGAGGTATACCCACAGCAACGTACGGTAGGTATGCCGCAGGCACGGTGATGATGGTGGTGCCGTTGCTGTTGACAGTTGTCACTGTTGCGCTGAATGCAACTTTGAAAGCAGCTTCAAGCGTGCAGCCACCTGTCACCATTTTCCGATCGAGCGTATATCCAGGGGTCAGCGTCGGGGAGATGATGTAACCATTCTGCGTACGTCGCACATGCGACCACGGCCCGATGATATCACCAGGGAAGAACAGACCACCGCCCAGAGAGCTGTCCAGCCCCACAGGATTGGTGACCGGACTTAACACGGAATTACCGTTCGTTTCCGGGATGTAGTTTCCGCAACCAGCTGGAAACAATGGAACGCCACCCTGATAAGCCTCTACCGCAATAAGCGTTATCGGCGTGCTACCATCAGCGGGCACATCTACCACAACCCCACAATTTCGCGCATACGTGTACAGGCCATCCCATGCCGTCAGCCTTTTATTCGGGATCATCGCCATTTTTGTCCCATTGCCGAAATCAAACATATGCTCGGCAAAGGACTTATATAGCGCTTCATCTGTGTTCGGGCCGTCCTGGCTTGCGGCAGTAATCCAGGCGTAAATATTACGCGGATTAAAATTCCCTGAATGGTCTTTATACCAGATGCAAATATGTGACTTAACTGAGGGGGTTTGCCATGGCAACATGACTGGTTTTGCGTTTATTTGTAATCCGTTTGCGTTAAACATTTCTTTCGCATACGGGCGGTTACGTATTGAATCCCAGTCAGTACCACTAAATACATATACGTTATATGTACCGTAGTAAAAATCGAATCCGCCATGTCGGAATGCTCCCAGATCTCGGATTGGGGTTCCCCACGCAAATTGTGATACACCGTTCGGCGTATCGTAATGGTAGAAGCCGTCCGGGTAAAGCGAGTTACCACCATCATCCGTTGTCGGGAAACACCCACCCTCAAAGCGCAGTGATGAGTATTCTGTAAAGTTATCTTTATACTGGCTGATAAGTTTAAGCTCAAGGCCGGAAAGACGCGACGCCTTGCCATTGAATCCCCATGCGCTTACAGTCAAGAAATTGTAGGTCCATTCAGTATAAACAGCTAAAAATGAATGATTTTGCGCTGTTGAGTATACAGTCCCGTAACGCGCGTTATAATCTTTTGCTGCTGCCGGCCCCCAGTAACCACCAGAGACATTCAGAACAGTACCAGTACACACGGCGATATATTCGGGTATATCACCGGACACGTTGGCCGCATTCCGCCATGCCAGACGGTTGGTTACTTCACAGTTGTACAGAGCTGACCAGTCACAACCATTGCGGTACGTACCCCGGCGACCGCCCATAAATTTACTGTTGTAGTGGGTGGTGCGGTTAAAGTTGCCAAAACGGGTAGTGATACCCGCATTAACCCATGCAGGAACAATATATTCATAATCGATTTCATTATTGTCAAAAGCGTGGCCATTTTTATTAAACTCGGTCGCCTCAACTTCTGCTGTTGTTTCAACAACGGCCCACAAGCAATCCTCACGAACTACGGTACCATGCGTAGAAAACCCTTCCGGGTTTAAAACCAGAATCCCTACCCCAGCAGAACATGAATCGCGTAAAGAGCGAATATCATGGTCTCCAGAAATGGTTCCACCGTAAATGTTAACGTTCTGTAGGCTAACTGAACCCCAATAAATACCTTTGTTTACAGCCTCCCATTTTTCTGTAATCTCATCCACGCCATGTTGGAAACCGTTAAGGCGTTTACCTGTAACCGAGTATTTATACGAAGCCCCAGCCTGAATAAAGACCCTGGATTTATTCAAATAATAATCAACACCAGTATAGAGCTTGGCATATTTTTTACCAATTCTATAGTCGTTTGTTGGCACTATAATATCGAGGCGAGCCCCACCATCATATGTTTTACGGTCATTAGCAGTAGATATTCCAAGAGTTAAATGTGATTCAATTCCATTTATCACTTGACCAAGACATACAAAGTTGTCGGTTGTTTGGTCTAGAAGTTTTGCAAATGAATACGACTTAGCGCCATTACTCAGGACGCTAATTTCGCCATAACTCACATCCAGCGCATACTCTACACCATTTGCGTTATAAATCTTCGCCTCATCAACTACATGACTTCCTGCCTTCGATAGATCTGTATTACCTGTTTTAATCCATATACCTGCACCACCATCATAGGCGAAATAAAACCCTCTGACCCTTATTGCGGTATAATCAGTGGTCACATTAAAAAGAGAAACAGCATCAGGAAGCCATTGTCCTAACTGGTACTGGATTTGCTGACGGATATCATTGTCACCAATAGCAACAAGATACTGAGAATCATTTTCCCAGCTCGTTGCATCAGTGCCTGTAGTCGTAAATCCAATAGGCGCACTTGCAGCAAGGCGATATGCCACGCCATTATAAACTGTGACCTGACTGCGATTTGTAAATGTAACTGGCCCGTCAACATAATCTTTCAGCCACGAATAGCCTGAGGCTGCGAGCATGTCGTTGAATTCATCTCTTTGCCCCGTGATTTGTGCCGTGAATTGATCATGTTGTTCTGAAATCTGGCCTTCAAACTGGTTTTTCTGAGCAGTTATTTGCGTGGCAAACTGATCCCGCTGCGATGCAATCTGGGTGGCAAAGTCAGATTCAATTCCGTGCCATGTTTTTCTTTCTTTTCCGAAACGATCTTTCCAGATAGCTTCCGTAATACTATTGACTGCCACATCAAGATTCTTGGCATTCAACAGTAATATTGCAGGCGAAGAGGAGCCAATGTTCTCGATATCGGCCATATGTCATGCTCCAGAAATGAAAAAACCCGCTAAAGCGGGTCTATGGATGGTAATAGGTCATGTAAAGTCTTAAGTAGCGTCGCCGGGGTATGTGGTGTCGTCGTACTGGTAGAACGATTCGAGGTATTCTTTAGCGGTGACCTGACAGGTTCCGTCTGACTGCGGAGCGATCTCCTCTACAATGGCGTCGTAGACGTGGCGCGTTGAGCCGCAGAACACCAGGCGGATCGGCTCGATGGTTGCCGACGACAGGTCAACCCGCATGGGATCATCAAACTCGCTCAGGTGCGGGACTGACAGCTGAAAATCACCCACCCTGCTCGCCACCATCAGCCCGGATGCAGAGCCATCCTGATAGCGGATCAGCGCGCGGGGATTTTCGAAAGACCAGTCCAGCGGCTCCGTGACGGTGAACGTTGTCACGCCACCAGCCGTTGTCATCGCCTCTACCAGACAGGAAATCGTGTTGTTGCCCGGAATATCATCCGTGAGCACTATGCGATCGCCCGTGTTGTAGCACAGCGCGTCCAGCTCGGTAGTGGTCTGGAACGTCACCCGCTGCTGCAGGTATTTCATCAGGCGACGCATCCCGATTTGGTAGGCGTGATCCTGATTCAGTACCCCATCGAGTTTGTAATTCTCTATTTTCACCGGCGTGGGATTATCAGGCGTCCGGCATTTAACGGTCTCCTCTGCCCAGGTAGTCCCGTTGATGTACGTCACGTCGACACCATCAAAATCATCATCTGAGGGCACGGTAAATCCGCTCTGCAGCTCCTCCACCATCTCATGAGGAGTGATCACACCGGTCCAGGGCTTAATCCCTTCCCTGTTTACCGTCGCCAGGCCATCGCTCAGCAGAAAACGTGACTTCCCGGCATTGGCTATCATCTGCAGCATTTCCAGCGCCGAGATACTGTCGCCTGTAGCAAAGTCGAAATACTCGCTGCGTGGCGTCCAGTATGCAGACTCCAGCGCGTTGATGGTGTCGACATCCATCTCCAGTCCCAGCGAGTTCCCGACATGCAGCAACGCCCCAGAAATGGTTCTGGCCGTTCCTGAGTCATAGGCCCGCGTGGCCACAACGTTTACGCGGCGGTCCGACTGAGCCGCCAATTTGCCCCCCGTTTCAACGGTCACCGCCATCAGCGACACGCCGGGATAGGATGAAGGGCGCGTCAGCAGTCGCCCGCGCAGTGCCTGCCAGTACATCGAATCCCTGGCGTTGTTTGAGCCCTGCTCATTGCGCCGACGGCAGCGAACCTCTACCAGTCCCGGAGAACTGAGGGTGATCCGCTCAGTGAAACCTAACCCGTTGATGTTTTTAAGCGCGTACTCTCCCTGGTGACTTACCCACCCCGATCCGGAACCGTAGACGCGATACTGAATCTCCCACTCAACATGCCGGAGCCGCTTTTTCCCCTTACTGTCGAAGCCACAGATGCCGTTCGGGAAGGAGAAATTCACCTCGAACGCATCCACCACTTCATTTTCAGGGCATACGAGGAACGGCCCCAGCCAGCTCAGCGTGTCGTTAAGGCCAGAAGCCTCATAGTCGATCATCGTGCGGGCGGTGAATCCCGGCCATGACTCATCAACGGCACCATTAACCAGGCGCGCCACTGTCGCCGTTGTGCCGTCGGCCGAGACAATCCGGTACTCATTCCCGCGGTGAGCAAGTGAAAGCCGTTGCACCCCCTCTGGCATGCCGGAAAAGGCCGTTCCCGTGGCGCTGTTATAGGCAAGCGTCACATTCGCCGTTACCGCCGGGCTGCCGCCGGTTGATGCCGTGCCGGAGGTGTAAACCGGGGCATCACCGAAAACAGCTGCAGGCAGCGAAGAGGACGTGATCTCCCCACCCGCGAACGGACTGGCCGACTCGGTTATTAGTACGGTGCCGCCGTTGTCCCGCGCAACCAGGCCGGAACCAGTGAGTCCCTCGGTGATTGCCGCCAGCAGTCCCGACATCGAGACGTAGTTAGCCACCAGCGACACCGGGTAGGTAACCCCCTGCCAGGTGATCGTGAACGTGCTGGAGTTGGTCGAAAAATCGTAGGTGGTCGGGGCCGCACTGGCCTGGAGTTTTGCCGCACTCCCCCCGGTGCCAGGCACTGCAGCCTGACCGGGGGTATATGACGCGATAAACAGATCGTAATCGACTGAGTTAAACCCTAGGGTTACCGGCATACCTACTACCGGCGCGATCTCCGTCAGCAGCGGGCTTGCGATAACACTGTATCCAGCCGCCGAAGTGATCTGGTAGTTCGCCGGGGCTTTCAGTTCGACCACGGCGCCAGTGACCCAGCTGGGCGGTAGCGCGTTATCGTTCTCGTCATTATCGTCATCATCATCCGTATCCAACCCGGTAAACGTTACGCTCGAACCGGATACGGTCATGCTGTCTGCGATAATGTCATCTGCGTCCGGCGACGTCTGGGCCATATCCAGCCCGGTGCCGGATGATGTCCCTCCGACCTCCGTACTGTTGACCCAGTTTTCACTGCGCTCATCGCCGGAAACGTCCGCGCCTGGCGGAAAATAGGTGATGTTGAAACCCGGCAGCGTTGAAGCTGGCGTACTGCCAACCCGGATATCGCCAGTGGTATAAATCAGTTCACCGACACCGAGACACAGCAGCATCTGGACGCGCATTTTCGTAGGATCGGCGGCATCGAACCGGGTAACGGGCTGGACCACATAATCCGGGTAGATACGCACCCGGCCAAACACCTCACGAATGGCATCACCGAGTTTTGCGGTGTTGGCCCGCGCCGGGTTCAGGTCGAGACTCCGCCCTGTGGATGAGGTATAGCCGCCCGTATCAATGGTGCTCATCAAAACAAGCGAATAGGCTGCAGCGGCAACGGAGATACCGATACCGATCCACGCGATTGTGGCGGCCTCCAGCCCGAATGGAACCGGATAAAGCCTGACATCACTATCAGGGCGAATCACGCAGGTGGCCCACTCACCTGGAGGAATTAACACCCCCTCAACCTCAACGGTAAGCGGTGGGACATCCCGCTCCTCGTAGCCTTCAACATTTGCCACCAGCCAGCTGCGAATACTGGTTACACCATGCTCATGCGTTTCGAGTGGTTCACCGGGAAGCCGGGACGGGTAAAAACGAATGGTCATTGCCAGAACTCCACTTTGACAAATCGGCGCTTAAACCGCGGCAACGGCAGAAAGATGACGTTCGTTCCCGGATTGCATTCCGCCACGTGCAGCAAACCATCGATACTGACCACGATCCCCACATGGGTGACGGTCGACCCGGAATAGCAGGCCACTCCAGCCCCTTCGCAGGGTTCGCAGCGCTCAAGGGTAAGCATCATCCGGCGCGCTTCCCGGTCGAGGCCGCCGTCGTCTTTGGTTACCCCAGCAAAATCGGGCCAGACGGGTAAATTCAGATCGCGGCGTATCTCGTTCACAATGCCGAAGCAGTCAAGTAGCGGGTAGGCTCTACCGCCCTTCTGCCATTTAACAGAACGGTATTTATCAGGGTTGAACATTGGGATTCCTTAGCTGATATAACGCAGTCCGGGGAATACAGGTAGCGTGTAGCGGTAACGTGGCCAGGCTGTATCAAGGATATTCATATAACCCGCGGTAATCTGCGCCTCTGTCGCCGTCCAGTAACCAGACTTGATTTTCAGCGTATACGGCACTTCCGCAGGGGCCGCTAAATCAGTGGAGATATAACGCCGGTACGTCAGCGATGCAGGCAATCTGTTAGCTAGGGCATTGCGGATCGCCGTGGACACAACACCATCGATATTGCACAAGGCAAATTTGAGGTCCTGCGTGCCGTCCGCATTGCGCGCCGGCAGCGCAATGTCTATCGCACAGGCGGTAAACGTTACGGTATCGCCGTTCTCCGTCGTTGCCGTGATGTTCTCGTAACCCTGGCACAGATAATGGACGTCAGAACCAATGGTGATCTGCAGCGTCTCAATGATCACCTCCAGCCCGCTGCTGGCGTAGAGGCGGTTGAGTATTGTCATGATTTTTACCCAATAAAAAAGGCCACCCGAAGGTGACCTTAAAAATTGGTGTCGAATGTGGGAGTACCCTCACCGGCAGGATCGCTATTCCGCGCTTTATTTCACGCTCCGGCTACGGAGCGGCATGAAGGACTTTCTCACAAATCGACACAAGTGATTATTAAGGTGAAACGGTTTTAATCAAGCCTTTGGCCACTCCTTATTCAGCGCAATATCCAGCAGTGAGCTGCCGACGATCCATTCCGGGTAATTACCCCATGGGGCAGGAGCAAGGGGGCGTTCCCATAATTCAAGCGTCGCTGTGTACTTCCAGTAAATCGGGGCCACCAGTACCGGTCCCTGATAAATATCTGTAAAGCGGCATTTGTAAAACTTAATGCCTGCCGGCGTCTGCAGCTTCATCATGAACCACGCTGCCCCGTCAGATAACGCATCACGGAACCAGGACTCAAACGCCAGGCCCTGCGCATCGGTTTCCATAAACCAGGTGATGCTGGCCTGCGTCGGCGTGGACGTATAAGCTCGCCTTTGCCGCGCGCGGCCGGTGGTTAACTGGGTTCGTTTTAACGGGCTGACAGGCTGGAATCCGTACCCTTCCTGTAATGGCATAGGGAGGCTGTCATGTGGGTAGTAGATATCAGTCATGCAGTCTCCCGGTAAAGTATCTCGAATAAAATTTCACCATTAACCTCAGGAGGGTATTCATTTCAGAATAAAGCACGATGGAATCGAAGAAATCTCTGATTTTTTGGTTCAGATTAACGAAGATAAAAATCTTATTAAATCGACACAAACACACAAGGCGATATATTTATCAACTCATTTCAAGAGCCAAAATAAATAAAAAAGCAGCATTATCAATATATTAGTTTTATTTGCTTTAATGTGAGATTAAATTTTTTCGGCACAGCCCATGCCAAAATAAAAAAGGGCGATGTGCCGACAGGCAATATACGTCAATGTGACTGCTTGTTTAAAAGCAACTCCTGAAGAAGAAGCGCAATAGAAACAAAGATCAAAACCCCACAAAAAACAATTTTTGCAAAATCATAGTTAAATACGGTTGTAAGCGTATCATTATTATATAAGTGATTATGCCTATAGGAATAAGTTGTGTAGATGTCATCGCATATTTCAAGAATTCCACCGACAATCAAAACAAGCCAAAGAAATGAAAACTTCACTCGGACCTCCTTACGTTTACGTCTCCTATTGAAGATAAGTCCGCCAATAAAAAGAGGAATCATAAAAGCTATGAAGTCTTTAAATGTAAATGTTAACAACGCTTCCATTAATAAGATCCTTGTGTTTTCTTGCATCTACTCAGATTGTTAGACTTACCTACCTAATCAAGTCTCAGCTAATGCAGTTTAGCTTACCTAGGACCGTGTCGTGTATAGTTTCCTTTTAGAGCGTTGCCAAAAGCTCCTTGTGGCATGGTAACCTCCTTTGTGAGTTCACCTTTTAACTGCCTGGAAAGCTGTCGATTATTCTGATTGAGTGTAGCGCTCAACTGCTCCGGAGTAATACCCTGGAGATGAAACTCCTGATTAATCGGCGCGTGTACAGTTGTTTGCCTACGGTTATCGCTGTTAACGTTCTGAACACCAGTACCAAACCCTGTACGCCCCAGAGTTGCATCAAGCGGTTGGCCATTTCGAAGTGCCTCAAGCTGAGACACGCCGATCCGGTTCGTTGATGCCTGGTCGAAGACGTACTCTCCTTTGTGAACAATACCCGCTGGCTGATACTTACCACCGGGGCCGGTGTAACCGCCGGAGGAGAAGCCAACTCCTGACACAGCCTGGATATTTGAGACGATACTGGCAGTCTGTGCAGCGATTGAGGCCATAGCGATGATGTTGGCCGGATAAGGCGCGCTTACTGCACCGCTTGCTATAGCCTGCTGGATTTTCACCATCGAGTCAGCGATAGCGAATGCCTTACTCGCAGCAAAAGCAACCTTGTAGATTGCCGATTGCTCACCAAACCCCGTTCGCATGATTTCGGCGGTACTATCAAACAAGGACTGCGTGGCCGCAGATATGATGGTGTTTTTCTGAGCCTCTATGACCTGATTTGCATCCGCTGCACGTTGACGAATCGAGGTCATTCTGGCCTCACCCTCGGCAGTTATTTCGCCGGCCTTCGCATAAGCTTCCTCCTGAGCTGCCAGCCAGCGCTGGAGCTCTTGCTGAGCTTGGTCATACTCGTTGATTTGCCCCTGCATCCCCTCAAAAGTTCCAGAGAGTCGCCCTCCTGTGGGTGTCAGGTTTCCTACAACATTACGAACCGTCGAGGGCAGTTGCATATCGGTGTTTTGATAAATATCTGCCCGTGTTTTTTCATATTCACCGGGTTTTAGTTGCCCGGTTGCTTTGGCCTTCTCCAGCAGTTCAAGACGGGTTTTAAGCAGATCGTTGGTCCGCTCATCCTTCGTCTTTACCTGTTCCTGCATCTTCCGATAATCGTCCAGGGTTTTTACGGAATTTTGCAGTGCCTCCTGCTGCTTATACGCCTGGAGGATTTCATCTGAACGGGAAAGGATCGATTTCTGGTCAGCTGTGAGCTGCGTTTTAGACTTGAGGTCAGCAATTTGCTGTTCGAACTTAACTCGCGCCTGGGTTGCGCTGTTAAGCTTGTCACTGGCATCCAGCTGGGACTGCATGGCAGCAGTCTGCTGGTTTATCTGATCAAGCAGCCGGGTTGCTGCGTCCTCGGTATATGCTTTACCCTTTGGCGTCTTGGGTGGTTTCGGATCTTTGTACATCTCGTTAATACGAGAAACATTTTTTGCATATTGCTCTGCAGTAATTGCACCTGCCTTCAGGAACTCGCTTTGCTGCTTAATAGCTTTATTGCGCTTATCCGCATTGCTCAGATATTGCTGGTTAACGCGATCTGCTTCCTGCTGCGTTTTAATTCGTTGCTGTTCGGCTTTGTCATGACTGCTGATTATTTCAGTTAAAACGCCTTCTGTTGTGATTTGAGATTGCAGATTATTTAGCTCATCTTCGAGCTCAGCCTTTCTTCCACCAAAAAATAGCTTCCCACCAGCAGCCTTATCTATCCAATCTAATTCCTTACGAATGTGAGAGATCCGCTCGGTGCCGGTTTGCTCGCGACCAATATCAAGCATGGCATCCCATGCTCCTTTAGCCGTTTTAGCAAGCGAGTCCCAAGCACGTTCAAGAATCCCCAAATTCTGATGAATATCGTTCGCACGCTGCTGCATGGCATTGGCGTAAGCATCACTAGCCACCCGTGCAGCATCCTGCTGATTACCTTCATCCTGCAGTGCTTTAATCTGGTTGTAGGTTGCCAGTGTCAGAAAGTGGTACTGGTCGTTAAGTTTGGTAATGGCCGCAACCGGGTCAGCAGCAATGTCGTTGAAATCACCCACCAGCTTTTCAGTGGCGATGCCTGTGGCTTCACTGATTTCAACCACGGCAGTTGTTACTCGTTCCAATGACTCTGCAGCCACCTTCCCGGATGAAACTATCTGGTTAAGTGTGGCTGCGGTCACTCCAGTAGTTGAGTTGGCAACTACTGAAACCCGAGCGGCCATTTCTGCTAGTTGCCCGGTGGTTTTACCAACCAGATTACCGCTAAGGGTCAATGACTTATAGAACTCGTCCTGCTCCTGAGAGCCTTTGTAATAGGCCAGCCCAAGAACACCGACAGCCGCGGCAGCCAGAGTGACAGGATTAATTAACCCCAGCACATACCCGCCAACACCTTTAATCGCGGGGCCAATACCGCCGAACATATCTTTCAACTGCCCGCCCTGCTGCATAAGCACCATAAACGGCGACTGACCCGTAGATAAGCCGACGATAATGTCAGTCATCTGCGCCGGGATCATGCGCATGGCAAAGGCAGTCTGTGCGGCAGATTGTCCGGTTTTGGCAAGGTCGTCGCGAAATCCAGTTAGCCTGTTTCGTGTTTCCTCGATTTTCTTTGAATAAAGATCGAATGTATCGGTATCTACCATCCCCTTTGATTTGAATTTCGCAAGATCTTGCTGTTGTTTATCCAGTTTATTCAGAGCTGCATTTACCGGGTCAATTCGATCTAAGAGTTCAGAAAGAGACTGTTTTTCTTCATCAGTAGCCTTTGTCACTTTCCCTGCACTGGTGGCAGCACGTTCGCCTGCCTGCGTCATTTTTACCAGTGCAGTTGCGAGATTGTCAGCCTGCTTCTCTGCCCCGGAGCTATCAATCACAATGGCCAGGCGGGAGGTTTGTTCTGTCATTTAGCTATCTCCGGGCAATAAAAAACCCCGCCGTAGCGAGGTTTTTTTACGAATATAATATTTTGATAGTTATATTATCGAAACGGGCTCACTGCTAATACTCAGGTCTGTTTAATATCACTTCCACAGTGTTTACATTTAATGGCCTCTTTGCGGATAGGCTCGGCGCAGAAAGGACATTTTTTATACTCACCAGACTCACCATTAAGCACTGCTCGGCGTTCAGAGGTAGACGATGATAAGACAATAAGAAGACCAAGAATCGGCGCAATAAATGCAGTAAAACCAGCGATAACGCCGTTTCCATTTGTGATGTTTGATGCTAAAACGACCAAGCCGAAGCCTATAGCGCACATACCAATAAGGTAAAGGAACGCAATACCTAACCCATTTCGTTTTGCAGCAATAACTGCTACAACAATAACTGCTAGCCCAAAAAGCATAAAACCTAAAAGCGGTTCCACTTCCCCATCCCCATCATTAACATTTGCACACAGGTTAGCACAGGAATAAATGTAGACAATGATATGACTACTTCACTTTTGCCTGTCTTTTCTGCTCTTCAGCCCACTCAACTCTCCAGGCATCATCGAGGGCCAGTATTGCTGCGTCAAACTCAATGCGGTCGATCAGGATGGTGCGCGATGCCAGGTAAAGCTCAATATCATTCAGGGATAGAGGGAGCGGCACTCCGGCCATGCCGGCATACTTCCTGCCGCGCGATATCATGGCGTAAGCGTTGAGGATCTCCCCAGTGACCGCATCGATCTCAGGCTCTGGAATGGGTGGGAGATTTAGCTTCTCCCTGCGCCACTTTGCTTTCTCGCCCTGCTCGCCAGCGAAATCCTTTAGCCACTTTTGGGCCTCTATGGCTTTTTTACGGTTTCCTGAGTCTGCTGCTCCTTACCCTGAGCAATGTTTGCCGCCTCAGCCAGTATCAGCCAGTATAGCGCCGGGTGCTGTTTCAGCATGGCAGCCCCAAGTTCTGGGGTGTAGTCGAGAGCAACCTCTATGCCGTCGACTAACTTACCTACTCCCTCCCAGCCTTTCAGCAGGAACCGAGCGGCGTTATCGATCAGCAGGTCATCAACAGAGTCTATATCGTCCACGCTGGCGAGATTAAAATCCGTTGTCCCCACCTTATAACCTGCGTCCATCTTATCGATGTGGCGGCGCACCAGCGCGTTACGAGAGCGATATTGCGGATTCTCGCTGCTGGCCACCAGCAGGCGAAGTTTGAACAGCGATTCTTCTTCCGGCGAGAATTCCTTTTTGCTGCCTTCTGGCTTTTTGTAGGGATAAAACCAGCGCTCGCCATTTAAATCAATTTTCGGGGTAACAATCAGCATAAAAAACTCCATAAAAAAACCCTCCAAAGAGGGCCAATTTTAATCACCACCGCCATTAGTGGCAGGAACGCGGGTAATAGTTGGCGGAGTATTGGCCGCGGTGATATCCAGCTGAACCTGAACAATGTCAGTGCTCCCCGCATCCGGCCAGTCGCCGGAGATCTGCACTTCCGGGAAATCGAAGGTATAGGCGCCTTCAGCATTCTCCAGCGTGAAGCTAAACGGCACCGTTTCGCCGGTGAACGTTTTTTTGTAAACCTCCCAGGCAGCCTTTGACCATGACAGCGTGATTTGACCTGACGGGGTAAAGGTTGTCGGAATGTTTGCGCCGGCGAATGCCGAACCGGTACCGATGCAGCGCTGAGTCTGCATATTGTTGTTAAACTGGATGTTGAAGGTGTCGACGCAGAAACCTGTCCCGCCATCAACACCATTTAGCCGGATGTTCGTGACCTCTTTGAAGGAGTAACGCAGCGCCCCCGCTAAATCCACCGGCGCGGTGAAATAGCTGGTATCGTCCCCCTTCGTCTCCCAGTCCAGCCCTGCAAACGTAATGGTTGCAGTGATATCACCATCGGCCGGGATTTCCATCTGGAAGGTGCCAACCTGGCAACCGCGGGCAATCTGGGCGATCCCCACATCACTGGCAAAAGTCGCCACGGAGAACGTAATGCGACCATTACCCATCGTCAGCACGTTATTTAGCCATTCGGAACCGAAGCAGCTGGCAAGAAAATCATCATGCTGGTTCCAGCGAAACCGTGTGCCGACATCGCCGCCGACATCCACTGTGCCGCGTGAAACACCCTGCGCCATACGGTCACCAGCGATTTCGTCATTGTCGTTGGTGTTCTGCGTTGGTTTCAGACCAAATGAAGAACGGCGCAGCAGGTTCCACGCCCCTGCTGTTGGCGTGATTCCTGACGTTGTCTCGCGAATAAACGCGGCTACTACTTTTGCACCTGAGCTCACAGGAGCCTCCTGTTTTTTGTGCGCTACAGAGCGCGATAAGGAATTTGAAGATTGAGCTGTAACCAGCCATCGGTCTCACCCGCCGGCACAGCAGAAACAGCGAAATAACTCAGCTTTCCGTCGTCCTTAAACTCGAATAGCTCCGTTAGCTGGTCGGCCGTTCGGGAGATAAGCAACGTCCCGTAACCGACCGGAACAAACAGCTGAATGATGAGTAAGCCCGTCCTGTGGACTACCGGCCCGTCCCCGATCTCTGTTGCGCCAGCCTGCCCAGCAATGTTGGTTAGTCGGGCCCAGATATCGCGGTTACTGGGGTCAAATACCGGGCCATTGGGATAATCCACCGCATCAGAGGCAATAGCGGTCTGTGCCGCCATTCGGGAAATGACAGCGTTTCTGATTTCTGTAAGGGTCATTTGTAGGCCTGAATTACACCATTAAACGAGACGGCATAGACGCCTGTCGGCGCCTGTGTTGAGTGGCCATTCTCCAGAGGCACGGAGTAAGGCAGGTTCGACTGGATGTAAATCACCGAGTAGGCTGGCGCCTGGTCAATGATATTTTTGCCATTAAGAAATGTCATTGTCCCACGCGGATCCGGCTCGGTCGGGACGGAGTGATCGGGTTCGCCGATGCTGACAAAATGCGATGCCCTGAAGGTTCCTGCGCGATACTCAGCCGGCCGCCTGATATCCATGCTGTCATTAACACGGACTTTCTTCCTGAGCCTTCCGGTTTTGGTCAGGTTAGCAGGGTCGGCATAAAGAGATTCGTTCCATTCCCCAACAGCTTTGTTGTATTGAACCGCGGTCGCGTTGATGGCCCACAACTCAGGGTTTCCTACCGGCGAACGTTGAACGATTTCATTCAGCAGTTGAATGGCGATTGTCCGCTGGCGTAGTTTGACATCTTCGGCCACCAGCCCGGCGAATGCCGCCGGGTCAATGTTCCAGCCCTTAGCCATATCACACTCTCCGCAGTTGAATGGAGTACGCAGCGCCAGCAGAGTCGGCAGAAGCGGTGATGATCTCGTAACGCTGAAGCTCACCCGTAATAGAATCCGGTGCGGTGATGATATGCCCGACTGCCGGCTTGTTAGTCACCTCATTGACCAGGGCGGTTAGCTTCACGTCACCATGCAGAATGTTAACGCCATCGATACGGCGCAGTTTATAACGCGCCAGCACTCCACGCCCCGAGTAAGTCACCTGCGTTTCAGTGCCGATTTCCGTCACCGGGTCCCAGGCACCTCGAACGGTGTATGACCCAGTGAAATCCTTAACGGCATCCTGCAGGTCTGTATCGAAGGCTGCGGCGACTTCAGTTTGGAGTTCGTCGCGGATACCCACGGTCTACCTCCTCTATGCCTTTTTCACCAAAACGCTGAAGCGGGATATTGTTAGAAACATATCCGTCAGTAAAAAGGACCAGGACGTTACCACGCAGTTTCCTGGTATAGATTTCGCCGTTGCGTTTAACCCTCAGCGGAAGCGGAGCAAACTCAACAACGCCCTTTGCCGGGTTTGCGTAAACGACATAATTGATCGGGTTTCCATTCACAAACACATCGCGAGGGCCGAGCCCGTCACCGGCATAATGCACATCAGTGTTTTGCATATCACCCCCTTACCAGCCGTACCTGAGACTGACTAACGCCATAGGGCTTTAGCATTGCAAGCGCCAGCTGCAGATCGGAATCAAGCAATGCCGAGCTGTTGGTAGCAAGTTCCGCGAAGGTCTTTGAAACGCTGACATCATCGGCATCTACCGTCTTACTCAGCAACACACCAGAATCGGTTTTCTGCTGATAAAGGCCACCATTCGAGGCCGCTAGCGCCGCATAGGCGCCAGCTTGTTTCACATCGTCAGGAATGATGATTTCGTGAGTTGCCTTATTGCACGGCATTTTCAGGTTAAGTCCATTCATCCAGGTATTAGCCATCAGCACAGATTTGGCTTTTTTGCTTTCATCTGTCCAGGTGGCACCGAGAATCGAATTGACGTCTTCAACGGTGATGAAAGTGATCATGCATCACTCCATTTCTTTCCAGCCGTGCGCCTTCCAGTTCTCCACTTCATCAGGGTGAACGTTGGCGGTATTGGGCGCACCCGGGAATGCCGGGAAATCGGTAACCATCGCCACCAGCAGCGATGTGGTCGTTACGGGTACGTTGTTATCCACCTTCGTAGACGCAGTTTGCTCAGCAGCTCGTTGGGCGCGCTGCTCTTTTGTTAATCCGGCCATTATCCCTCCACTAAAAAAAGGGGCCGAAGCCCCCTGTTTATCAGCCCAGCAACAACGCTGAGTGCGCGGACTTAACTGCCGCTACACCCCAGGATAAACCGACTTCGTAACGCACCTGGCGATACTGGCGGTACAGTGCCACCTGGTAAGTGATGCCAGATACGGGGTCAGTAACGTTCATCACATCATCCGCCGTATCGCCGCCCTGCGGCATTGCCGGGGTTCGGGATGCAAGCAGGAATGCATTGCGATCAAACGCCATGTTTGCGGTGTAGGCGCCACCAGCGGTAATAGCGGTGTTGTCGGCCAGTGACTGACGTAAGCCAGGAGCAGCCAGGGTGATTGCTGTGGCCGTCGCAGCAGCAACAAGGTATTTATTACTGTCCCCGTCAAACGTCACGATGTCACCTGCTGCAAAAGCACCTGTGCCGGTATCAATGGCAATCAGAATATCGCCTTCAGCTTTTGCTCCATTCACCAGGTATCCGGCAGCCGGAGATGCAGCGCGTTTCTTAACATGCGCGGATTCGTGGATGTTGAATCCTTCCAGTCGCCCCACGATACCTTCGCGCAGAAGCGCATCAGTACCGGACTCGTTTACTTTGAACAGAACAGACTGTTTACCACGGAGGTTTGCGATAGCCGAAGAACCGAGAACCATCTGCAGATCAGTTGTCGGCGAACCGTTGTCAGAGAGAACCTGGCGCGCATTGGCCGCATCCGACAAATCGCCTGCAATACCGAAAGGAGCGGTGCCGGCCGTACCGACAGCACGGGAGGATGCGAAATACAGAGCTGCGAGATCTGCATCCATCTCATTAGCCAGCGCGCGAAAAGCCTGCTTAAACTGATCAGCAAGGATGGTGTTGTATGTCCCTGCGGGCCCCAGTGCCAGTTGTTCCTCACCGTTCCATTTGACCGGGGCCATTTTGGATTTGGTGATTTTGACATCAACGGTGCCGATCGTCTGGTCGCCGTCATTTGGCGCAGTAGCCCCCGGGGTAATATCAACAGTGGTAGCCGGTGGCGCAACCGGCGCAGTAACAGTCTGGTCCTTCGCCGCCGCATCAGCTTTAGCATTGCGCGATACAGCCGGGATAAAACCGACCTGTTCGCGAGATACGGTATCCAGAGCCGTGAAGATAGTCGGGATCAACCCGGTAAGCGTATTAGCCATGTGTATAGATTCCTTGGAGATTAAAATATAGGGTTGGTTGAGCTATCCAGCTCCGGCACCAGCAGCCATCCGGCGGCTGGCAAAGAATTAATCGACGATGGTGATACCGTCTTTGAGAGTTGATTGCTGATCTGCCGGACTCAAACTGGTAAACGCATCGCGTTTCATCGTTTTCTGCCCGAGTGAATGCTGAGACTGCCGTGAGCCGCCTCCCTGGTTGCCGCTGGCCTTCAGAATGTGGTCTTTCTGTGGGTACTGCTCCACCAGGAACTCCAGCGCCTCATCAAAGGCCGCCAGTTCGCCCGGCGTCGAGCGGGAATAAATTTTGTTGCCAGAGCCATCATAGGCAACGACTTTGCCGTCCTCGACTTTGAAGGACTGACCGAACCGCGCCTGAAGCATATCTGCCGGAATTGCTACTTTATCTGCGATGAATTTCGAGCCAGAGAACCGGCCGCCGATCATTTCCTGATAAAGCTGGCCTTCAAGGGTCGTCGCACGCTGAGTAGCTTCATCAAGCTGGGCCTGGAATGATTTGGTGATATCCGCTTTAACCTGATCAACGGCGCCTGCGTCGATCAGTTTTTTCTGGTCGATTTTAGTCATCATCTCCAGCGCTTCGAGCGCCTTTGCCGGATCGCCGATTTTGGCATACTTAGCCAGACCGGCTTCAGCGGCTTCTTTGGCTTCACGATGAGATTTTGCCTCGCCATTCAGAGAGGAGATTTTCCCAACGGCCTGCACAGCATCAAAACCAACTTCCTGGCCGTCATCGTGGACGTAGACGGGTAAACCGCTGGAATCGACTTCTGCATAGATTTTGCCGTTAACTTCGACTGTTTTCAGTTTCATGTGGTTACCTTTTCGGGGTCATCCGACCGTTGCACCGCTCACCATCCGGATCACGGCAATAAAAAAGGCCGCCCGGAGGCAGCCTGATTGAAGACTTAAAAAGCTTTAAAGTCTGGCGTTACTGAACGCCTGAGCATCCAGGTTACGAAGTTGCTCCAGAGTCAGCCATTCGCCCTTGTCGTTGTAGAAGTCATCGGGCGACATACCGCCGTCACGAATCAGCCGGGCCCGGGTTACGCCAACGATCTGTGACTGTCGCGTGAACGACTGGCGCGAGAACCAGCCCTGATAATCGGTATCCGAAGGCACCTGCCCGTCCATGCTGGCACGTGAGCTATCTGATATTTGCCCAATAGCAATACCCAGCTCATCAGACGATTTCAGGATGTAGGTTTCGACGCTGCGGCAGCAGAAATGGATTTTCCCGGGCCCCTGCAGATACGGCACCTTATGGCCGATAGGCTTGTTATCCAGGGTGTATTTGAGACGGTCGCGTATCCGACAATCCTTTGATGTCCGGTTATCCAAAGTGGATAACCACTGCTTACCCTTCAGAATGTCGTCGTTAGCATCCGCAAAGCTCTTTCGCGCCGTCGCCGCAAGATGCCCTACAGCTGTTTTGGCAATGCTGCCGGCGTTGGCCCTGCTCATCTGCAGCGCGCCATCCTGATAGCCACGGTTAGCATGACCACGCACCTTTCTGGCGATTTGTTCATGCGAATCGCCCAGCAGGAATCCCTGCCGCACCGTGTTACTGATGCGCGTCATGCGATCGACTTCAAGGCTATCAGCCCATTCACTGAGCAGGCGTCCCTGAAATGGCTTGGCCATCGCCGCCGCATACACAGCATCAGGGGAGATTCCCACCAGCGGATGAAGCGCCAGAACATCGTCGGGGATAGCGAACTGAAACAGGCTCATCTGATAGCCTGCCTCATGCTGCGCCAGTTCCTGCAGCTCGCCGGCGAGGCTTTCGCTCATCGACTGAACCACATCACGATTTAACGCCCTGACGCTGACCAGAAGAGATTCTAGCCTCGACACCGTGAAACTTTCCGCATCGAGGGTATCTATCGCCACCAGCAGCCTGGCCGTAAGCTCTGCATCGCTGTCATTCAGGATTTTTATCATCCTGTTTGCAACGCTGGTGCTGTACCGCGCTATCCTTATCGCATGCGCTATCGATTCATCCTGAAGCTTGTCATTCGCCGTTGCCATTTGCACCACCCGGGTTACTCAGTCCGCCGGCCAGCGTGACCTGCTGATTTCGCAGCTCGTCGATTACCTCTTCGGGCTTCGCATCCGGATCGATAAATTTCAGAGCCTGCAATACGCGAACAGCATCGACCTGACGTATATCACCACCCTGACGGAGCGACTGAACAGCTGTTGCAGCTGCGGCATCAAACGTCTGGGCTGAAACATCCAGTTCGGTGCGTACATCGACATTGCCGCCTTCTTTCTCGCCCAGCCATTCCGCCATAATCTGCAGGATATTATCGAGCGCATCCTCAAGCGAGCTTGCCATGGTGTAGAGAGGTGAATTCTCCTGCATCCGCTCTTCGTGAGTCTGATCTAAGGATTTAGTCGATGTGTTTTCCGCGCGCAGCAGTTTTGCGCCGGCCTGACGCATCTGGTTTTCCAGATCCTCAAGGGAAATCTTACCGGCTTCAATCGCAGCCCCGGTATGCTCGACATATTCCAGTACCTGCCGCTGGCGGTCATCGAAACGAGTCGCAGAGGAAGAACCTATCGTCAACGTTTCGCCATCAGCCAGACCGTAAGCCACCAGCAACGGCACGCGAGCGACATGCAGGATGTTGTCCTGTTCACTCTGACTCTGCCAGTGCTTGATATTCAGTAAGGCGAGATTAAGCAGTGGCGGTGAACCGCGCATAAAGCCTGTGCGTTTTGTGTAAAGCGTCACCAGGGGAATATCATCGCGACTGGTTTCCCACTCGTCGTGAATCTGCCACTGGCTTTCGCCGTTATCACCTTTATTACGGCGATAAATTTCAACCTTGCCCGGCATGATATGGCGTATTTGCTCAACTTTCGTTTGCCCATAATCATCGCCATCAACAATGATGACCTCTCTGATACGCAGATCGGTCAGCACCACTTTCCCTTTAACCACTTTCGATTTCCAGCCGATGACCTGTCGTGGATTAAGCATCGTGGCATATGGGCGGGATCCTGCGGCTTTTTCGTCGGCTTTAGTTTTTACTGCCTCCGGGTCAATTTTCGGGAAATCCACCAGCGCATGTACCAGACCATACTGGAATCCGATGCTGAAAAATTGCTGCGCCCAGACATCGAGCCGGTTTCCTTCCATATCAATATCTGGCGACAGCTCCCGTATTTGTTCAGGAGAGTCCTCACTCAATACCGTCGGCTCAGCAAACACTCGCCCGATGTTTTGTTTAATGGCCTCTTCATAGGCAGGGAGTAACGTTGCCGAAGCCAAACGCTCCTTATAACTTTCAGGATCTTCGTTCGGCCATTTCGGGAGATACTTCTTGCCCTGCCGGCGCATTTCCAGCGTGCCGCCCATCAGCGCATCATTAATATCCCATGCCTCAACCATGTCGTTATAGTCGAGGTTGGGCGTTGAAATATCAGGCATGGTTTTACATCCGCAGTTGGGTGACTTTTCCAGTCGGTTTGATAATCGGGAATTGCTTCACAATGAAATACCCACCGGCATCGTTGGGATGATCGTTATCCGCCGTTTTATCCGGCTCACCGTTTTCGCCCCAAACCTGTTGCTCAAGCGATTCTGTGTACACCGGGCACCGCTTTACATTCACTTTGTAGCGACGTTCACCGTTACCATTGCAGAACATGGCATTCATCGCGTTGATGCGGTCTTTCACTGGCGGGTTTGATGCATTAACAACCACATTGAAGCCAGCCTGCTTAAGCTGAGCGATATCCGTGGCGCTGGCATTGCTGGATTTGCGGGAATCGCCGGAAGCGTCCGGGTAAATATAGATTTCCCGCACCTTGCGATAATCGTTGCCGTCGTACAGCCAGAACCGTTCTTTTATGATGCGGATCATGTCAGGGGTGTCGTAAGCCTTCACGATTTCATTAACCGCAAACGGAAGCCCCAGACGTAATACATGAACAACCCCGGCCATCTTCCCGACGTTGAAATCCATACCGATATACAGCGGCTCACCTGGTTGCTCTTCCTCCCGACAGTTATTCAGCTTACGGTCAAACTGATGGTAAATCGTCCCGCTGGTCAGGTTAGTGAACTGGCCACGCAGATAAGCCTTGATCAGCTCCGGCGGGTATGACTCCATCAGCGACGGGATATAGTCCGGCGGTAGATTCTTTTCGTTGTCGAACGTCGAGGCCTGCACCAGGCCGTACAGCGTTGAGAGCGAAGGCTTATCTCGTACAGCCTTTGCGAACTGCTGATAAACGAATTTAAACCCTTCCGGCGTCGTGGTAACGTCGATCCCGTTACGAAGACCGTCCACGTTGTAACGCATACGGGCAATGATTTTTCGCCAGGCTAACTGCGCCTTTTTGGCGGGCATTACGTCCAGCTCATCAATCAGCGCGTTACCGATTTTAAAACCAACGATGGTTTGCGGTTTCTCCATCGAGCGGCAAATCGTCGTTCCTCGGTACTGGCGCCCGGCGTAGAAGTGAACCTCTTTGTTTCCCTCGTTGATTTTGACATTCAGCCCCCAGTCGTGGGCCACCTCCTCAACAGTGGGATAAAAGATGTCACGGATCTGCGGATACGTTGGCGCAAAGTAACCCTGGTTGATTTTGGGGTGTTCCCACATCCCTTTGCAGATACCACCGCAGCCGACCCACGTCTTACCGGAACCGAAGCCGGCGACGTAGGCCTTAAACTTGTACTGCATCGCAAGAAATTTGGCCTGAGGGATGTTAAGCGTCGGTGCTATCGCCATCCTCTTCCCTCACTCGTGCATCGACTACGTTGATATTGATTGCAACTGGCGTTGGTTCGTCATCCTCCGGATCAGCAGCCAGCTCTTTGCGTAATTTTTCGACCTCCAGCTGCCGGCGCTCAATTTCAATCAGCTGCAGACGCTGGGCGAACTCGCTATCAGCCAGGCCGAGACGTTTCATCACCGCCTCGTACATCCGCTCCCGGCTGATAGCGGTAATCTCCACGCCATTCTTCCCAAGCTTCACACCGGAATAGGCAAGCGCAGCATCAGGCGCCAGTTTTCGCGTATCGGCGAAGAAAGGCTGGCCGATGCCATCTCCATTACAGCGAGGGCATTCCGGGTTAGGTGCGCTGGTGTGGTCGTAACCGTAGCCACCAACATCAACGGGCTCGCGACGTTTTCGCTCAAGCGCTTCGAGTCGCTTCTCTTCGTACTCCACGGCATCACGCCATTGATACTGATGACCAAAGCCCCAGCAGTAACGGCAGCTCCCGCGGCGATACTGTGATAGCTGGTTGGCGTCGTACGTTGCCAGGCTCCACATTTGCTCAAGCACTTCATCAGCACTTCCAAGCGTGCGCACAATGGATGCTTTCTGCTGCTGCGCAATAGCCTGCGCAACTGAAGTTTTCTGAAGCAGCTGATAACCAATTTGTTCAGCAGTCTTCTTGCTATACCCGGCGCGAATAGCGGCCTGTGTGGCGTTGTTGTCCTTCAGGTATTCCGCGACAAATGAACGTTGTTGATCGGTGAGGCCATCATCATCCACCAACTCTTCTGCGCACTTTTCCTTTTGCGCAGTGCGCAGTTTCTTCTGCGCAGGTTTTTGCGCAGTGGGTTTCTTGATGTATCGGCGGGCGGTAGCGTAATTCAGTCCCTGCGCTTCACACCAATCCTTCGGTGATACGCCGGTTGCGGCATGATCGGACAGGAACCGTTGCTGAAGCTCGCCCCAGTCCGGTTTTGCCATGGATTATTCCTATTTAACGTGAGGGAGAAAAAGGAATTACTGATTCTCCATAAAATATTCACTTTTATGTTTTGGAATTAAGGCTCTTTAGTTCAGGAGTTATTATGAAAAGAATTATGCTTGCTGTTTTTGTGATCTGTGGTGCGCTGTCACTTTCAGGATGTATCCTTCCCCCTGGTCCCCATGGAGGCGGACATGGTGGAGATCACTTCCATGGTCCTGAGCATCGTTAATCGCCTGAGGGCTTTCATTTTACAAATGATGAAAAAGGCCGCAAAAATATGCGGCCTTTAGTTACTACCAGCTAGCGTATAAAGAATCTCTCAGGAACCACCCGGGAGAGGTTCATCTATACGGCTAACTGACCTCTGCCGTTCTGGTGTTGGCAGGCAGAGACGTTATGAGAGTAGTGAGTATTTCAAAATTCACCGGGATAAACAGACAATGATGTCAGTTACCCCGTATAACTGGAAATTGGTGATTGATTGAACTGTCAGCTCAGACGATTTGTCTGATGGTCATTATCACAGGCACTCTATGAACGCCTGCTGTAATGCCTTAGCTGACCTGCTCAGCGGCAGTATCAAACAGCGCCAGCGCTTCGGTCGCTTCCTGGATTGCCTTACGGGTCTTCGAGACAATCTCACTTTCAGTGAAAACACGATCGAAAGAGTCAGCGAATAGCTCAGACTTCAGATAGCTGTCGCCTACCCAGTCAATGGCTAACTTCGCCGCTGCAGTGTCGTAATTCACTTTCTTGATAATATCCAGGCGGATTTGCTCAGATGCGGTGATCTCTGACATGTCTTACCTCTTTGATAAATAATACATACAGAAAGGCCCTGTATTAACAGGGCCTTTTATCGTCAAACTTTAGGGAACCAACGCTACAAGCCAGGTAAAGTAATGACACCCTGACTTTATACTAAAAAGTGACTCATATTAGAGCTAATGGTGATCATCCATAAAACCAGCCTGCGACACCAAGGAACATGGCTGACAGAAAACAACAAATTGCAGTTTTATGCATCAATACACCGTAAAAGGCGCAAGATATCACGACAAGAAGTACAATAAGGACAGGCCACATACTAAACAAAAGAATAGCATATGACTCCGAATTATTATAAATATTATTTTGCACTAGCATCATAATCCTTCTACGGTGTTTGAAAGCTTTGCAATGATGCCAATTTTAAATTCCAACAGCGAATTTATAATAAATAGAAGCCACCAAACCAACGAAAAATCACTCTTACCAAACAAAAATCATTACCAAGAAGATTCAACTACAACCCAAATATTCAACCCGTGTATATAACGCTGCACCGGAACACAAACAAATACACCTTCATTTAAACTTACTGACTTTATTATACTACCCGCAGGAGGAAAAACATCCCCACTCCCAGGCAACTTGTTAATTTGTTCAGTACCATATCGATAATACTCTGGAAGTTGTGGAAGTTTGCACTCAGTCATAATTAGCAGCTCATTTTATAAGAACTCAATGTAGCATACATGATGAACTAAAAAACCCACATTGCAAACAATATATTTCGTTAAAGTGAAAAACATTGCTTCGCGAGGAGATTTTTTTGTTCACAGCTTCTCTTACCCTCTAAATTCCCTAAGGTTTTACCTAATATCTTAATTTTGAAATGGTAGAAATATTATGAAAGTTACAGACGTACAATCCATGAAGCATACACTCACTAAGCTTGTTAAATCAGAAACACATTCTACACTTACTTATGACTTTGCTCTGCCATGACAAAGTCTACTGTTCTACCCGTGAGCTCAGGGATGAGCCACTTCCTGTAGTGTCAGACCATCCATTTTTTCTCAAAACCAGTAGAAAAACACCTCGAAATCTGACTAAACTCCGACATTGGCTGCC
Source organism: Klebsiella sp. 10 (assembly GCF_018223925.1). Classification (NCBI taxonomy): domain Bacteria; kingdom Pseudomonadati; phylum Pseudomonadota; class Gammaproteobacteria; order Enterobacterales; family Enterobacteriaceae; genus Klebsiella; species Klebsiella sp. 10. Next base: position 234,163 of record NZ_JAGRRB010000004.1, read on the forward strand.
TCTGCAGCGCCCCGTCAATTTGTCGGATTTACTCCACGGGGTTTTTTATCACCTGAAACTGCTGGGCAAAGGCTCCAAGAATCCAGCCCACCAGCGGTACACGTTCCCGGCATCCAGAAGCAGGATACCTGAGAGATGTTATATCCTTCGATCATATGAGGAATGTATCGTAGGTAGTTCTATTCAAAGGTGAGTTCATCAAGCCTTAATGGTTTTCTTATAAAAGCCTTTTGGCATTCGATTATGAGTATCTGCCCCTCGCACAATGAGCAAAACACAGGAGAGGATTTACCGGAATCACCATTTCCACAGGTGAACTCCTTAACCCCATAAATAGTGCGCTCAACCGTGTTATCTCTGATAAGATTGATATGCCCTGCATGCTTTTCACCTTGTACTATGTATTTAGACTGCTTACCTGTTATACCCTCAGAGAAAATTGCCACCCCTTTATCAAAATCCCAGATAAAAATCTTACGCCCACCGTCAGATACAAGCATTTCCAGTGTCAGCTTGTCATTTGATGCTGGGTCAGACATTCTTGCATAGCATTTTCTAATCACAACACACCTACCCATTTTTAGGTAGAATATAAGCACACCAGAAGCGGCATTCAATAAGAAAAAATAATCTGTCCTGCATAAGCCAGCTGACCTGCCCACAGTATTAGATACAACCAGAAGAGAAAAGGCCTACCGTAATGGAAGGCCTTTATGGGGTTATGCAGTATGTTGTGGTGCCGGGTGCCTCCCGGTAAGTCTGCCCCAGCCAACAGACCTGCGTGTGTGCTCAAAGAGAAAACCTGGCTGGTCGCCCCACCGCACAGGGGGATTCACCACGCATCTACATTAGCTATGCGATAAGTGCATAGTCAATCCGATGTAACCAGTAAAAACACCTCTTTCGGAAAACTGTATATCCTGGCAGACAATAATTAATCATTTCATATTGAATCATTACAAAACCAACAATAAAGTTTCATATCAGGTTTCAAATTAAGAAAAAATTCCAGTTAGGAATTTTCTCACTTAAATCCCACACTACCCCTCATGCGAACCATAATATCCATGGTCCCTAGGAGGGTTAACTCACATGACAACCATACTGATGATAGCGTTAGCTGTAGTTCTTCTTTTAGTTGCAGTGGGTTCACTGGTTTCATACTTGCGAGAAACGAAGAAATATAAAAATACTTTTAAAAAAAGGTATTAACTTTTACCCAATTCTGCACAAAAGGGGTAGTCAACCGGCACTACCCCTGCTTTCTAACTACCGCCTTCCAGTAAGAAGGCCTAAGTCACCCTGGTGTCGCAGAGAACGTCTATACACAAGATCCATGACCTGATTACACAACCACACTCTCGCAGTGCTCTGCGCCCGTGCCCTTGAGTTCCTGTCACATCATCGCCGCTAATAACCGCTGCACGTTTGGCATTCGCGCTGTTTTACTGGAGCATTTCCCCTTATTTAAGGGTAATGCTCGGACAGTTGGCCTGCACTGCTTTGTTGTGCGCCAGGATGTCACGCTTGGTCTGCATATCCAGCGCGTCTATATCGTGGTCGGTCAGGTAGATGACCCTCACCCAGCCGCAGGCCATATCAACGACTACCGGGGCGGGTAAACTTTTCGCGCAGCTCGCGATCAACATCGTCATCGCCCATACGCTTAACGTCTTCCTGTACATCACTGGCCCCTTTCACAACTTCCGCCTTACGTTCTGCCGCAGCGATGGTAGCGGTGGCGTTCTCTTCGGTACGCTGCTGCTCGGCTTTGGCTTCCGCCTTACTGGTCCCGCGAGCATGACCTATGCCGAACGCGCCAGCGATAGCGCCCAGGATGACGACCACCAGACCAGCAATAATTTCTAAGCTCATTGCTGCGGCTCCTTCAGTTTGTCGGCCTTATCTTTCAATGCTGGCTGGCGCACGTATTGCGATAGCACGGCCAGCACCACCAGCGCAGGGCTAATCAACGCAACGATGTTTGGTGGCAGGATGTTTTTGATATCCGGCGGCAGCACCGCCCAGGCGTGCAGCGCAGCATCCGGGAACGACTGCGCCCATACACCAACCAGCGCACCGAAAGCTCCCAGCTTTACAGACCACGTTTTCAGCAGCAGGCTGGCATGGCCTACGAACTCCATCCGGGTATATTTGCGCAGCAGTAACAGAACGAGCACAGCCACCAGCACGAGCAAAGCGAAAATGATCATCTTCACAGGACACGCTCCTTAACCCAGCCGTAGAGAAAATCCTCGTTGGCTTCGCGGCCCTCTGCCAGTTCGAGGTATCTGGCGCCCTGGCTGCAGTTCAGCGCACGCAACAGAACCTGTTCCCCCTCTTTCCCGCGGGCAGAAAGATATCCCTTAAGCGCGGTGATGGTTCGGGGGCCAATGGCTCCATCCGGGATCAGATCGGGATACAACTTCCCGCGCATGTTAAGGGCAGTGAGCCAGCGCTGGAAAAACTTACTGGCAATATTTGGCCCCATGTTCACACCAGTGTCGCAAAGCTCATCTGCCAGTAACGTAGATAAACTTGCCACCTGATCGAATCGGGGGCCGGTCCAGTAATCGCTGAGCAGAATTTGCTTTGCTGTTTCCCTGGGCAGGTTTCTCATATCACCGGTGTAACCATGTGCTCGAGCTGTGGTCTGCGTGATGCCCCAGCGGGTTGGTCCGCCTTTGTCAGAAGGGTGATCGACATACCCACCTTCTTTTCCCAGGATGCCTTCAATAATCTGGTCTGCTGTCATTGTGCTTTCACTCCGGTAATTCGTTCCCAGAAATACGTAAGCGCTACGGATCCCATAGCACCACTGACACCGGCAGTGGCCAGTATCATGTAAATACTCAGCCCACTTTCAATGCTGATTAGCCCACCAATGACGCCAGTGAAAGCAGAGACCACTATCTGCGCAAAGGCATTTATCCAGCTCCATTTTGCTTTGCCCTGCTTCACATCCATCAGGAATCGGACAAGGCCGCCCCAACCAGCAATGATCAGCAGAGCCAGCCAGGTGATTCCGGCCATGCTCTCTTTGTCTTGCATATGCTTTGCCATAGGTTCACCTCCGGGTTAACGGGGTGCTGTGTGAATAAAGGGGTCAGGCCCATCGGGCTGATTTAACAACGCGCTGTATCGATGATGATTTCTGTGAGCCTGAAATAAGAAAGGCCACGCAAAGCGCAGCCTTCAACTGATATTTACCTTTTCTCTTGAAGCGCCCTATTGATGGCGTAAAAAAGCCCGCCTGAAGGCGGGCAGAAAGTAGGCATTCTAGGTAGTAACGAAACGAAGCCACTCCTAATAGTCCGAGCTACCGATTTACCAGGAAGCATTCACTTTTGCCGTTACGTTCTATAAACATAGAAGGGCAACCGCAGAAGTAAACCTTCCATAAATCTTAAATATGTTATGTGGCAGTGTGGTGCCGGGTGCCTCCCGGTGAGCATGCCCCAGTCGGCATGGCCGCGCTGCATTTACAGGTTTCTGTAACTGACTGGTCGCCCCTCCGCATAGGGGGATTCACCACATCAATACGTTATGCTGTAAACATAGCTAGCGTCAATACACTCTGCATACATTGCTATCGAAGAGCGACTAATCACAGGCATAAAAAACCCGCATTTTATGCGGGTTTCAGACTTCGCAGCTTAGATTATCTGAATGCTGAATTCAGAGAAACTTCAGCATCCGGTTCGTGCGTAATTCTGTTTCTCAGATCCCGGCGAATTATCTCAATTGACCAGAACCACACCAGGTGACCAAATATTTCAGAAACGTTTTCATACCATGGAAGCTCAATCAACGGTGGGGTTAGGCCCATAAGCGGAAACGAAACCATATGGACAAACAGTTGTGCGAGTGCACCTGCAAGTAAACCCTGCCACAGCTTGATTTTTGGAAACACCTCGGCAACTACACAATACCCAACCGCAAACACGATGGAGAATATGATATGCGTTACACCTACCCAGTTAAACACATGTCCGGCAAAGGTATAGACAGCCGCATTTGGATCGGCCAGCCCTAACCAATCACGCAGAAAAATATAAGGAGGGTTAAGGAAGTTTCTGGAGCAATCAATTTGCCCTGCAGCTCGAATTAATGACTCTGGTCCACAGGCACTGGTAAACATGTCGACAGGGCTACGCGGTGGTAGTGGTACTTCAGCACCCCATTTAACAAATGCTGAAACCACCCCAGAAATAAGCCCGATAAACAATGCAACGCCATAATGCCGTCTGCGAGGTTCGGTTCGCACAAAAATATCTTTTAACGCCATAAGACCATCACTTATAAAGAATATTTACAGTTCCTTAATATTCCTTAAGTTTGGCGCATGGCATTTTGATTCAGATCACACTTTATAGCCGATTTCAGGCATTTGTTTTCAAAAACACAAAACCCTGCAGTAGCAGGGTTTATATGAATGGTTTCGTTCAGGCGCTTTATTCCACGATTTAAAATATACACGACAACTTCGGACAAAAGCAAGCACATTGCACCTAAAATGCAAAATAATGCGCCCATTTACTCAATCAGCTGTTGCTCGTTGAAACTCTTCATCTGCCCTCTTCTCTTCCCTCAAGCATAGGTCCACCAGCGCATCGCAGAAAGGTTTCCAGTTGCGCGTCCATGTTCTGATGTGCAGGTCTGGGATAAGCGTCAGAATCGCTTTATAAGCAGCAGTAGACGGCATCGTTGAAAAGCCATTCCCCGAACAGCGTTCACAGATTTTATATACCGGTGCTCCCTGCTCTTTTGTCGCTTTGCGGTCGAGAACCTGGCCAGAACCACCGCAGCGGCAGCGTGCGTTTATCTTTCCCTTACCGTCACAAGCTTCACATTTAGCGCTTATGCTGGCTGTTACTTCAGTCCACTTATCCCAGTCGGAAGGACGGACAGCACGGGATTTTTTCGCCCAATATGGAGCTTTGCCCCACGGGTTAGAGACTTTGCGTTCCGTAGTGGTTGTTTCAATTTTCCCGGTGCCATTGCATACCCTGCAGGCTCCCGTTGTTTCCGCGGACCGGGAATACTCCGCAAAAGCAAACTTCGCCAAAATCAGGCAGCAGTGCCCCAGCTCTTTACCCGCGGTTTTGCGTACGTTCTTCGGTGCGGTTTCAATCGCATACCGCGCTAGCGCCTGGACGGCCAATTGCTGATCTGTCTTGCTGATACCAGCCTTTCCGAAGAAAGCATACAGTCCGAACCTTGCCCTGCTGCTTGTCACCCCAATACCAGCCATAACATCCGTACCGTTGAGACGGTCAGGTGATGTGCTTTTCACATCGGCGCTGATGTGCATGCCCTGAGGGCTGAAATGTTTTAAGGATGCTTCGAGTTTCATGCTTCACCTCCAAAGAGGTAAAACACTGAATGTAATAAAACGCAGGTGCATTTCTGCATCTGTGACTGGTTGAAAGGTGTTCTGAATGTCGTTTGCACTTTAAGTCCCCTCAAAGCGCAGAAGTCACCAGAGTTGTTCAGGCTCCGATGACATGATTATGGCTGGTTGATAATTGTAAATCAACTACAAATATAGCCAACTACGAAGGCTGGCTATATTTTCTTAGGTAGGCATATTACCAACTATCACGATAATCAAATGAAATCTGGTAAAGATTTTTATCAGTTTCAATTTTATTTTTAAAATGAGGTTGCAATAAAGGAATCCAACTCTCTTCTAAATCAAAGCCACCATTATTGATATTATCCTTTAAAGGAATACCAAGGCTTTCGATAACCGAACCATCATCACCAAAATCCTTAGAGTACTCTTTGCCAACTAATAAATCTGTTTGCTTATTAAACCATTCTAATCGTAATTTCAGTCCCATTAATTCACCTCAAAGATATTTTTTGATGTTACGTTTAGGGTCCGGACCTTTAAGTTGCTTGCCGGTGTTTGGATCAAATGCTCCAAGATGAGAGCCGTCGCTAGCTCTGTAACCTTCAAGTTCTCCATGCTGCGAATCCCACTCATAGATTTTTCGTCCTTTATCTCCCACCCATCGATCTCGTCGTCCACCTCCCCCTTGTTTTGGAGTTTTTTTCCGAGACTCAATCAACTCCCCCAACCCCTTAATTTCTTCAGTTTTTGGAGCCGGATGATAATCATGTCCGTAGTCTTTTACTCCTTTCCTGGGTTGACTAGTCATTACATAAATAGGTTCAACACCTGTCCCAGAAGCATCCGGCTGCCAGTAGATGAAGTCCTGTAGTGGCGGAATGTCTGCAATCGGCAAAGTTGTCGTGACGATACTGTCAGCCTGCTTCACCTCTGTACCGGTGTGAACAGGTGTTACTGGCACTGGCCCGCTATTGCCGGTATGCCACGGAGCAGCAGGTCCAATTGGAACCGGATTCACGAGGATGGTCCGCGACGGCGCACCAGACATCGCCGGTACCGTTATTTTATCAAGGCCAGTAGTACTGTCACGTACAGCATCCAATACAGGAACAGTGGAAGGTACTCCATCAGAACCGGTTTTTACAAGCATCAGAGACTGGCGCCCATCAGTTTCCGAAGAGATGAAGCCACGTACCGGGAGGTTGACGCTCTTCATGCCCGGTTCGATACTCAGCTTACCCGCCGTGAACAACCTGGCTTGCGCAGCCAACATCTCGATATCCCTACCAGGAACCTTACTGTCGCTTCCGCCACCTGCGCGAGGTGAAAAGAATAGCGTCGATGCTGCGGCAACCATGGGACCAACAGTACTAGCTGTTGCAACACCAGCTACACCTCGCCATAACGCTGAGGCAATCCAACCTGAGAATTCAGCAGTAGCCGTCATTACTGCACTAGCAGCAGTAGTTAAGACGCCATTAATTTCTGCAGCCAAAGCGGATAACTGTATCATCGCTGGAGCACGATTCAGTAACCTAACACCCGGTGTTAAAAACAACGTAGTGGCTGCTTTTGTCTTCTCCAGTGTATAAACAGGAGTGTCCTTAATCCCAGCCTTTGCAAAAAGCGCCTTTCGAGCCTCCTCTGCTTTCCGTCGCTCAGCTTCCGCTTTAGCTCTTGCCTCTGCTTCAGCTTTCTCAGCCGCAATTCTGTCAGCTTCAGCTTTTGCTTTTGCCGCTGCCTCTTGCTTCCTTGCCTCCTGCAATTTCCGTTCAATTTCTGCCTGCTTGCGCTGTTCTTCTTCCTGCGCTCTCAAAGCAGCCTGATAAGCTTCTTCAGCCCTTTTGGCTTCCCTTTCAGCCTTTTTACGAGCTTCTTCAATTGCCTTTTGACGGCCTATAAACTCGGCCATTGCGGCCATTTGTTGGTTATTCTGATGAGCAAGATCAATAACAGTAGGCCGCGTTTTGTTGTTCTGAAGCGCGCGATCCACTACATCTTTCAGATGTTGCGTGAGTTTGGCCTGTTTTGCTTTTGCTGCCTGCTGAGAAAGCATGGCAGCCTTGGCCCTTTCAGCCTGCGCAGCCTGCGTTTTTGCAAGATTCTCTGTAGTCCATTTTGCAGTCGCATGAATTGCTGCTGAACTTTCAGCCTGTAGTCGGGTTAGAGACTTTTTACCTAAGTCGGCCTGGAGGCTACCACTTCCAGGAATAATAGGTGCTTCATTCCCAGAAAACCCTGTGCCGCTGCCATCTCCACCAATGACAGTCATCTCCTCTTCGCCGTTTTCATTGACGCCAAGTGATACCATTCCAGGTGGTGCGGGGGTAAGAGGAACCGGTTGATTATCTGCCATCACTCTGTCTCCTGACCACTACGAGCTTCCAGATCGGCTAAACGCTTTTCCAGGGCAAGTCGAGCCTGACGTTCTTCCTTAAGCGCTTCAATAAGTAGTGCTACCACTCCATTGATATTGATGCTGCGAGCATCCTTCAACACACTGCCGTCATTGAGTGTAAGTTCCGTCTTTGAAACAGCCTGTGGAAGGACTTCCTCCAATTCCTGAGCGATTACACCAGCTTCGGTAACGCCCTGCTTCAGATAGGTGTAACCACTAATACAATCGAGCTTTTCTAACGCATTATCGATTTTCTCGACCTGGGTTTTCATTCGCGCATCAGAGCTACTGTTCCAGGCACCATTGGTGTAAGCATGGCCATCATTACGGAATTCATACCACCCCTGCGCGCCACCATTAGCTACATGTAGTCCGAGGAAATGATGCTGACCAATACGCTCATAGTGATAAAAGTCTGCGGATAAATCCCCCGCGCCCTGAATCCATAACGCATTGGTTTTACGGTCTTTATCATTGTTGACGTTACGGTTACCTGCAGCTTTAATCCATCCCTCTGAATTGCGTTTGGTAAACTGCCCGGCATCCAGTTCGGCATTTGATCGAACGCGCAGTTCGTTCCAGCTACCCTGCCAGTCACGATAAGAGAGTAGACCGTAATCTTGCTTGCCTGCTTCTACCCTGGCGCACATCATCATTTGGGTGGTGATATTACCGCTTGTAAAATCGGTATGAATGGATGGGGATGAATAGGTCTGTCCATTTATGATCGGCGACGGGCCGGTCGTACGCGCCGAAATGCCTGCATCATGCGAAACTACAGCCCCACCAGAAATGTCCACGCCATTACGGAGAGAAACACGACCAGTTTTGAGATTGAAAGATAATGGGCGAAGGGTGTTCCATTGCCCGTCTTGCGCCTGATCTTCTGGAGTTACAAGAGCATAAAAGTCATTACCGTCATTGCGCAGAATAACTCCCGTTTTACCACCCGCCAGACGAAAAGCGTTCTGAGATTTAGAAACCACTTCACCATCAGTTACAACACGTTTACGCAACGTAGTCAGTGATTTCATTTCTGAAATATCGTCGTTAACACCGCTTAAAACTTGTGCATTGATTTTTTGATCAACCATTTCCATTTTCCTTGTCGATTGCTAAAAAATAACCACTGTATAAATACACAGCTGTGTGTTTATACAGTGGTTATACACCTGGTTTTTCAACTCGTCAACGTCGGTTTACTATCCGGATACGAGTCGGTCCTTTAGCTAATCGTAGATGTAACCCACTGAGTATTAACCCAATGGTGGTGTCCTTTAGCCATTGCATTGAGCATTTGGATGAGAGCCATCTTTCTGGAGGATCGGGGCGGGAAAGCGTTTCGACAGACAGTAGCCTACCTATTTTGGGAGTATTTAATGCCGATACAGTCCTACCTGTAGTCTACTGATGAGGAATTCTTATCAATAGAAAAATACAAAACCCGTAGAAGCGGACTTTATCATGTACATGACCGGCGCAACGCAGAGCTGGGGGACGTAAACAATATTCGCTAGGCCATGAAAAGCGCCAAGATACCGGGCAACTTCCGTAACCTGTTTATGTACTCACCTAACGGAATAAAGTACGGCAGATCATCCTACTATGAGAAGTAGTGGCAAAGGATGGGGTTCTGAACATCAAAAACGTCAGCCACGGTAGCATGATGGTGACGTACTGAAGACCGCCGAAGATGATGGGCATCATTCCCAATAATACTGGAGGATTCGATGAAGTGGCAAAAGTCAGTCGCATCTTTTTACGTAATGAACTAATTCTATTACAAAAGCGGTTAAAAGAATTAAACCATTTGCTTGGGGGAATTCAATTCAATCCATATACATAATAAACTTAGTTAAACACCATAAGCTAACTCGTGGTTTTAATTATAAATCAGGATCGATCGGCTTATGATAAAGAACTACTGGGTAGTGAATAACTTCATACCCAAGCTTTGTTGCCGTGTGCTCATGATTACTATAAAAGACAAGAGGATTGTCTTTACATGCGATAATATTGATCTGTTTACAAGCATGAATCTTGGGAGCACATTTAGTTAAGTGTTTTTCCCATTGGGCCATCATAGCAGAACATGATTGGTTTTTTGTATATATAATCAATCCACCACTGGCACTATTCACTGTACCAGTGCTATATCGCTCAGTTAACTGTGAGTATCCTTTGAAAAGATAACTGTATCCCGAGGTGTGCTTTTTCGCCTCACCATGCCATACGAACCCACCTAGTTTTACAGTTATGTCACAGTGCCCTCTTTGATTTACTTCATGCGATGCATGAAGTCCAATGTATCTATTTTCAAGATTGGAAAGAAGAAAGAGAGTCAATTGATCTTCTGTCAAATCAAAGTTGATTCTATTTCCATTCTGTTCTAACTTCTGGATTGCATAATCTAATTCACTTCGAATGTACTGTTTAAAATTCCCATAAGAGGAGAGTGCGAAATCCATTCTCGCAATTGCATGATGGCATTGACTAAGCGCAAAGTTCTTATCAAGATCAGCAAGGCTCATCATCATTAGCGGTCACCCTTTTTACATTCATATTTAACTGTATAAAAAGGGAAAACAAATTCTTTGTAATTTTCCACTAGCTCACCAGTATATGGATGTTCCAGAAAGTGGCTTTTTTCTGCATCTATAACATCAGCAATACTAACCTCAAATGTGCCATAAATGTCATCTATGAATTGATAATTAAGTTTTAAAAAATCAACTCCAGGATTGCAAAGCACCTGAATGGCGGAAAAAACATCTAATTCATCACATTCCGAATTAAATTCTTTATGCGAATTAGCTATATCAAAAATTATATTATAGCTAATATAGACATTAGGAGAGCGACAAGCCAAACTTGAAATTTCATCATACAAATGCGTAGCAAGAGAGCCCACTCGAGGACTCTCCGCACAGATTTGCTGTATAAGTCTAGCCATTTTGCCACCCTTCATTGCTGACTCCACTCATAATATCAGCTTTGTTAGAATTTCAAAATCATCACGTGAGATACACTGACTTAGTATAGCAAATGTTACAGGGGAGCTGGACGATCCCCCAAGGTATCTTCTAAGTGTTCCCGGAATGATCAACTCAACATTGTCTAGCAATTGAAGCGCCGGATTTACACGCTCTAATCTAACACCTATCCTATAAAGTCCAATATTACCAACAGCTTTTATACCTTCTTGATTAAATAAATCCTTTCTCAAATCATTGCTTTTATCATTTTTCTTCTCTTTATGCGTAGTACCTTCTGGTGTAAGAAACGACAAATCAAAGACTTTATATTTCAAGAGAGAGTATGGTGGTTTTTTCTGATTGAATATTTCATCAATTAAAGGGAAGAAATCTTTTTCAGCCGAATTAAATTGATAACCTGCATAGTTATACAAAGTCCTAACAACATTGGATTTAGCGAATAAAATACTTTCGCCAATGGTATTCAATCCAGAATCTATGAGGATATAAATTTTTGAAGTAGCTTTATCAATTATGCAAACATCAAAACACTGATGTTTCTCTTTTTTCTTAGCTATTATTTCATCGTAGCTACTATATTGAGGTATAGTACTAGGGATGATTTTCTCTCTTACGATTTGCTCACGCACAGAACTAAATAAAACAATGCTTTGATTGCTGTCTGTCGAATAATGAATTAATTCCAATTGGTTTTTCTTCGAGTTTTGTATCTCATTTTTAGAAAGAATTGTATCACTTAGAGATGAAGGTTGATTCATAACTCCCCAATCAAATTCAATCCTTTGATCTATAGTGCTAATAGCTTTAGTATCGACTGTCAAGCTAAAAAGAGCTTTATCACCATAAATGAACTGTCCAAATAGTAACTTGTCAATCTCTTGAATTATTGAATTAAATTTCTGAATGCTCTTCGTTTTTAATTCACTTAATTCCTTTAGTATTTTTTCGTAAGTGGCATCTCGTCCCTTACCAAGAGTTAAACCAAGGGATGTAATGACTGGCTTAGCCACACCCCAGGGAAGTCTATTTACAAGTGCTATAATTGATTTTAATTCTGCTTCACTTAGTACTGCCGGGACATTGCCTGTCATAGAATCCACCCGCATAAACCGCAAAAACTCCTTCGAATGGACTACAAAGGAGAGTATCTAATAACCCTAACAAATCAGATGGAAAAAATTCAAGCGCTTTAAGCTTATTCTTACTGCAATTTTGTGATGATGATCATCTCGCTTCGTGCGCTTTCGTATCTCCGCCACGCCAGCCCGCTTTGTGTAGTGGTTTTCATGCATTTTCATGAGATGAGCAAGAGCCCGACAGAACTGGCGGGCCGGATATCTCTCATTTACAGTCCAGTATCCCTCGGTATCTTTAATGCAGAGAATTTGCAGTGAGTTGCTTGTTTGGCCTCCTAATGCAGCTGCGCTGCAATGCACGAAAAAAAAGACTCTCTCGTATGGCTGTTAAGAGCTGACGCAAACACCGCGTTAAGAACGGCAGCATCACAGCCGTCATCGATATAGAGCGCAATCTTTTTCTTCAGGCGCGCTTTGGCCTCCTGCAGCTGCATACCCCGGCAGGCGCGCGGGATATACTCAGCAATTTGAGCGATAGATTTTTCGTTCTGTTTAAACATGCTTCACCCCAATAGGCTTGATGGTGTCGAGCAGCAACCGGCGGCGCGTATTTTCTGCAAAGTGACGGCGCCCTGTTTCTTTGTGGTAAAACTCGTTTTTGCCGACGACCCACATCCGCTCTGTCTGGTGCAGTTTTTTTACCTTCGGACCGTCTTTGGTGATCACGGTGCCGGTATGGGTTTTGATAATTGTCATACGGCCTCCCCAAGCACCCAACGGAGTGCGCTCGCATACTCACCATCGGCAGATTCCAGGGCTTTTGTGATTTCTTTGCGGGTTTTCAGGCGAGGCTTTGCATCACCGAGGATCTGACGCTGACGCCGGGCTCTTTCATGGCCGGTTGTGCCAGCAGTTGCTACTTCGATTTCAGAGACCTTCTCCCGCTGCTCTTCGGGTTTAAGCGATGCCAGCTGACGCGCCTGGGTAACGGTAACTGTGCCAGCCTCCACCGCTTCCCTGACGGCCTGAGTGGCATCGAGAAGGGATAGCGTTGCTCGAACGGTCTGAACGCTGCAGCCAAACAACACCGCAATATCGTCCTCATCGAGCCCGCGGTCGAGCGCGTCTGACATTTTTTTAGCCCGGCCAAGCGGCGTATCAGGTCGGCGAATTTCGTTTTCGCTGACCATGTATTTAGCCATCTGATTTGCTGATCCGCGCTTAACGACTCCAGGTACAAGCAGTGGGTCTTTGCCTTCTTTCAGACGGAGTTTATTTGCCTCCAGGGTATGTTTAACGCGCTGACGGCCAACAACTACGCAGGTGAGCCCCGTTTCAGGGTCTTTCCAGACGATGATTGGCTCCAGTACCCCCAGCTCCGCAATGTTCAGTACCATCCCTTCCTCGATCGGCAGGTGTACACGCTCATCGTAAAGTGGGTGGGTCTTATCGGTGACAAGGTGCAGGTTTTCAGGCTCGAAATTGAGCACGTTTGTTTTGCCGCTGGCACCGTATACATCGATTGAATTCTTAGCCATGAATAGCCTCCTGAACATCTAAAACTCGCTGAAAAACAGGACTGCCAAGCAGGCTGTAATTCATCCCTGACGCTGCCTTTGGCACCATCCCAAAACGCTTCATATCAAAGTCGATGACGGCCCGCTGATCGCGGAAAAGCCCCAAACGACCATGCCGGACAACCTCGCCAGTCGCTTCTGCTTCGGAAAAATACCGTTGAACAGTAGCGCGGCTCAGCCCCAGTCTTTTCATTGCTTCGGAGGTCGTGAGGCGCCCCTGATGCCTGGTGATCCGAATCACTGCGCGGACGTACTCTCTGCGCTCAACTGCTGACAATGCTCTAGCCATGATTCCGCCCTCTGCCTAAACCGAATTTCGCTCGAATTTCCGCGATTTTGTTTAAGCCCTGCTCGTTGCTCAGCGGACGTCCACCAAGCTTTGGGATCTGTTTAACCGGCTCGGGAATCACTTCCCCGGCATTCATGCGACGAACCATACGCAGCAGCTCGTCAGAGGCTTTACGGCGCAGTTCGGAATCACTCAGTGCATTTGCACGCATGTCGGTATACAGCCCCGTAACCAGCCAGTAATGCTCATTACGTTTCCACGGATAGGATTCAGCATCAGGGTAAAGTCCTCGGGTCCGGCAGTAGCGATAAATCATCTCCATCAGCTCGTTAACATCAGGAAGACCAGCCGCAACCACTTCCTCAGAACGACACCAGGCGACGAACTGCCCCGGCGAGGGCATGAATGGTTTTTCCTGTTTGCGCGCAACCCGCATACCTGCGTTAATCTGCTCAACCGTGGTGATCCCGTTTTCCTTGAACGCCAGGAGCCACTGGCGACGCATCTCGTTGAGATCTTCCGCTGATTTGTTGGCCAGCGCCGGGAATACGGCGAGCAGCTGGCGAAACAGTTCGTTGAATACCTCAGCCGTCTTTGTCGCCTGATGTGCAAAGCTCTGTGCATCCTGGATTTCAGGCATGCCGACGGCGATACGTTGAAAGTTATTCCGATCGAAGTTATGCATGCTTTCTGCGATAGATTTCATTCGAGTACCCCGTCGATCCAGTCGGTATTGTCCAGCGCACTGGCGCCTGATGTGGTTTTTGATGGGCCATGGCTGCGCAGGCGTTGAGTTGTGAGTTGGTCCCACTTCTTACGTAGTTTTGAGGGGCAGAGGATGTTTCCCTGCCAGAAACCATCCTCATTTGCCCACTTGAACAGTTCGCAGATTTCATAGTGCGTGCGCTTGTCCTGCAGGCGCATCAGGCGGATGGCATTCGCCCATTCAACCCAGTTCGGCTCTGAGAGGGAGGCATTCACGGTGAGGGCTTTATCGAAAATCCATCGCGCGGCTTTGAGGTCGTCAGCTGTTCCCCAGGATTTACCTGCAGGGGTATAAATCCCATCGGCCGCTTCTGGATGACGAGAGAGAAACTTCAAAGTTTCCTCGTTTCGGGATTCTTTAGAATTCCGAAACGAAGAAGATCTTTTACTATTGTTCTTGTTCTTGTATTGGGTGTCTCCCGTTTCCGGGAAAGGTTTTCCCGTTTTCGGTAACACTTTTCCCGATTCCGGGAAAGGTTTTCCCGTTTTCGGTTTGTCTAAAATACACTCAGATAGCTCAGTATTTATACCGACAATTTTCATCACTCCCTGCTTATGAGCGAAGATAATTTTCCGCTCCGCGAGAGATTTGATTGTGTCGGAAATATGCGACTCTCCGAGGTCTGTCAGTTCAGCAATCACCGTGTTTGTTACTCGGTCCTGCTTCTTGTTCCATCCATAGGTAAGCCAGATAACAGCCTCAAGACACTGCCACTCACGACCTGACATCCGCAGACGCGGCTTGAGCTTCTGTATCTCGTTTGCGATCTTGGTATACCCGTTAGCCAGGTCGGCCATTTGACCTCCCGAACGCTCGGTTTTAATCGGAAAATTGATAACTTCAGCGGTATTTGACATACTTCATCCCGTGAATTGACCCAATTAATTCACCCGAAGACTGGCTGTGTTGGCGCACAACAGTCTTCACCCTTTCAGAACAACCCAGCCTGGTCGCCGCCTTTTCGCACTTTGCGCTTTGCTTCCCGACGTTCAGCTGCGCTGGTCTGCTTCTCTGCCCATAACTTTGCGTGTCGCATAACATCGTCAAACATTCCCCCTTTGCGGCTTGCCTGTGACATCCGCTTGTACATGTCGACAGCCTGGTATGCCCCCCCTGAGCCACTGCTTGCGTGAAGCCCTGGCGAAGAAGTTCGTCGCGGACGTTCTTTTCAATAAATTCGATGTGATTCATGGATACCCCGCTTACATCACGCCGAGCATTGAGCTCACGATCGTCATCAGCGCTCCTGTCTGCTCAGGCATTAGCCTGAAAAGCGACGCTATACCCTCGCTCACTTCCTTCAGTTTCTGGTGCTCTGGCGCGTTCAGCATCACCGCCTGCTTTGCTTCAGCGCATTCCTTCATGGCCGAAGACAGGCGCGACAAAATATCGTCCTGAGGCATCAGGCGATGGCGGAACTCCAACGGAAGAACGGTCATGATTGCCGGGGTAAGAAGGCGGACGTACTCGCGATAGCGCTCAGACTCGGCCGGGTTGTCCAGGTAGCGAAAAAGCTTCTGTCTGGCACGGCTGATATCATCAGGAAACGCGATCTCCTCGCCGCCCTGCTGTCGCCACTCATCGATGATGTATGCCGAGACAACATCCTGCCCTTCAGCTGCTGCCCAGGCGCGAACGGCAGAGCGAATACCGTCGTGATCTAACTCTCTCAGCTGATTTCGCTTTATCAAGGCACCGGTGTTGAATCCGGTATTTTTTTGATAGGTAAGTGAACGCATGATTTTCTCTTTAATGTTCAGAGTGCCGTATTACGCGGAGTGACGAATACAAGGCTTTCTTTGAGCACCGGGGCCTGGCTGTGAAAAAATCTTGTAGCATCTTCAATTGCGGATGCCATTTCGGGAGATGCACGGCGATTACCGTAGGCAATCTGATCCAGATAGCCCGGGGTCGTATTCGCCAGCTTCGCTAGTTGTGCCCATTCGTCAGTTGTGGCGCCCTTACGCCAGCGGTGTAGTTCTGTACTCATTGGTGTCTCCGGTTGAGTCAACAATTTTGGAGTTTAGCGTTATGCTAAATACTACGCAAGCAACATTTAGCAATTTGCGCATTTATCATTTTGCTAAAAACGACAACAATGCAGGGATGGAAAATAAAGAAATCAGAAAAGCCAACCTGGAATCTCTGTACGAGAAGCGCCAGAGCGAGTCTGGAATGACAAAGGCACAGTTCGCCGAACTCATTGAGACAAGCCCGGCAGCTCTTAGCCAGCTTCTGGGTCCAAATCCTCATCGCAATATTGGCGATAAGATGGCCCGCAAAATTGAGTCTGCGCTTAATCTGCCTTTTGGCTGGATGGATGTTTTACATGCCAAAGAAACATCTTCGAACGTTTCGTTTCGAGGATTGAATGAGACGAAAGGAAGTTATCCTGTAATCAGCTGGGTAAGCGCGGGGCAATGGATGGAAGCTGTAGAACCATATCACCGACGAGCGATCGATCGTTGGTACGATACGACTGTTGTATGCTCTGAGGACTCCTTCTGGCTGGATGTAAAAGGAGATTCAATGACCTCTCCTGCAGGTCTGAGCATACCTGAAGGGGCTGCTATTCTGGTAGATCCTGAAGTAGAGCCTCGAAATGGAAAATTAGTGGTTGCCAAACTAGATGGCGATAATGAAGCTACTTTTAAGAAACTAGTTATCGATGCTGGCAGACGCTTTCTAAAACCCCTTAACCCTGCTTATCCGATGATCGAAGTTAACGGCAACTGCAAAATCATTGGGGTTGTCGTTGACGCTAAAATTCTGAATATTCCCTAAACTCCTATTTGGACTCCTTAGCCCGCCTTTGCGCGGGCTTTTTTGTCTCCTCAATGTCCCTCCTCGTTATCGACAGAACTTAAATCCATTATTAATCAATACGCTAAAACAACACACCAGATAATTTAGCATTTTGCTATTGCATGAAATTTAGCGACACGCTAAATTTACCACGTTGCAACATCACAGATATGTAGTAATTAGAGTCAAGCCGAGAGGACTCGGTGATAACAACCGACGGCCATCCACCGTCTTACATTAAGCGCAGAAGTATTTCTTGTTCCGCTGGCCACGTAATGGCTGAGGTTGAAATGAGTAAGCAAGGCATCAGAGCCATGGTCATTTCAGCAGTAATTGGGCTCTTCATCTGGATCGCGCTTTTCTGCGCACTGAGGGAGTTATTTACATGATTGATTTCGCACGCAAACCCGCTCGTCAGCAGGCTGTTCGTTTAAGTCCGCTGTCAGCTTTCATCCGCCGGGTGTGCTACATGCTCGCGCAAAAAGGAGACCCTTCATGAGCACGATGTTCGCTCTGGTTCTCACCGTCAGCATGCTGACGGGCGGTAATCAGGATGTCCTGCTCGGCGTTTACGACACTGAGAATGACTGCAAGGCAGCTGCATAAGAGCAACATGTGAAAGCTGAATGTTATCCGCTGAAAGGTGTACTGGACGAGCATCCGGCAGGGTTCACGGTGCAAATGTAGGGGGAAGAATGCAGAAGAAATGCGGTTATTGCCGCAAAGCTATCGAGGGAAAACCAGTGGTAAGCACCCTGTTGTACCTCCAGGGGAACCAGCTCGCACGGAAAGAAAAAGAGTATTGCTCTGAACGTTGCGCCTCTCACGACCAGATGGCTCACGAGGGCTAACGTAAACCCGCCGAAGCGGGCTGTACGTCCGGTGCCACCGACCAAAGTTACACCGGAAATTACCAAAACCAATGACCACCCTAAATGGGCGCTACCAATGGCCCGGGGGATTCTACATCCAAAATAGAGGCTATCACATGGAATATTTTTATCTGATAAAAGCGACTCAAAAATCGGGTAAAGCTGATGCCGTAATCTGGCGCACTAATAAATCAGAAGCTCGCGCCCTGCTGCAGCTGGATGTCGATCTGGAAGACGCTGGGATCGAAACAGGCCGCGGTAAGGATTATCAAAAACCAATTCGCACCGATTTCCCGGTATTCAATGACCTGCCGGCGGAAGGTGTTCTCGATTACTCATGGTGCGAGCGCTACCAGCTCGGCGATGATGGTCGCACCTGGGCTCTGAAGCCAGGTCAGGTGCCTGCGGATCATCACATCGATGATGCCGGAGTATCCGCTGAGCCCGTTAGTAGCGAGCTGGTTGATGCCAATACTACTGGTGACGCGGCACAAGGTGAGACCGTGGAAACTTTCGGTAGCGATGAATACCAGAACGATTCAAGCGCGCTTTTTAACGTGGCAGAACTCCCCTTTCGCACTCAGCTGCTGGCGCAGTATATGGCCGAAGAACGCCACGTTTATCAAATCAGCATGCCTCACCGGCAGGAGCTGTCAGTTCTTGAAATGGACACTGATAACGCAGCCGTCCAGGATCTGATTCTGGCCGCCGAGAATATCCCTGAAATCAAAAAATACGATATGCCGGCGCTCTGGAAATTCACCAGTGCCAATAAAAAAGTCTTCCCCGAAGGGAAACGGCATGAGCTCGGCAAGCGTATCCAGTTTGCAAAGCTGTGGTTCGCTACTAACGCGATCGACCGCGGCATTCTCACCAGGGAATGGGCTGCCGGTAACTGCATTTCTTCGGTTATGAAAACTGATGCAGGTACGAATGCTGGCGGCGGTAATAAAACCGATCGCAATCCTGACTACACCCATACCCTTGATACGCTCGATGTAGAAATAGCCCTGGCCACAATGCCAATGGATTTCGATATCTACAATTTCCCGGCATCAATTCACCGCCGGGCCAAAGAGATCGTCCAGAAGAAAGAAAGTCCGTTCAAGGAATGGTCTGCAGCGCTGCGCAAGGTCGCAGGCATCCTGGATTATTCCCGCGCAGCCATTTTTGCCCTTATTCGTGGCGCCACCAGCGATATTCATCATTTCCCGGTAAGTCTGCAGACCTATATCAATGCGAACCTGACCGAGCATAAGCATGACGCCCCTTCTGCTGAAACGCTTGAAAAAGCTGGTCATGTTTCATCTGCCGCCGTCACTCTGGACGCTGTGAAAAAGGCTATCGATGGAGATGAAGGTGTGCCTGACCTGGAAACTCTCCCAACTGACTTTCAGGTAATTGGCACCGAACTGGTGAAAGAAGCTCAAAAGAAACGTCCTGACGCTAATCAGGTTCTGGCCGCCGAACGCGGCGAATATGTTGAAGGGATTAGCGGCCCTACAGATCAGAAGTGGGTAACCGAAGACCTGACCAAGCCCAAACAGCCTGAAGTTTCAAACATGGGCAATGGTGTTTTTTCGATTGATGGTCTGATGGATAGCCAGACATCACCAACACCAGCACTTTCTATCGTGGACCAGGCGCGCCAGCGCGCTGCAGAAGAAAAATTACATCCAGCTAATTCCGGGGAAACCACCAGCGATGTGCAGATGGAAACGGCTCAGCCGGTCGAAGACGAAAATGATAATGCGGTATCAGCAGGCGAAGGCGCTGATGAGCCTCCTGCGCAAACAACTGCCGTGAACATGAGCAAAATACTGGCTGAACGCTGCCCGGATCTTACCGCCGAAGTGCTGAAAAGCCAGGTTTCCGAGAGTGCTCATAGCGATGAAGAGGAAGTGGCTGAACAAGCAGCGCCAGCATGGCCGGAGTATTTCGAGCCTGGTCGATATGAAGGCGTGCCAAATGAGATCTACCACGCCGCTAACGGTATCAGCTCCACGATGGTTAAAGATGCACGGGTATCGCTGATGTATTTCGAGGCACGCCACGTATCTAAAACCATCCAGAAGGTACGCTCCCCTGTTCTGGATATGGGAAATCTGGTGCATGCACTGGCGCTGCAGCCTGAGCAGCTGGAAACAGAGTTCAGCATCGAGCCGGAAATCCCGGAAGGCGCCTTCACCACGACTGCGACGATCCGCGCGTTTATCGACGAATACAACAACGGGCTTCCGGTTTTGCTCAGCGCAGATGACATCAAGAGATTCTTGGAGGAATACAACGCGACCCTGCCCGCCCAGGTTCCTTTGGGTACATCAGTTGAAGAAACCGGCCAGGGTTATATGTCTTTGCCTGCTGAGTTCCAGCGCATTGAAGACGGTCAAAAGCAAACCGCTACCGCAATGAAGGCATGCATCAAGGAATATAACGCTACTCTGCCCGCCCAGGTGAAAACCAGCGGCAGCCGCGATGCCTTACTGGAACAGCTGGCAATCATTAACCCTGACCTGGTTGCTCAGGAAGCACAGAAGGCGCAGCCGCTGAAAGTCTCTGGCACAAAGGCCGATCTGATTCAGGCCGTGAAATCGGTTAAACCGGATGCCGTGTTTGCCGATGAGCTGCTGGATGCATGGCACGAAAACCCTGAAGGAAAAGTGCTGGTTACCCATCAGCAGCTAAGTACTGCGCTGGCCATTCAGAAAGCACTCCTGAATCACCCGACCGCCGGCAAGTTATTGACGCACCCGAGCCGTGCCGTCGAGGTGAGCTATTTCGGCATTGATGAGGAAACCGGGCTGGAAGTTCGCGTGCGTCCTGACCTTGAGATAGACATGGGCGGCCTGCGCATCGGTGCGGACCTTAAAACCATCAGCATGTGGAACATCAAGCAGGAAGGCCTGCGCGCCAAATTGCACCGGGAAATCATCGAGCGCGATTACCACCTGAGCGCGGCTATGTACTGCGAAACCGCAGCCCTTGACCAGTTCTTCTGGATATTCGTTAACAAAGACGAGAACTACCACTGGATCGCCATCATCGAGGCATCCGAAGAACTGCTGGAACTCGGCATGCTGGAATATCGCAAAGCAATGCGTGTCATCGCGAACGGTTTCGACACTGGCGAATGGCCGGCGCCAATCACTGAGGATTACGCCGAAGAACTCAACGATTTTGATGTGCGCCGTCTCGAAGCGCTGCGCGTACAGGCATAAGGGGATATGACGATGGAAAACACCAATATTGTTACCACTGAGCAACAGGCTCCAAATACCATTTCTGCCAGTAACGCCATCTTCAACGTGCAGGCGCTCGGCCAGCTAACGGCATTTGCAAACCTGATGGCAGATTCTCAGGTGACGGTACCTGCACACCTCGCGGGTAAACCAGCCGATTGCATGGCGATCGTTATGCAGGCAATGCAATGGGGCATGAATCCCTACGCAGTAGCGCAAAAAACGCATCTGGTAAACGGTGTGCTTGGGTATGAAGCCCAATTGGTCAATGCGGTAATCGCCAGCTCAAGCGCCATTCATGGCCGCTTTCACTATCGTTACGGCGGCGACTGGGAGCGCTGCACCAGGACTCAAGAGGTCACCCGGGAAAAGCACGGCAAAAACGGGAAATACAATGTCACCGAGCGTGTACGAGGTTGGACAGATGAGGACGAAATCGGGTTATTCGTCCAGGTCGGCGCGATTCTGCGCGGTGAATCAGAAATCACTTGGGGGGAGCCACTTTATCTCTCTGGAGTCGTCACACGTAATTCTCCTTTGTGGGTTTCTAACCCGAAACAGCAAATCGCTTATCTGGGCGTCAAATACTGGGCTCGCCTGTACTGCCCGGAAGTCATCCTGGGTGTTTACAGCCCGGATGAAGTTGAACAAAGACCCGAGCGAGAAATAAACCCGGCGCCGGCGCAAAGAATGTCTGTGGCAGAGATCACCAGAGGAACAGACATCGCCACCAGCACGCAGGATGCAGCTCTCAATATTTCCCTGGCAGATGATTTCCGTGACCGCATTGAGCGCGCCGAATCGGTCGATGCAGCAAAAGCCATCAGGGCGGATCTGGATAAAGAGAAAGCTGTGTTGGGCACTGTTCTTTTCACCGAGCTGAAAGGTAAAGCCGTGCAGCGTTATTTCATGGTAGACGCCCGAAACAAAGTTGAGGCCGCGATCAACTCTCTACCCAATCCCGGAGAACCGGAAGCCGTCGAACTGTTCGCTAAAGCTGAAGGCATTCTCAACGGCGCGAAACGCCACCTCGGCGATGAACTGTATGACCAGTTCCGCATCACCCTGGACGACATGAAACCGGAATACGTGGGCTAACCAGATCGGGAGAGGAAACTCTCCCGATAAAGGAATGTATATGCGATTGATTAACCGAAGCAGACACTCCCCTCTGGGCCGCCAGGCGTGCGATGCCGCGCTGGCAAAACACGTTGAGCTTTATGGAGCTTACGGGCGACAGAAAACGAAGAGAACTTATACGGTGGTGGTTCAAGGCTCAAAGATCACTGTAGAAGTTGTTAACAGAAAAAGTAGCTATGTGGCCACAGCCATGAGCTGCGCGCGCCGGCTACACCATCTGCCTGGACAATGTAACTAAGGGGTTTTTATGACTAATACATCTCATAAATCAGATGAAATTTTGATAACCGATGACGTTCTGTCCAGATACAAAATATCGCGCAGCACACTCTATTTCTGGAGCACCCCATCCCGGATGCCCTCTTACTTTGCTCAGCCATTCCCGCAGCCTAAAATAAATGGCAGCCCTAAAAGGTGGAGACTTTCAGACTTGCTGGCCTGGGAAGATAACGTGGGGATCAAACCAGAGGCTGACCAACCAGCTTCTCAAGGTGATCCTGCCAAACAGCAAGCCAGTGACGCTGATCATCCAGATAATCATGCAGGTTATAACGTGCCATGACACCTGCCATATGATGGCCAAGCAGTTTTTCCACAACATGTGGCGGCGCACCTAATTCAGAAAGGCGTGTCGCCACTGTTCGCCTGAGGTCATGGAGAGACCAGGGTTTCATGCCTGTTTTAGCTATAATCTGAGCAGAAAACAGAGCGACGTTTGGTTGTTGTGGCGGTCTGTCATCTTCTGGCCCTCTGTAACGTGACAGTGTCACAACGTGTTTTGAAACTGACGTTTCCTTCTCTGCTAACATCATTCTTACTACTGCCTCGGGGAGTGCCCTTCTGACCGATTTCCCGGTTTTATAATCGCTTGCCGGAATGGTCCACGTTTGCTCATGGAAATCGAACCACTCCCATCTTGCTGTCCTAATCTCTGTACTCCGGCAGCCAGTCATGATGAGAAACTTCATTATCAGCTGTTGTCTGTACTTCAATTCAGGAAGAATGTTCCAAACCGTTTTGATTTCCTCATCACTCAATCTGCGATCTTTTACGGATGCTGTGAGACCTACGTCAGAGCGCCTAAGGCTTTCAATTGGGTTAACATTAATTACCCCTCGATTGGAGCAGAAACGGAACGTACGCTGCATCAGCCCCAGCATCTGACCAGTGACAACTCTTCGCCCCATGCCATCAAAAAGGTTAAGCCAGTGCGCTTTAGTGGTCTGATCAACAATCATGTCCCCCAGCACAGGCGCGATATGGTTATTGAAGTCCCGCCGGTTAACCTTGATTTTCACAAGACCTTCAGGGATGCAGTAATACTTTTCCCAGTAATCGAAAGCCTCTTTAACGGTGAGTGCTTCGACTTTTTTCTGTTTCTCCAGAACTGTTTGCCGTCTCGGATCGAGTCCTTCTGTCAACCAGGCCCTGAACTGCTGTCTACGTTCGCGAGCTTGAGATAAGGAGGTGGTTGGATAATCGCCAATCGTTAGCTGAGCGGCTTTCCCGTTCCATCTGTAGCGGTAAAAGAATGTTATACTGCCGGAAGTAGACAACCGGACATTCAGACCATGAGCGTCCGAAATGACCTCGATCTGGTCTCTCTTTTTGCCAAGAGCTTTTCTTAATTTTGTGTCGGTAAGCAATGTGTACACTCCGGAAGACGATATACACATCAGTGTACACATTTTACTTAAATTGATAACCTTCAAATCAATGCAGAACACACAAAATTAAAGCACTCTATGCTGGCAAGATGTTGTTATTAGCGGGATTTTTGAAAAGACTTAAAGCATGACTAACAAACTTAAAACGGATTCATATGCCCTACGATAGCGTTTATCTGGAAAAGCGTCCGCCCGGCGCGCTGCGCACCGTATGGCGTAAGTTCTATGGCGACACCACGGCGATGATCGGTCTGTACGGCTGCGCGGGCCTGCTGCTGCTCTGCGTCTTCGGCGGCTGGTTCGCCCCCTATGGCATCGATCAGCAGTTCCTTGGCTATCAGCTGCTGCCGCCGTCGTGGTCGCGCTATGGCGAAGTCTCCTTCTTTCTGGGAACCGATGACCTCGGCCGCGATGTGCTGAGCCGACTGCTGAGCGGCGCGGCGCCCACCGTCGGCGGCGCTTTTGTCGTCACCCTCGGCGCCACGCTGTTTGGTCTGGTGCTGGGTGTGATTGCCGGATCGACCCACGGCCTGCGCTCGGCGGTGATGAACCATATCCTCGACACCCTGCTCTCCATCCCCTCGCTGCTGCTGGCGATTATCGTCGTCGCCTTTGCCGGGCCGCATCTCAGCCATGCGATGTTCGCCGTCTGGCTGGCGCTGCTGCCGCGCATGGTGCGCTCCGTCTACAGCATGGTCCACGATGAGCTGGAGAAAGAGTACATCATCGCCGCCCGCCTTGACGGCGCCTCGACGCTGAATATTCTGCTGTTCGCCATCCTGCCCAATATCGCCTCCGGCCTGGTGACCGAGATCACTCGCGCCCTGTCGATGGCCATTCTGGATATTGCCGCGCTGGGCTTTCTTGATCTCGGCGCCCAGCTGCCTTCGCCGGAATGGGGAGCCATGCTGGGCGATGCGCTGGAGCTTATCTATGTGGCGCCGTGGACCGTGATGCTCCCCGGGGCGGCGATTATGCTCAGCGTACTGCTGGTCAACCTGCTGGGCGACGGTATTCGCCGGGCGATCATTGCCGGGGTAGAATAATGCCGTTACTCGATATTCGTCACTTAACCATTGAATTTAAAACCAGCGAAGGCTGGGTAAAAGCCGTCGATCGCGTCAGCCTGACGCTGACCGAAGGCGAAATCCGCGGCCTGGTGGGGGAATCCGGCTCCGGGAAAAGCCTTATTGCCAAAGCTATCTGCGGCGTGACCAAAGACAACTGGCGGGTCACGGCCGACCGCATGCGCTTCGATGACATTGACCTGCTGCGACTGTCGAACCGCGAGCGCCGGAAGCTGATCGGCCATAACGTGTCGATGATTTTTCAGGAGCCCCAGTCGTGCCTCGATCCCTCTGAGCGCATCGGCCAGCAGCTGATTCAGAGTATCCCCGGCTGGACCTACAAGGGCCGCTGGTGGCAACGGCTGGGCTGGCGCAAGCGCCGGGCCATCGAGCTGTTGCACCGCGTCGGCATTAAAGATCACAAAGATGCCATGCGCAGCTTCCCCTATCAGCTGACCGAGGGCGAGTGCCAGAAGGTGATGATCGCCATCGCCCTGGCCAACCAGCCGCGTCTGCTGATTGCCGACGAGCCGACCAACGCCATGGAGCCGACCACCCAGGCGCAGATTATTCGCCTGCTGACGCGGCTCAACCAGAACAACAACACCACCATCTTGCTGATCAGCCATGACCTGCAAATGCTCAGCAAATGGGCGGATAAAATCAACGTCATGTACTGCGGGCAGACGGTGGAGAGTGGGCCCAGCGAAGAGCTGATCACCCTCCC
The DNA here is from genome assembly GCF_018223925.1 of Klebsiella sp. 10. Taxonomy (NCBI): domain Bacteria; kingdom Pseudomonadati; phylum Pseudomonadota; class Gammaproteobacteria; order Enterobacterales; family Enterobacteriaceae; genus Klebsiella; species Klebsiella sp. 10. Next base: position 260,141 of record NZ_JAGRRB010000004.1, read on the forward strand.
ACATCACCCCTACACCCAGGCGTTAATCCGCGCGATCCCGGATTTCGGTAGCGCCATGCCGCATAAAAGTCGCCTCAACACCCTGCCTGGAGCGATCCCACTACTGGAGCAGTTGCCTATCGGCTGTCGGCTGGGGCCGCGCTGCCCGTACGCCCAGCGCGAGTGTATCGAAACGCCGCGTCTTACCGGGGCGCGCAACCATCTGTACGCCTGTCATTTCCCGTTGAACATGGAGAAAGAGTGAAATGGTCGAAACATTGCTGGAAGTTCGCCAACTCAGTAAGACCTTTCGCTACCGCACCGGCTGGTTTCACCGTCAGACGGTTGAGGCGGTTAAGCCGCTGAGTTTTACCCTGCGTGAACGGCAGACGCTGGCGATTATCGGCGAGAACGGCTCCGGGAAATCGACCCTCGCGAAGATGCTGGCGGGCATGGTGGAACCCACCAGCGGCGAACTGCTGATTGACGATCATCCGCTGACTTTTGGGGATTACTCCTACCGCAGCCAGAAGATTCGCATGATCTTTCAGGATCCGTCGACCTCGCTGAACCCGCGCCAGCGCATCTCGCAGATCCTCGATTTTCCGCTGCGATTGAATACCGATCTCGACGCCGAGGCGCGGCAGAAGCAGATAATCGACACCCTGCGCATGGTTGGTCTGCTGCCGGACCACGTCAGCTACTACCCCCATATGCTGGCGCCCGGTCAGAAGCAGCGTCTCGGCCTCGCCAGGGCGCTGATCCTGCGCCCGAAGGTTATCGTCTGCGATGAGGCGCTGGCCTCGCTGGATATGTCGATGCGCTCCCAGCTTATCAACCTGATGCTGGAGCTGCAGGAGAAACAGGGCATCTCCTATATCTATGTCACTCAGCACCTGGGAATGATGAAACACATCAGCGATCAGGTGCTGGTGATGCATAACGGCGAAGTGGTCGAACGCGGCAGCACTGCCGATGTGCTGGCCTCGCCGCTGCACGACCTGACCCGGCGCCTGATCGCCGGCCACTTCGGGGAAGCCCTCACCGCCGACGCCTGGCGCAAAGACGGGAAATAGCTGGCAGGCAACGGCAGGGGCGGCCCTCACGCCGCCCTTGTCATTCAGGTAGAAGGGAAAAGACTCTGCGCCGGCAGCGACCGGCGGTCAAAGCGGCGCAGCGCGTAGTAAAGAACCCCGGTGCCAAACCAGCCTATTATCCATGAGACATCGTTACCGGCGAAGATCCACGTGAGCGAACCATGGAACAACGGGTTCTCAATGAACGGCAACTGGATAAGCACACCGACGATATACAGGGTGATCGCGTACAGGTTCCAGAACCCGTAGCGTTGCTGCGGGTCGCTTAGCGCCGGAATATCGATGGCGCCCTTCGAGATAAGATAATAATCCGTCAGACAGATGGCGCTCCACGGCACAAAGAACGCCAGCAGAAACAGAAGAAAATGCGTGAAATGCTTTAAGAAAGCGGGTTCGCTAAGCAACGCGATAATGCAGGAAGCCGTCACCATCAGCACCACGAATGCAATGCGACACTTTTGTGACAGCACGGTTTGCCGGCGGAAGGCGGAAACAATGGTGGTCAGCGACATAAAGCTGCCGTACGCATTGAGGGTAGTGAAGGTAATTTTACCAAAACAGATGGCGAAATAGATAACCATGGCCATCGCCTGACTCTTACCTAATCCCACCAGATAGCTCACCTCGTGACCAGGGAACGCGCTGCCGGCAATGGCCGCTGTCAGAACCCCGAGCGTCATCGACGTTTGTGTACCCAATACGGTGCCGAAAAACACTGAGCACCACGTTTTCGTGGCGGAAACATCGCGTGGCAGGTAGCGCGAATAGTCGGATACATAGGGGCAAAAAGCGATCTGCCACGATGAGGAGAGCGATACGGCTAATAAAAACGTCGGCAGCGAAAAATGGTTATTGTGCGCGAGCGCACTGAGATCGGCCGAAAGTAGCAGCGTGATGAACATATAAACGAAGGCGAGAATTCCGACGATACTCGCCAGTTTGCCCAGCTTGTGGATCACCTTATAACCGAGGACGGCGATAACGATAATAATCGCACTGAATATCAGCATCCCGGCTACGTGGCTGATATTCAGTAGTTTGGCCATTGCCTGCCCGGCCAATACGGTGCCGCTGGCAGAAAAACCGATATACATGACGCAAACCAGCACCAGCGGCACCACCGCGCCAAAAACCCCAAACTGGGCGCGGCTAAGGATCATTTGCGGAAGTCCCAGTCGCGGTCCCTGCAGCGCATGCAGAGACATCACCGCCGCCCCCAGCATCTGACCGACCAGAAGCCCGACCAGAGACCACACTACATCGCCGCCCAGCACAACGGCTAAAGCGCCAGTGACAATCGCCGTAATTTGCAGATTGCCGCCAAACCAAAGGGTGAACTGGCTAAAAGGGTGTCCATGCCGTTCGCTTTCCGGGATGTAATCAATCGACCGCCTTTCACTCATTCCAGCATAATTGCTCTTTGACTGCCCGTCTGTAGACGAAAACGAAGACATAGATTCCTCACTCAAGTTATTAATATCACCTCACTCAATCGTTCTTGTATATACAAGCATTGACAACTCACCGCCTTGCATGCACTCTCATTTTGTGACGAATATGTAAAATATTTGTATTGCAGAAAGTTACTAAACTAGCTCAAGGCGGTGCTTATTGTTGACGCCGGAAGCGATTAACTAAGGTATGCTGCCCATGATGGTCCCTTTTCAACTTTCGACGCTCCCCGTCACGCCGTGGAAAAACGGCGGCGGAGAGACGCGCGAAATCATCTGCGTATCCGCTCCAGATGCCCCTTTTCTCTGGCGAGCGAGTATTGCCACCCTGCAGGCGGATGGCCCTTTCTCCCCCTTTCCTGGCGTCGACCGGGTCATTACTCTGCTGGCGGGGCAGCCGCTACGGCTGTGTGGCGAGAATATCGACCAACCGCTGGCGCTCTGGCAGCCGTGGGCTTTCCCCGGCGAATGGGCGCTGTCCAGCGTCGGGATCGTTGCGCCAGGGCTGGACTTCAATATCATGACTCAGCGCGGGCGCGCGTCGGCGACAGTTCAGGTCGTTAGCGACCTGCAATGCCCTGCCAGCGAGGGGGTTGCTTATGTTCTACAAGGCGAGTGGGATCTGGCCGGGCGGCGCTGCGCGGCCGGCAGCGGCCTCTGCTGGCGCGGTGGATCCCCGCGGAATCTGCGTCCCGTGGGCAGCAATGGACGCCTGCTGCTGGCGGAGATCGCGCTCAAATAATCGTCAGGAGAGATGATATACTGCAGCTATCGCGATGTACTTTTGCCCCGCGCGGCGCGGACCGGCTGAAAAATATCGTGACACAAGGGGTCGTCAGTGGGATATAATTCCCGGCTAAATTTGAGTTATTTTGAAATAACAATGTTAACGTTATGATTGTTAAAGTAAAAATAAGCAATAACGATAAGGATTAAAGCTATGGGTTTTCTTTCCGGTAAGCGCATTTTGATCACTGGCGTCGCCAGCAAACTGTCCATCGCCTACGGCATCGCGCAGGCAATGCACCGCGAAGGCGCGGAACTGGCATTCACCTATCAGAATGAGAAACTGAAAGGTCGCGTAGAAGAGTTTGCTGCCGCGCTGGGTTCTGACATTGTGCTGCCGTGCGACGTTGCTGAAGATGAGAGCATCACCGCGCTGTTCACCGAGCTGGAAAAAGTCTGGCCAAAATTCGATGGTTTCGTCCACTCAATCGGTTTTGCCCCGGCTGACCAGTTAGACGGCGACTACGTTGACGTTGTCACTCGCGACGGCTTTAAAATCGCGCACGACATCAGCGCTTACAGCTTCGTAGCAATGGCCAAAGCCTGCCGCGGCATGCTGAACCCGGGTTCGGCTCTGCTGACGCTCTCCTACCTGGGCGCAGAGCGCGCGATCCCGAACTATAACGTGATGGGTCTGGCCAAAGCCTCTCTGGAAGCTAACGTCCGCTATATGGCTAACGCCATGGGTCCGGAAGGCGTTCGCGTCAATGCCATCTCTGCCGGTCCTATCCGTACGCTGGCCGCGTCCGGTATTAAAGATTTCCGTAAAATGCTGGCGCACTGCGAAGCGGTCACCCCGATCCGTCGCACCGTCACCATTGAAGATGTGGGTAACAGCGCAGCCTTCCTGTGCTCCAACCTGTCTGCGGGGATCTCCGGTGAAGTCGTTCACGTTGACGGCGGGTTCAATATCGCCGCCATGAACGAGCTGGAACTGAAATAAGTTCCTTCCCCTCCTCGCCCCGGTGAGGAGGGTTCTTCCCTCCCCCACGCCTTACACCCCACCTGTTATTCCAATCGGCTATTTGTTAGCACGTATCAATATTTTCTCCTGCTTCCGGGTTACGCCAGGATAGTTCTGCATAAACGATCCGCGGAACGGCGGTTCGCCACATACCGAACAAGGAAAGCCCATGGAGCCACGCCGCGTGAATGGCAAAAATCACTGGTATCACGAAACCCAGTCAACAATCTGCCCGGTGGATGTCCTGCCGCTCGTCCCTGAAGCCGCCCATGTTGAAGACCGCTTTTTGCTGGACCTGACGCTGCCGGCCGCCTGGCTACGTGCCCACGCTGACTGGCTACACCCCGCACGCCAGCTGGCCGAACTGCTGTTTCCCGACCAGGTGGCGGTGAGTCGCCTGCAGACCTTTACCGCTTACGATCGACTCAGCACCGCGCTCACCGTCGCCCAGGTCTACGGCGTCCAGCGGCTGTGTAACCACTACGCCGCCCGCCTTGCTCCCCTGCCAGGCCCCGACTCCTCGCGCGAGAGCAACCGTCGTCTGGCGCAAATCACGCAATATGCTCGTCAGCTTGCCGGTTCGCCCTCGGTTATTAACGCTCTCTCCCGTAGCCAGCTGGACGAAGTGGGCTTAACCAGTCGGGACATTATTCTGTTCAACCAGATTATCGGATTCGTCGGCTTCCAGGCGCGGGCGATTGCCGTCCTGCAGGCGGCCCAGGGCTTTCCGGTGCGCTGGATCCCCGGTATGCCCCAGCAAGAGGAGGCACCCGCGGAGCTGTTCGCCCCGCCGCCGGGAGCATGGCAGGCAGACATTGCGGATCCCGACCTGCAGTATGCCGATGATGAGCGTCAGCGGCGCATCGCCGGCTGGCAGTCGCTGCCCGGTCTGGGCGAGCTGGCGCCGCTGCTGGCCTGCGACCCACAGTTATTCGCGCCTCTGGAGATCTTGATCCGCCAGTTCAGCACGGATGATACCTTTGGTCCGCAGGTCGCCTTACTCACGGCGCGCACCAATGGCAGCCCCACCTGTTTTGACGCCTGGCTCCCCCACTGGCAGGGTGAAGAGGAGTTCGCCAGCCATCTGCGGGAGGGCGACCAGGCCCTCCATCACTGGCTCCAGCAGCATCCTCAGGCCCGGTCTCTCGTGACCGCGGTGCAGCTGTTAACCCGCTCGCCTGACCGGTTTAGCGCCGCCCAGTTAACGCCCCTCGCGGAATATCGACTCTCTGCGCAACAAGCAATCGATCTGTTGATCTGGAGCGGGCTGTGCGGATGGATGAATCGTCTGAAAATCGCCCTCGGCAATGTGCGTCAGCAGACGTAAATTGCTGAAACAGCGCTTGCTGCGGCAGGCATATTCGCGTAAAAATGTCAGCCGCTCTTTTAGCCACGAAAATACCTAATTATGTTTCAGGATAACCCGCTGCTAGCGCAGCTTAAACAGCAACTGCATTCCCAGACGCCGCGCGCGGAAGGGGTCGTTAAGGGCACGGAAAAGGGCTTTGGCTTCCTCGAAGTGGACGCTCAGAAGAGCTACTTCATTCCGCCGCCGCAGATGAAAAAAGTGATGCATGGCGACCGTATCGTCGCGGTGATCCATTCTGAAAAAGAACGCGAAAGCGCCGAGCCGGAATCGCTGGTTGAGCCCTTCCTGACTCGTTTTGTCGGTAAAGTCCAGAAGAAAGACGATCGCCTCGCTATCGTTCCTGACCATCCGCTGCTGAAAGACGCCATTCCCTGCCGCGCCGCCCGCGGCGTTGAGCACGATTTTAAACAGGGTGACTGGGCCGTCGCCGAGATGCGCCGTCATCCATTAAAAGGCGACCGCGGATTTTACGCGGAGTTGACCCAGTTCATCACTTTTAGCGACGACCACTTCGTTCCATGGTGGGTAACCCTGGCGCGCCATAATCTTGAGAAAGAGGCACCGGACGGCGTCGCCACCGAGATGCTCGACGAGGGGCTGACGCGCCGCGACCTAACCGCCCTCGACTTCGTCACCATTGACAGCGCCAGCACCGAAGATATGGACGATGCGTTGTATGCCGAGTCCACTGCTGATGGCAAACTGCTGCTGACGGTCGCCATTGCCGACCCGACCGCCTGGATTGCCGAAGGCAGCAAGCTGGATAACGCCGCAAAAGTGCGCGCCTTTACCAACTATCTGCCGGGCTTCAACATTCCAATGCTGCCGCGCGAGCTGTCGGACGATCTCTGCTCCCTGCGCGCTAACGAAGTGCGCCCGGTGCTGGCCTGCCGGATGACTCTGGCGGCCGATGGCACCATCGAAGACAATATCGAGTTCTTTGCCGCCACCATCGAATCGAAAGCCAAGCTGGCCTATGACGACGTCTCTGACTGGCTGGAAGGCCGCGGCAGCTGGCAGCCGGACAGCGAGGCGATCGCGCAGCAAATTACGCTGCTGAAGGACGTGTGCCAGCGTCGTAGCGAATGGCGTCAGACCCATGCGCTGGTGTTCAAAGACCGTCCGGACTACCGTTTCGTTCTCGGCGAAAAAGGCGAAGTGCTGGATATCGTCGCGGAACCGCGTCGCATTGCCAACCGCATTGTCGAAGAGTCGATGATCGCCGCCAACATCTGTGCCGCCCGCGTTCTGCGCGACAAGCTCGGCTTCGGCGTTTATAACGTTCATACCGGTTTCGACCCGGCGAATACCGAGCAGTTGGCCGCCCTGCTGAAAACCCATGATGTGCACGTCGACCCGACGGAAGTGCTCACCCTGGAAGGGTTCTGCAAGCTGCGCCGGGAACTGGACGCTCAGCCGACCGGTTTCCTCGACAGCCGCATTCGCCGCTTCCAGTCGTTTGCGGAAATCAGCACCGAGCCGGGCCCGCACTTTGGTCTTGGGCTTGAAGCCTATGCCACCTGGACCTCGCCGATCCGTAAGTATGGCGACATGATCAACCACCGTCTGCTGAAAGCCATCATTAAAGGCGAGACCATTGCGCGTCCCCAGGATGAAGCCACCGTGCAGATGGCGGAGCGCCGTCGTCTCAACCGGATGGCCGAGCGCGACGTCGCCGACTGGCTGTACGCCCGTTTCCTCAACGATAAAGCCGGGACCGATACCCGCTTCGCGGCGGAGATCATCGACGTCAGCCGCGGCGGGATGCGCGTGCGTCTGGTGGACAATGGCGCGGTCGCCTTTATTCCGGCCCCGTTCCTCCACGCCGTGCGCGACGAACTGGTGTGCAGCCAGGAGAACGGTACCGTGCAGATCAAAGGTGAAGTAGTCTATAAAGTGACTGACGTTATCGATGTCACTATCGCTGAAGTTCGCATGGAAACCCGCAGCATTATTGCGCGTCCGGCGGTCTGACGCCCCTTCACAGCGGTTCCTGCGGGAACCGCTGCTTCTTTCCTCTCTATCCAGCCATTTCCGTCGCACCGATTAAGGTTGTGCGTTTTTTTCGCTTCTCTTTTTCATTCATTTTTAGCATCATTGATTTCATTCGTTTTTGTTACCAGGATAATGCCATGTCAGATGTGAATGCCCACCTGCTCGCTCAACGTATCGATACCGTGCTGGATATTCTGGTTGCCGGTGATTACCATTCTGCGATCCATAATCTGGAGATCCTCAAAGCGGAGCTGCTGGCGCTGGCGGCGGACGATGCTGAACAACAAAACCAACCCAAGGCGCCCTGGGAAATCTGAATATCAGCCATGCCGCAGCCGGCCATATGGACCGGTTGCTCGCCATATAGCCCCCTAACAGTGATGTTGCTATGAACGCCCGACAACAAAGTATTTTGCAAGTGGTCATCGATAAAGGCCGCATGAGCGTCGCCGATCTGGCGAAGATGACCGGTGTCTCTGAGGTTACTATTCGTCAGGATTTGAATTTGCTGGAAAAGCAGAGCTATTTGCGCCGTACTCATGGTTATGCCGTACCGCTGGACAGCGAAGATGTCGAAACCCGCATGATGACCCATTTCGCCATTAAGCGTGAGCTGGCCAGCCGGGCTGCGGCGCTAGTGAATACCGGTGAAACGGTATTTATCGAAAACGGCAGCAGCAATGCCCTGCTGGCGCGTACGCTGGCCGAGCGCGGCGATATCACCATCATTACCGTCAGCAGCTATATCGCCCATCTGCTGAAAGAGACCCCAGGAGAGGTGATCCTGCTGGGCGGAATTTATCAGAAACGCAGTGAGAGTATGGTCGGTCCGCTAACCCGTCAGTTCATCCAGCAGGTGCATTTCAGCAAAGCCTTCATCGGGATCGACGGTTGGCAGGCGGAAACCGGCTTTACTGGCCGCGATATGATGCGTGCGGACGTGGTGAACGCCGTGCTGGAGAAGCATTGTGAGGCAATTATTCTTAGCGACAGTTCAAAATTCAGCGCGGTACATCCCTATCCGCTCGGTCCCGCCGGCCGCTTTAATCGCGTTATTACCGACGATCGCTTACCGGACGCCTGTCGCGAACAATTGCTCCGCAGCGGCCTGACCGTCGATATCGTGCCCTACATCTGATCTTCCGTCGCCCCATCTCCTGCCAAAGCGCCGGAAGGGGCGCTTTATCGCTCTGAGAGTATTCCGAGCCGCTAATTAAGACTTTTTACCTGACGATAAATTTTAAAAAAAGTAAAATTATTATTAGCGATATAACAGGAAGTGACTATCACCTGCGTGATTTTCGTGACACCTGCGCACCTTAACTTCATGGAATTGCCCTAAAGCTGCTTTATCAGGCTATGCTTAGAGGAGCGCTGTAATCCATGAATAGATTATTCAGGAGAAAAAAAATGATGACTTCAACGAGCAAAAAAATGGCTGCTGTCGTTCTGGCTGTCACTGTAGCAATGTCTCTGAGCGCTTGCTCTAACATGTCTAAACGCGATCGTAACACGGCTATCGGCGCTGGCGCCGGCGCTATCGGTGGTGCGGTGTTAACTGACGGTAGCGCGCTCGGTACCCTGGGTGGCGCAGCAGTCGGTGGTATTATTGGTCACCAGGTCGGAAAATAATTTAATTATCTGACGAAATAAAAGAATAATTCACACGAATTGACTTACGCACGTTAAATCATTCAAGGCCGCGGCATTTACCGCGGCCTTGTTATTTCAACCAGACCATTGGAGCAGAGGGAAAATAGCGATCAGCCACCGGCTAACTTGACCTTCATCCCTTTCGCCTCAAGCAGCGACTTGAGTAAATCCCGCTTATCGCCCTGGATTTCGATCACGCCATCTTTCACCGCGCCGCCGCAGCCGCATTTCTTTTTCAACTCTGCCGCCAGAGCGGTTAGCGCAGTATCGTCGGTATCAATCCCGCTAATCAGACAGACGCCTTTGCCCTTGCGGCCGCTGGTCTGGCGCTGGATCCGCACAATGCCGTCGCCTTTCGGGCGCACCGGCGCCGGTTTCGCCTCGTCGATACGCCCGGTTTCGGTGGAGTAGACCAGACGGCTGTTGGAATCGCTCATTATGCCCCCTTGCGCAGAGAATCGTTGATCGCCCGCAGCGTCGCGGCTGGATCCGCCGACTGAGTAACCGGGCGACCAATCACCATATAGTCTACCCCAGCTTCCTGAGCCTGCTCAGGAGTCATAATTCGCCGCTGATCGCCAGCGTCGCTGCCCTGCGGACGAATCCCCGGGGTCACCAGCTTAAACGCCTGCCCCAGCTCATGCTTAAAGCGCACCGCCTCCTGGGCTGAACACACCACCCCTTCAAGGCCGCAGCGTTGGGTCAGCGCCGCCAGCTTCGCCGCGTAGTCAGCCGGAGATAAGGTAATGCCCAGATCCTGTAGATCGCTGGACTCCATGCTGGTGAGCACCGTGACAGCGATCAGCAACGGCGCATCTTTGCCAAACGGCAGCAGCGCTTCGCGCGCGGCGGTCATCATTCGCGCGCCGCCGGAAGCATGGACATTCACCATCCATACGCCCAGCTCAGCCGCTGCGGCCACCGCGCGGGCGGTGGTGTTGGGAATATCGTGAAACTTAAGGTCCAGGAACACCTCAAACCCACGCTGATGCAGATCGCGGACAAACTGCGGGCCCAGCAGGGTGAACATCTCTTTGCCCACCTTCAGGCGGCAGTCGCGCGGGTCGATGCGGTCGACAAATGCCAGCGCTTTATCGCGATTATCATAGTCGAGCGCAACCACAACGGGAGAGGATGTGACAGCGCGGGAAGATGGGATAGCTGTAGACGTCATGACCAGACCTTAGTGTTGATGGGCGCCGGGGTGGCGCAAAAAAGGTAAACGGGCAGCATTCTACCTGTGAAGCGAACAAAATAACAGACTGCCGTACCTGCCCTGACCGGACGATGGCGCTGCCGGGGCCGCGCCTGGAGAGGAGTGAAGCCATAAATATGTTGTAACTAACGGAGGCCTTTTTTTTGGCTTTACTGGCCGTCGAGACCGCGAATGGGTTTAATGGTCGCCCACGAGCGGCAGGACGGACAATGCCAGTAGAGTGTATGAGCGGTAAACCCGCATTTCTGGCAGCGATAGCGTGGTTTGCTGCGCACCTGCTCACCAACCATGTTTCGCAGCACCCCAAGGCTTTCTTTCGCCCGCCCTTCTTCCGCTTCGTTGAGATGGTAGTCCATCAGCTTATGGAAGACGCGCATGGTCGGGTGGCGTTCCAGCTGCCGGGTAACGTAGTTTTGCGCCGCTTCGACGCCTTCCCGCTGCTCAAGGATCTGCGCCAGCATCAGTTCGGCCGTCGCCCCGGCGTTCTCCTCCACGCAGCGGCGCAGAAAAACTTCCCATTCATCGGTTTTGCCGAGCTGCTGGTAGCAGGTCTGCAGCATCTCCAGCGTTTCACCCACCAGCTCTTTATCCTGATCGATAACCCGCTCGAGGCTCTCCACCGCTTTGGCGTAGTCGCCCTTTTCCATCCACACCCGGCCCATCATGATCGATACCCGGGCGCTGGTGCGGTCCGCAGCGGCGCCTTTTCTCAACAACGCCATCGCTTTATCCAGATCGTTGGCTGCCATCTGCTGCAGGGCCAGTTCGCACCAGAAGTTGGCGATTTCGCCACGATGTTTCTCTTTCCCTAGCTTCACCAGCCGTTCAGCCACTTCAATAGCCGACTGCCAGTCGCTGGTCGCCTGGTAAATCTGCAGCAGTTGCTGCAGCGCGCCGAGGCGGAAATCGGTCTCATCCACCAGCTGTTTGAACATGTCTTCCGCGCGGTCATACAGTCCGGCGGCCATATAATCCCGTCCCAGCTGCTGCACCGCTAACAGGCGCTGATCGTAGGTTAACGACGCGCTTTCCATCAGGCTCTGGTGAATTCGGATCGCGCGGTCGACTTCGCCGCGCGAACGGAACAAATTACCGAGCGTCAGGTGCGCCTCAACGGTACCGGTATCCTCTTTCAGCATATCAAGGAACAGGTCGACGGCTTTATCCTGCTGGTTGCTGAGCAGGAAGTTAACCCCCGCCACGTAATCTCGCGACAGGCGGCTCGCATCGTCCTGTTTGGACTGTTGTGCACTTCTGCGTCCCATGTACCAGCCGTAAGCGGCGGCAACGGGTAAAAGCAGAAACAACAACTCCAGCATAAGAGGTTATTCCTTCACCGCAGGCACGCCTGCGTCGACAGCCGCCGGGCTGACGGGGGCAATCTGATGCTCAAGACGCTTAATTTTCCGCTCCGCGCGCGCCAGTGAGACACGCACCCGCAGCCAGAACAGGCCGCAGATCAGCCAGCCAATGGCAAAGCCTGCGGCAAACAGCACCGCCAGCAGCGTCGATATGCGGAATTCACCCTGAGCGAGTAAATAGTTGAAAGTGACCTGTTGGTCATTCTGCGCCCCCAGCGTCACTGAAATGACGAAGATTGCTAACACCAGTAAGAAAATGAGTAAATATTTCACATGACTTCCCGTTATGTGGGTTGCGCGAAAAAAGCCCGCTTTCAGCCCTATAAAGTATCATTTTCGCCGCAGCGGTGGAATGAAAAAGCATGGCAACTCTTCAGGATATGCGGTCGGATGCCGCTAAAATCAACATTATTCCGCTTCAGGCATCCGTTTTTTAATATCCTGCGCCTCTTCTCCGGGCGGCGAGAGCGGCCCACAAAGGCGCTGCGTCAGCCAGCAGGCCACCGTGACCAGCAGCCAGGAGATCAGCGTGGCGACGATGAGATCCAGCGGCCAGTGCATGCCCAGCGCCAGGCGACTGCCCATCACCGCCGTCGCCCACACCAGCAGCACCGCGATTGTGCCCCAGCGGCGACGCGGCCACAGCAGCCCCGCAGCGAGTAACGCCCAGCTGGCGGCAAACATGGTGTGACCTGACGGGAAAGCAAACCCCGTCTCCTTCTGCCAGTGTTTGCGTAAAAATGACGGAATGTCCTGCGCCTGCGCCAGCTGTTCATGCACCAGTTTAGCGCGTTCTTTACGCTTTAACGCGTAGAATTGCGTCACCGGCACCTGCCTTGTGTTTTCCAGCCAGATGACGAACGGTCTCGGCTCCTGGACCCGCGCCTTGACCCAGGATTTCGCCCCCTGTCCCGCCAGGATAGCGGCGGCAAGGATAAGGAACAGGATCAACGCCGCGCGCAGCCGAAAGCGCAGACACCAGAGGAACCAGCCGCAAAGCACGACATGAGTGATAATTCCCCACGGCTGGGTCACCGTTTCCGTCACCCACCACAGGCTTTTCAACATGGCAACCGGCAGTCCAGGCTGCCACAGCCACCCGGAAAGCCAGACCGTGAGGGGCATAACCAGCAGCAACGCCGCCGCGAGAGCAGTTCGTCGGGCTATCAACAGCATTTTCTCTCCTTCTCCTTGTAGATGAACATCATAGCGGAAAGTAGATCGTTTGTGCGCTTTCCACACGGCTAACCGTTCGCGATTAGGAGAACCTCCAGGCGTTGTGGCAAAATAGCGGGAAACAGAAAGCACAGTCAGGTGCTGACAGAATCTGGAGAATCACATGCAGCTTAAACGTGTGGCAGAAGCCAAACTGCCAACCCCCTGGGGCGATTTCCTGATGGTGGGTTTTGAAGAACTGGCAACCGGACAGGATCATGTCGCGCTGGTGTATGGCGATATATCAGGGCAGTCGCCGGTCCTCGCCCGCGTACATTCAGAGTGTTTGACGGGCGATGCCCTGTTTAGCCTGCGCTGTGATTGCGGCTTTCAGCTGGAAGCGGCTCTGTCGCATATCGCTGAAGAAGGTCGGGGGATCCTGCTGTATCACCGCCAGGAAGGACGCAACATTGGTTTATTGAATAAGATCCGCGCCTACGCGCTGCAGGATCAGGGCTACGACACTGTCGAAGCGAACCATCAGCTTGGCTTCGCCGCCGATGAGCGCGATTTCACCTTGTGCGCCGACATGTTCAAATTGCTCAACGTTGAGCAGGTGCGGTTATTAACCAATAACCCGAAAAAAGTGGAAATTCTTACCGAAGCCGGGATCAACATTGTGGAGCGGGTGCCGCTGATCGTCGGGCGTAACCCGAAAAACGCTCACTATCTGGACACCAAAGCCGCCAAGATGGGCCATCTGCTGAACAGCAAGCCGACGGAATAAACCGGTGGAATAACCGAAAAAGGGCCAGCGATGCTGGCCCTTTGTTTCACAGCATATTACGAATAACGTAGTGCAGGATGCCGTCGTTGCGGTAGTAGGTGAGTTCGGTCGCCGTGTCGATACGGCACCGACAAGGGATCGCTTCCTGCGAGCCGTCAGCGCGAGTCAGGGTCACCGGCACCGTAGCGCCAGGCTGAAGCGACTGCAGATTGCTGATATCAATCCGCTCTTCCCCGGTCAACCGCAGCGTTTTGCGGGTGACGCCCTGCGGGAACTCCAGCGGCAAAATGCCCATTCCGATCAGGTTGGAACGATGGATACGCTCGAAGGACTCGGCGATCACTACCCGAATCCCCAGCAGGCGCGGCCCCTTCGCCGCCCAGTCACGGCTGGAACCTGATCCATACTCCTTACCGGCAATCACCGCCAGCGGTGTGCCCTCAGCCTTGTACAGCATCGCCGCATCGTAGATCGCCATCGGTTCAGGATCCGGCAGATGGCGGGTCATGCCCCCTTCCACCCCTGGGACCATTTCGTTACGGATGCGGATATTGGCGAAGGTGCCACGCATCATTACCTCATGGTTACCGCGACGGGAACCATAGGAGTTAAAGTCGCGCCGGGCAACCCCATGCTCCTGCAGATAGCGGCCTGCCGGACTATCGGCTTTGATGCTCCCCGCCGGCGAAATGTGGTCCGTGGTGACTGAGTCGCCCAGCATGGCGAGGATCCGCGCGCCGCGAATATCCTCTACCGGCAGCGGCTCGGCGCCCATCTCGTCAAAGAACGGCGACAAGCGAATATAGGTCGAGTCCTCCTGCCAGTCGTAGGTATCTGACGCCTCCACCTTGATCGCCTTCCACTCCTCAGTGCCGGAAAACACTTCTGCGTACTCTTTGCGGAACATCTCGGTGGAGACCTGTTCCACCGCGCGGGCAATCTCCTCCCCGCTCGGCCAGATATCTTTCAGATAGACCGGCTCGCCATTCTTGCCCTGTCCCAACGGCTCGCGGGTGAGGTCGATATTCATGTTCCCCGCCAGCGCATAGGCGACCACCAACGGCGGCGAGGCCAGCCAGTTGGTTTTCACCAGCGGATGAATACGCCCTTCGAAGTTACGGTTACCGGAGAGCACTGCCCCGACGGTCAGATCGCCTTTTTTGATCGCTTCTTCGATAGGTTCAGGCAATGGACCGGAGTTACCGATACAGGTGGTGCAACCATATCCCACCAGATTGAAGCCGAGCTGGTCGAGGTAAGGCGTCAGGCCGGCATGGGCCAGATAATCCGACACCACTTTCGAGCCTGGGGCCAGGGAAGCTTTCACCCACGGCTGCGGCTGCAGGCCGCGTTCGACGGCTTTTTTCGCCAGCAGGCCGGCGGCCATCAACACGCTGGGGTTAGAGGTATTGGTGCAGGAGGTAATCGCTGCAATAGCCACCGCGCCATCCGGTAGCGAATAGTGATGCCCGTTCAGCGTATAGTCAACCGGCTGACGCTGACGCTGAAGGTGGTTAACCTCCAGCTCGCCGCTGGCGGCGAAGGCTTTCGGAACATCGCCCAGCGCCACGCGATCCTGAGGTCGCTTCGGCCCGGCGAGGCTCGCTTCGACGCTGCTCATATCCAGCGCCAGGGTACTGGTAAAGACCGGCTCATCGCCAGGCTGGCGCCACATGCCCTGGGCTTTAGCGTAGGCTTCCACCAGCGCGACCTGTTCTTCGCTACGGCCGCTGAGACGCATATAGCTGAGCGTTACGTCATCGATAGGGAAAAAGCCACAGGTGGCGCCATACTCCGGCGCCATATTGGCGATGGTCGCCCTGTCGGCAAGGGGTAAGGTATCCAGGCCGTCACCGTAGAATTCAACAAACTTGCCGACGACGCCATGCTGACGCAGCATTTGGGTAACCGTCAGTACCAGGTCAGTGGCGGTGATGCCTTCGCGCAGTTTGCCGCTGAGCTTAAAGCCCACAACATCGGGGATCAGCATTGACACCGGCTGGCCCAGCATAGCGGCTTCCGCTTCAATCCCGCCCACGCCCCAGCCCAGCACGCCAAGACCATTAATCATGGTGGTATGGGAGTCGGTGCCCACCAGCGTATCCGGCCACGCCATCCACTGGCCGTTCACCTCCTCGCTCCAGACCGCCCGGCCAAGGTATTCCAGGTTCACCTGGTGGCAAATACCGGTGCCCGGCGGCACCACGCTGAAGCGGCTGAAGGCCTGCTGCCCCCAGCGCAGAAAAGCGTAGCGTTCGTGGTTCCGCTCCATTTCCAGGCGGACGTTGTCTTCGAAGGCCTCGTCGTCGCCGAAGCGGTCAACGGTCACCGAGTGGTCGATAACAAGGTCAACCGGCGATAGCGGATTAACCTTCGCCGTATCGCCGCCAAGGCGTTTCACCGCCTCGCGCATGGCGGCCAGATCCACTACCGCCGGCACGCCGGTAAAGTCCTGCATCAGGACGCGTGCCGGACGGTAGGCGATTTCCCGGTCGGCATGGGCCTGTTGCAGCCAGCCGGCCAGGGCGCGAATATCTTCTTCAGTTACCGAGTCACCGTCCTGCCAGCGCAGCAGGTTCTCCATCAGCACCTTCAGCGACTTGGGCAGTCGACTGATCTCGCCCAGCTGCTTCTCCGCCAACGGCAGGCTGTAGTAATGCCAGGTTTTATCGTTGACCTGCAGCGTGTCCTTACTGGCTTCTCGTAGGGTTGACGACATAGCTCCTCCTTTATCTCAGGGATGGCATACCCTGATTCTCCTCAGGGTCTCCATTAAAGATAACACATACTGAGCATAACACTTTGATAACAACCCAAATTGCTAAATACGACGAGACAGAGAGAGAGGAAACGGGAATTATCCGAGAGCAGGCGAAATAGCACCAAAATAGTGCAAAGAGGGCGTATGCCGATATTGTATTAGTACACGAGGACAAAAAAAGAGCTAATCGGCCAGCGGGCAGTGATTAGCTCTGGTGAGTGATTTCAGGTTGGATGAATCCAGCGGCAAAATATATTCTCCCTGTATTGCCGGTCACTGATTTTATATTACAGTTTCCTTTCACTGTCATAAAAATGACATGTATCTACAACGATGACCTACAGCTTTAGCTGACAATCCAGATGTTGCAGATGGTGAGCGCGATGATGCTCCAGAACATCGCCAACCCTACCAACACTACGCCCCATACGCGACTACGCAGAACGGGATCGATTTCGGTTTTGTCATTCTCGTATGACATCGCCAGTTTCATGTAATCGATATTACTTATCATATTGTCACCACCAATTGCTCAAATCATCAGGTACAGATAAATCTTAATTATGGATAAAAGATTAATCCAGTGAATTTAGGCCTGATGGAATATATTTAACCGGTTATTTGATCGCGGCGGGCATAATGAAAAACGTGTTGCCAAAAATTATTAATTTTGTGATTGGTTCGAGGTTTAAGTTGTTAAATACAGTCCATCATAGTTAATGGCACTCCTCGCAGGGAGTGCCATTATTATTTTCAGGGTTATTTTTCCGGAAGTTTTATATCTTTGAACATCGCTTCAATATCTTCATTCGAGCGTAAAGCCACCGCGGTATCTACCACGTCCCTGGTCAAATGGGGAGCAAAACGTTGAATAAAATCATACATGTAGCTTCGTAAGAAGGTGCTACGGCGGAAACCTATCTTAGTGGTGCTGTGGCTGAAAATACCGTTCGCATCCAGCTTCACCAGATCCGGGTCAGAGACCGGATCCACCGCCATGCTGGCGATTACCCCTACCCCCAGCCCCAGGCGAACATAGGTTTTGATGACGTCGGCATCGGTGGCGGTAAAAACAATGCGCGGCGTCAGGCCCGCACGGTTAAACGCGGTATCCAGTTCGGAGCGGCCGGTAAAACCAAAGGTATAGGTTACCAGTGGATACTGGGCCAGTTCCTCTATGGACACCGAGCCCTTGGTGGCCAGAGGATGCTCGGGGGTCACTACAATCGACCGGTTCCAGTGATAGCATGGCAGCATCACCAGATCGTCATACAGATGTAGCGCCTCGGTGGCGATGGCGAAATCGGCATTGCCTTTCGACACAGCCTCCGCGATCTGAGTCGGCGAGCCCTGATGCATATGCAGCGACACCCGCGGGTAGCGTTCAATAAACCCCTTGATCACTCCCGGTAACGCATAGCGCGCCTGGGTATGGGTGGTGGCGACGTAAAGAGACCCTTTGTCAGGCCAGGTATGCTCTCCGGCGACAGATTTGATGGCATCGACTTTCGACAGCACTTCGCGGGCGATGCGGATGATCTCCTGCCCGGCCGGCGTCACCTGGGTTAAGTGTTTACCGCTGCGGGCAAAGATCTGAATGCCCAGCTCATCCTCCAGCATGCGGACCTGCTTACTGATACCCGGCTGGGAGGTATAGAGCCCTTCGGCGGTGGATGAAACATTCAGGTTATGGTTAACCACCTCAACGATGTAGCGAAGCTGTTGTAGTTTCATGGCTGATATCCGTTTGCGCGTAAAATGAAGCCGCTTAATACACTTTACGTTCAGGCAACTTGTCGCCGATGAAGGCCCTGGGCTCCCGGCAGTTGGCCATAGTGGCGCCGCAATGCATCCTGAAAGCGATGATGTATAAGACGTTTTAATAATAAAAAAGGCATTAACTATAACCACTATATCATTTATATCAACACTGTATAGACGCTAACGAAAAATAATATAGGTGGTTATAAGGGGAGGAAATTAACGCAAAGAGGGGAAGACGACACGGCAGAGAAATGCACTCTCTCTGCCGGTCGCCTGAGCAGGAAAAGCGCGCTTTTCCTGCCCGAACGAACGCCATTACTTTTTGGCTTCCGTCCACTTACCGTCGATAAAGAAAGCTGACCAGCCGGTCGCTTTGCCCTCTTTTTCAGACGCCACGTACTGCTGCTTGGTTTTACGGCTAAAGCGTACCAGCGTTTTATTGCCTTCCGGATCCTGCTGCGGCGCATCGGCGAGATAACGCAGTTTTTCCGGCAGACGATCGCGGAAGCGGTACAGCTCCTCCACCAGCGGCGCACGCGTTTCCCGTGATTTCGGGAAGGTGTTGGCCGCCAGGAAGACGCCCGCCGCCCCGTCGCGCAGCACAAAGTAGGCGTCAGACTTCTCACACGGCAGCTCCGGCAGCGGCACCGGATCTTCCTTCGGCGGAGCCACTTCGCCATTGCGCAGGATCTTACGCGTGTTCTTACACTCGTCGTTGGTACAGGCCATGTATTTACCGAAACGCCCCATTTTTAGGTGCATTTCAGACCCGCACTTCTCGCACTCCACCACCGGGCCGTCATAGCCCTTGATGCGGAATTCGCCCTCTTCAATCTCGTAGCCGTCGCAGGTCGGGTTATTACCACAGACGTGCAGCTTACGCTTAGGATCGATAAGGTAGCTGTCCATCGCCGTCCCACACTTCTGGCAGCGACGTTTGGCGCGCAGCGCGTTGGTTTCCGCGTCATCGCCTTCCAGCACGTTGAGGACTTCGTTCTCCGGCACCAGGTTGATGGTGGTTTTGCACCGCTCTTTCGGCGGCAAGGCATAGCCCGAACAGCCGAGGAAAACGCCGGTGCTGGCGGTACGGATCCCCATTTTACGGCCGCAGGTCGGGCAGTCGATGCTGGTGAGCACCATCGGGTTCGGCTGCATGCCGCCCTCTTCCGGATCTTTCTCTGCCGTCGCCAGCTGGGTGGTAAAATCGCCGAAGAAGTGGTTCAGCACCTCTTTCCACTCGGCCTGGTGGTTCGCAACCTGGTCGAGGCGATCCTCCATCTGCGCGGTAAAATCGTAGTTCATCAGATCGCGGAAGTTTTCTTCCAGCCGGTCGGTAACGATCTCGCCCATTTTTTCGGCGTAAAAACGACGATTTTCCACCCGCACGTAGCCGCGATCCTGAATGGTCGAAATGATCGACGCGTAGGTCGACGGACGGCCAATCCCGCGTTTTTCCAGCTCTTTCACCAGCGAGGCCTCGCTGAAACGCGCCGGCGGCTTGGTAAAGTGCTGCGCAGGCGTCAGCTCCACCAGGCTCAGGCGGTCGCCCTGTTTGACCAGCGGGAGCGTCCGGTCTTCATCGCCCTTGCGCAGCGCCGGCATGACTTTTGTCCAGCCGTCGAAACGTAAAGTGCGACCGCGCGCTTTCAGTTTGAAATCACCCGCAGCCACGGTCAGCGTGGTGGAGTCGTACTGCGCCGGCGTCATCTGACAGGCGACAAACTGGCGCCAGATCAGCTGATAAAGCTTCTGCGCATCCGCTTCCATATCTTTCAGCGTTTCCGCCAGCACGTTCACATCAGACGGACGAATCGCTTCGTGCGCTTCCTGCGAGTTTTCTTTGCTGGCGTACTGGTTCGCGCTATCCGGCAGATATTTTTTGCCAAATTTGTCGCTGATGTAGCCGCGAACCATGTTCAGCGCGTCCTGACTCAGGTTGGTGGAGTCGGTACGCATATAGGTGATGTGCCCTGCCTCATAGAGTCGCTGAGCCATCATCATGGTCTTTTTCACGCCGAAGCCCAGACGGGTGCTGGCCGCCTGCTGCAGGGTGGAGGTGATGAACGGCGCGCCCGGCTTGCTGCTGGTCGGCTTATCTTCACGCTCCAGTACGCTGTAGCTGGCTTTTTCCAGCAGCGATACCGCCGCCATGGTCTCATCGCGGCTGACCGGACGGAACGGCTTATCATCCTTATGGGTCACCTGCAGCGGCAGGGCGTCACCGCCCGGCGTGGTGGTGCTGGCGTCGACTTCCCAGTACTCTTCCGGGACGAACGCTTTAATTTCACGTTCACGCTCCACCACCAGGCGGACCGCGACGGACTGCACGCGCCCGGCAGAAAGACCACGGGCGATTTTTTTCCACAGCAGCGGCGAAACCATATAGCCCACCACGCGGTCCATAAAACGACGCGCCTGCTGGGCGTTAACCCGATCGATATTCAGTTCGCCCGGCTTTTCAAAGGCCTGACGAATAGCGTTTTTGGTGATCTCATTGAACACCACGCGGCTGTAACGCTGTTCATCGCCGCCGATGACTTCCCGCAGGTGCCAGGCAATGGCTTCCCCTTCGCGGTCAAGGTCGGTTGCGAGATAGATGTGGTCAGCTTTTTCCGCCAACTGTTTGAGTTCTGAAACTACCTTTTCTTTACCCGGAAGTACTTCATAGTGCGCATTCCAGTCATGCCATGGGTCCACGCCCATACGGTTAACCAGAGCACTACGTTCGTCCTTTTTAGGCTTTTTAGCCCCTTTGGTGGCGGTAGAGTCGGCGCTCTTTTTGGAAGCTGATCCACTGGTCGGCAAATCGCGGATATGACCGACGCTGGATTTCACCACGTAGTCATTACCCAGATACTTATTGATCGTTTTGGCTTTTGCCGGGGACTCAACGATAACGAGAGCTTTACCCATATTCACCTTTACCTAATTTGATTCATCCAGGAATACATCGCACATTCATACACCCTCCACTGGCGACTGCCTCATATGTTGCGGCACCGTCGGTGAATATCAACCCTGAACACCCGTTTCATCTCCGTAAAACCAGGCGCTTGAGTTTGCTGACTTTTTCTCGTCAGGTGACATAGCACGAAGAATTTTTGGCCGAATGTCAAGCAAATCTGTTGCCAGATCGCCGAAAGCGTCACACTGTACCTGATAAAATTCGTTACGCAACTTTATTAGCATGCAAAAGCAAATCCCGCCAGTAAACGGCTGTTTCTCCACTGGTTACCATTACCCCTGATTTATGCATGGAAAATTTGCCCCACGCCGCCGCGCGGCGTAAACTACGCGCGGAGAAAAAGAGGAGTCCGTTATGCAAGGTACAACCCAACCAATCGATCGCCAGACGCTGCTCGAAAAAGCCAACAAACTTATTCGCGAACATGAGGATACGTTAGCCGGTATCGAAGCCACCGACGTCGTTCAGCGCAACAATGTCCTGGTGTTTAGCGGTGAGTTTTACCTTGATGAGCAGGGACTACCGACGCCGAAGAGTACAGCGGTATTTAACATGTTTAAGTATCTTGCTCACGAGCTGTCGGACAAGTACCACCTGGTCGATTAAGACCAGTGAAAACAATAACGCGAGGCCCAGGCCTCGCGTTATGTTATTTACATCAGCGGTTTCTGACCGCGCTGCCACCAGCGCAGCAGAAGCCGATCGGCGCTCTCCGCCGCGCTACCGGTAAAGCGGTCGAGCATCTTCTTACGCTGTTGATAACGCACCCCGATCACCTCGTGGCTCTCCATCAGCCCCAGCAGCAGCTCATCGCTGGTTTCAACCGCATCCACCAGACCTTTTTCCAGCGCCTGCACCCCGTACCAGTGTTCGCCGGTGGCCACCTGCTCAATATCAAGTCCCGGACGCATCCGGTGGACGAAATCCTTGAACAAATGATGTGTCTCATTGAGATCCTCGCGGAACTTGCGCCGCCCTTCCTCGGTATTTTCGCCCAGCATGGTGAGCGTTCGTTTGTACTGCCCGGCAGTGTGCAGTTCGATATCGATATCTTTATTCTTCAGGAAGCGGTGCAGGTTCGGGATCTGCGCCACCACACCAATAGATCCGAGGATCGCAAACGGCGCCGAGACAATTTTGTTCGCCACGCAGGCCATCATATAGCCGCCGCTGGCCGCCACTTTGTCGACCGCCACCGTCAGCGGGATCTGCTTGTCGCGCAACCGCTGCAGCTGAGAGGCGGCCAGACCGTAGCCGTGCACCACCCCGCCGGGGCTTTCCAGGCGAATCACCACCTGATCGCGCGCTTTCGCCGCCGCCAGTACCGCGGTGATCTCTTCCCGCAGGCTATTGACCTCATGAGCATCCATACTGCCTTTGAAATCCAGCACCCAGGCGCGCGGCTTGCCTTCCGGCTCGGCATTGCCCAGCTTCGCCCGCGCTTTGGCCGCCTTCGCCTCTTGTTTTTGCTTTTTCTTCTGCGCCTTATGCCACTGCTTCTGCTGCGGGCCGTCCAGCAGCGCCACCGCCAGCGATTCCTTCATCTCTTTATAATGCTCGCTAAGATTGGTCACCCGCAGCTCGCCGCGCTGCTTCTTGCGCTGAGCGAGGTTGACGATAATAGCGGCAATCACCGCGATGGCGACGACAACCGTCGCGATCTTGGCTAAAAATAAGCCGTACTGAGCAAGTAATTCCACGTTTTCACCTTGTGTAAAGCACTGACGTTGCTGCACAGTGTACCTCAGCCGCTGGCGAGAAGTCTTTGTGCTTTGTGTTCTCTGCGCAGCGGATTCTGTTTTTTTTCGCGCGGCTGAAATCGTTGCAAGATATTAATTTTGTGAATACTTTCCGCTTCGCCGATTGCAATGGCGGGCGCTTTCAGGCATAACAGCGCAAAAGTGAGATACCAAAGATGAAGCGCGATCGGGAACCGATCGCCCAAGGAGTTGCCGTGCATTATCAACCACAACGTCACTTGCTGAAAGATCGCATCATCCTGGTCACCGGGGCCAGCGACGGGATTGGTCGTGAAGCGGCCCTGACCTACGCGCGCTATAGCGCCAGCGTTATCCTGCTGGGTCGCAACGACGACAAACTGCGCACCGTCGCCCAGGAGATTGAGCGTGAGGGTGGTATTCCCCCTCGCTGGTTTACCCTCGACCTGCTCACCTGTACGCCCCAGGCGTGCCAGCAGCTGGCGCAGCAGATCAGCATGCACTATCCCCGCCTTGACGGCGTGCTGCATAACGCCGGCCTGCTCGGCGACATCTGCCCAATGGAAGAGCAGAAGCCGGAGGTCTGGCAGCAGGTGATGCAGGTGAACGTTAATGGCACCTTTATGCTGACCCAGGCGCTTCTTCCTTTATTACTCCGTTCGGAATCGGGCTCGCTGGTCTTCACCTCATCCAGCGTCGGTCGTCAGGGCCGCGCCAACTGGGGCGCCTATGCCGTTTCCAAATTCGCTACCGAAGGGATGATGCAGGTGCTGGCCGACGAGTATCAAAGCCGCCACCTGCGGGTAAACTGTATCAACCCCGGCGGCACTCGCACCGGAATGCGCGCCAGCGCGTTCCCGACGGAAGATCCGCTGAAACTGAAAACCCCCGCTGACATTATGCCCGTCTATCTGTGGCTGATGGGTGACGACAGTCGTCGCAAGACGGGAATGACCTTCGACGCCCAACCGGGACGTAAACCAGGAATTGCCCAATGAGTGATGAACGCTACCGCGAACGCCAGCAGCGGCTGAAAGATAAAGTTGACGCCCGGGTGGCGGCGGCCCAGGACGAGCGCGGCATTGTGATGGTCTTTACCGGCAACGGCAAAGGCAAAACCACCGCCGCCTTTGGCACCGCGACCCGCGCCGTCGGCCATGGCAAAAAAGTCGGCGTGATCCAGTTTATCAAGGGGACCTGGCCTAACGGCGAGCGTAATCTGCTGGAGCCTCACGGCGTCGAATTTCAGGTGATGGCCACAGGTTTCACCTGGAACACCCAGGATCGCGACAGCGACACCGCCGCCTGCCTGGCGGTCTGGGAGCATGCCCGCCGTATGCTCGCTGACGACCAGCTCGATCTGGTGCTGCTGGACGAGCTGACCTACATGGTGGCGTATGATTACCTGCCGCTGGAGTCGGTGCTGAGCGCCCTGCGTGAGCGCCCTGCCCATCAGTCGGTGATCATCACCGGCCGCGGCTGTCATCGCGATATTATTGAACTGGCCGATACCGTCAGCGAACTGCGTCCGGTCAAGCATGCATTTGATGCCGGGATTAAAGCGCAGATGGGGATTGACTACTAAGGGCCTGATAGCGCGGAGGAAGTACGCGTTCCGGCGGCAAGTCACCGGAACGCATAACATTAACCGTTAGTCTTATTGCGAGTACTGGAACGACGGTTGCTGTTGTTACCCTGGCGCGGATTAGCGCTGGTCTGGCTGTGACGCTTCACCGCCCGACGGATCTGATTGGCTTTCAACCGCCGACGGTCTTTCTCGACGGCAACCTTAGAGCTGGTTTCCGGCGTGAGCTCCACCAGCTCGCGCAGGTAGTTGGTCTGCGCCAGGTCCAGCTCGGTATAGCCGCCGCGCGGCAGGCCTTTCGGCAGCAGAATATCGCCGTAGCGCACGCGGATCAGACGGCTGACCTGCACGCCGACCGCTTCCCACAGGCGACGCACTTCGCGGTTACGCCCTTCGGTCAGGGTAACGTTATACCACTGGTTAATCCCTTCGCCGCCGGTGAATTTGATGGTTTTAAACGCTGCCGGACCATCTTCTAACTGTACGCCGCGCGACAGCTGGCGCAGCTTATCATCATCCACCTGGCCGAAAACGCGAACGGCGTACTCACGCTCGACTTCACGGCTCGGGTGCATCAGGCGGTTGGCCAGTTCGCCATCGGTGGTGAACAGCAGCAGGCCGCAGGTATTCACGTCCAGACGACCAACGGCAATCCAGCGCGCGCCGCGCAGTTTAGGCAGACGATCAAACACCGTCGGGCGTCCTTCCGGATCGTTACGGGTGCACAGCTCGCCTTCCGGCTTATAGTAAGCCAGCACGCGGCAGATCTGCTCGGCAGACTCTTTCACCGAGATCAGATGACCATCGATACGAATTTTTAAACCAGGGACAATTTCCACACGATCGCCGAGGGTGGCGATTTTGCCGTCGACGCTGACGCGGCCAGCTTCGATTTTCGCTTCAATTTCACGGCGGGAGCCGTGGCCGGCGCGGGCCAGCACTTTTTGCAGTTTCTCGCTCATTGAGCTTCCTTAAGGTGTCGCCTTCCCAGGCGTCTGGTATGCTTTATGAAACAATGAGGCCAAAAGCACAACTCATTGTTACGTATATACTTTTAACGTAAAGTCTCGTCGGCGCGTTCAGGATATCCACCGCGAGCCCGTATTCGTGGCCGAACATACTACACTAACTTCGTCGGGAAAGCTTCTGTTCGCCGCGCCCCGTCTTTAGTATGGAACAGATTTTCCTCATTCTCCTGTGCCCATTCACGCACACGGATCTTTATCGGACAGCGCCCCCTCACTACGCGCGCTCCTCAGCAACGGCCGGGCGCTGGCCAAGCAGCCAGTCGCGAAAACAGCGGTTGGCAGGCGCCAGCAGCGCGGTCTCGTGGTAAACCAGATGATAGGCCAGCGGACAGGCGATGGGCTGCGCCAGAGGATTAACCAGCCGCCCCTGCGTCAGCGCAGGCGCTATGAATGAGCGTCGCAGCAATGCTATCCCCATACCGGCGAACGCCGCCTCCGTCACGCCGTTGGAATCAGTGAACACCGGCCCACGCCGCGCGAAGTGCGGCGCCAGCCCCACGGCCTCACACCACAGCGCCCAGTCTTCACGATGTTCATCGTGCAGCAGCGGATACTGCAGGAGATCGCTCGCATCGGTGAGCGTCCGGCGCGGAGCAATCAGTTGCGGGCTACAGACCGGCATCAGGTCGTCATCCAGCAGGCGGTAAGCCTGCAGTTCCGGCCAGCCGCCGACACCATGACGCACGGCAAAATCGATCCCTTCACTCAGCAAATCCACTCGCCGGTTGGTGGTGCCGATCTGGATCTCTATCTGCGGATAGCGTCGTTCAAAATCAGCCAGCCGCGGCAGCAGCCACTGAATGGCGAAGCCGCTGGTACAGCTGATAGCCACCTTTTCTGGTCCCGGGGGCACCTGCAGACGCTGGGTGGCGGCGGCTATCTGATGAAACGCCGGCTGAACGGCCCGCAGGTAGATCTCTCCCACCGCCGTTAACTGTAACCGTCGCGGAGTACGGATAAATAGCGGGACATTCAGCGTCTCCTCAAGGCGGGCAATCTGCTGGCTGACGGCGCTGGGCGTGACGCAAAGCTCACTGGCGGCCAGCTTCAGGCTGAGCAGCCGCGCCGCCGCCTCAAAGCAGCGCAACGCATTCAGCGGCGGGAGTTTCATGGGTATGGAACCTCGGTTAAGAAAAACTTAATCATGTAAGCATAACGCGTTTGTCGCGCGCTGCACGTGGGTTCTACAGTTGACTTCCTTCGTGACTACAAGGAGTCAATCATGCGTGTTATCGACTATGGCCGCCTGCTGCTGCTCGCCGCCCTCTGGGGCGCCAGCTTTTTGTTTATGCGCATCACCACCCCGGCCTTCGGGGCGTTGAACAGCGCTTTTCTTCGCGTACTGTTCGCCGCTATCGCGCTCGGTCTGTTACTCGGCGTGCAGGGTAAATGGAGCGGGTATCAGGGAAAATTCACATCCACTCTGCAGCTGGGGGTCATTAATTCAGGCCTTCCTTTTCTCATGTACTGCCTTGCCGCGCAATGGCTGCCGGCAGGGTACTCCGCCACGCTTAACGCCACGGCGCCGATGATGGGGGTGCTGATCGGCGCGTTATGCTTTGCAGAACCGTTAACCCTGCGCAAAGGCGGCGGCGCGATACTGGGCGCCATTGGCGTGGCGGTGATCGCGCGCCCGACGTCTGGCCTTAGCGCCGCCCTGCTGCTGCCGGGGATTGGCGCCTGCCTGACCGCGACCGCCTGTTACGGTCTGGCCGGCTTTCTGACCCGCCGCTGGATCCAGCAGCGAGGCGGCCTCGAGGCTGAACGCGTCGCGCTGGGTAGCCAGGTCGGCGCCACGCTGTTTCTGTTTCCTTTCTTTCTCTGGTCCTGCTGGCATGGGCCTGCCGTAGACTGGCGGCAGAGTCTGCCGTGGATAGCGATAGTCATGCTGGGCGTGGTCTGCACGGCGGCAGGATATATTCTCTACTTCCGCTTGATTGCAGATATAGGGCCGCTGCGTTCGCTGTCGGTGACCTTTTTGATCCCACCTTTTGCGGCGCTGTGGGGCTATCTCTGCCTCGGAGAGACAGTGGAGAAAGGATTGATTCTCGGCGCGCTGCTGGTTTGTGTAGCGCTATGGATGATTATCGTGCCGTCGGGGCGAAAACGCGGGGTACCGGACGGCGCATGATGCACCGCCCGGCAGATAGCCTTAGAGAAACGGCCTCACGTCGCCGACGCCTTCGCGCAGCACCACCGGGGTGTCTTCAGTGAGATCGATAACCGTGGTCGGCTGCTGCCCAAGGAAACCGCCGTGAATGATGAGGTCCACCACTTTCTCCAGACGATCTTTGATCTCTTCCGGGTCGGATTCGGTAAAGTCGCTGCCGGGCAGCATCAGCGACGTGGAGAGCATCGGCTCGCCTAAGGTCTCGAGCAACGCCTGAGCGATGGGGTTAGACGGGACGCGCATGCCGATGGTTTTACGCTTCTCCTGCAGCAGCCGACGCGGCACCTCTTTGGTCCCCTTAAGGATAAAGGTATAGTTGCCCGGCGTGTTGTTTTTCATCAGGCGAAACGCCACATTATCCACAAAAGCGTAAGTTGACAGCTCGGACAGATCGCGGCACATCAGGGTAAAGTTGTGGCCGTCCGGCAGCTGACGAATGCGGCAGATCCGCTCCATCGCGCCCTTGTCTTCAATTTTGCAGCCCAGCGCGTAGCCGGAGTCGGTAGGATAAACGATTACCCCGCCCTTACGCACAATCTCCACCGCCTGGTTAATCAACCGTGCCTGCGGGTTATCCGGATGGATATAAAAAAACTGGCTCATACTTCCCTCTCAATTTTTATTCGGCGGCCGCTTCCCAACTGTGCCAGACGCCTTCCACGCCGGCAGGAAGCCAGAGCTTACGGCCAAGTTCGATCCACGCGCAGGGCTGATGAAAATCGGATCCCTGCGACGCCAGAAGACCAAACTGCACGGCCAGGGTGGCCAGCTGGGCGCGTTCATGGGGCGCCTGCTGACACTGGGCCACTTCCATGGCATCACCGCCCTGCTCGCTAAAGTGGGCCAACAGCCGCTTCAACCACTTGGCGGAGAGATCGTAGCGCCCGGGATGGGCAATCACCGCCTTGCCGCCAGAATGATGAATCACATCAATCGCTTGTTTTATTGTACACCACTGCGGCGGCACGTAACCGGTTTTCCCGCGGGCAAGGTATTTTTTGAAGACTTCCGCCATGTTTTTCGCATGGCCGGTCTCAACCAGAAAACGGGCAAAATGGCCGCGGGTGACGGCGCCACCGTCCGCCAGTCGCAGCGCCCCTTCCCAGGCGCCGGGGATCCGCGCCTTCTCCAGGCGCTCGGCAATCATCTGACCGCGCTGCTGGCGCCGCGCTTTCTGCTCCTCCAGCAGGGCGGTCATCGTTGGGTACGCAATATCAATATTCAGACCCACAATATGAATCTCGTGATTCTCCCAGAGGGTGGAAATCTCGACGCCGTTCACCAGGGTCAAGGGTAATCCGGCGCGGGCGATCTCCTCCCGGGCCGCCGGGATCGCCGCCACGCTGTCATGGTCGGTGATCGCCAGGGTGCCGACGCGCATCTCATGGGCGCGATGGACCAGTTCCTGCGGAGTCAGCCGCCCGTCAGAGGCGGTGGTATGGCTGTGCAGATCGTAAATCACTGCGTATTGGCTGTCGCTCAAAAGGACTCCTGCTGGACATCAACGTAAATAAGCGCATTATCATACCGACAGGCAGAGAAAATCTGCAAACAAGGGTTGACTTTATTCCATTGAACTAGTTAACTAGTACGCAAGTTCACATGAAGGGGTATCACGATGAAAATGCACTTTATCACTCTGCACAGCTGGTGGCGCACCTCCTGACGACGGGCGGCGTGATCGCGTTTTGCATTCAGCATACAGATACCCGGCCCGCCAATGAGCGGGCTTTTTATTGGACAAAAATAATACGAACAGGCGAGAACAATAATGCAAACATCCAAACCGGCACTCGAGCTTCTCACCAGCGACGCCATCTACCGGGAGAACCCGACGGCGTTATTCCACCAACTGTGCGGCGCCCGTCCGGCGACGCTGCTGCTGGAATCCGCTGACATCGACAGCAAAGATGACTTAAAAAGCCTGCTGCTGGTCGATAGCGCGCTGCGCATTACGGCCCTTGGTGACACTGTCACTATTCAGGCCCTCTCCGCCAACGGCGCGGCGCTGCTGGAATTACTGGACGGCGCGCTGCCCTCCGGGATCAACAATCAGCGCCAGCCCAACGGCCGCATCCTGACCTTCCCGGCCGTGAGCGCCCTGCTCGATGAAGACGCCCGTCTCTGCTCACTGTCGGTGTTTGACGCCTTCCGTCTCCTGCAGGAGCTGGTGAGCGTTCCGGACAACGAGCGCGAAGCGATGTTCTTCGGCGGCCTGTTCGCCTATGACCTGGTGGCCGGTTTTGAAGATCTTCCCCAGTTGCAAAGCGACACCGCCTGCCCGGACTACTGCTTCTATCTGGC
This sequence comes from Klebsiella sp. 10, assembly GCF_018223925.1. NCBI lineage: Bacteria > Pseudomonadati > Pseudomonadota > Gammaproteobacteria > Enterobacterales > Enterobacteriaceae > Klebsiella > Klebsiella sp. 10. Next base: position 290,249 of record NZ_JAGRRB010000004.1, read on the forward strand.
GGAAACCCTGCTGGTCATCGACCATCAGACCAAGCATACCCGCATTCAGGCCAGCCTGTTCACCCCGCTGGAGAGTGAAAAACAGCGCCTGGAGCAGCGCCTGAGCCAGCTGCGTCAGCAGCTGAACGAGCCGCCGGCGCCGCTACCGGTTACCACCGTGGCCGAAATGCGCTGCGACGTTGACCAGAGCGATGAAGAGTACGGCGCGGTGGTGCGCAAAATGCAGCGCGCGATCCGCGCCGGGGAAATCTTCCAGGTGGTTCCTTCCCGCCGCTTCTCTCTGCCCTGCCCATCGCCGCTGGCCGCTTATGATGTGCTGAAGAAGAGCAACCCCAGCCCGTACATGTTCTTTATGCAGGACAATGATTTCACTCTGTTCGGCGCCTCGCCGGAAAGCTCGCTGAAGTATGATGCCGTCAGCCGTCAGATTGAGATCTACCCCATCGCCGGCACCCGGCCACGCGGCCGCCGCGCCGACGGCTCGCTGGATCGCGACCTCGACAGCCGCATCGAGCTGGAAATGCGCACCGATCATAAAGAGCTTTCCGAACACCTGATGCTGGTGGACCTGGCGCGTAATGACCTGGCGCGCATCTGCACCCCGGGCAGCCGCTATGTCGCTGATTTAACCAAGGTTGACCGCTACTCCTTCGTGATGCATCTGGTCTCCCGTGTAGTAGGCGAATTGCGTCAGGATCTCGACGTCCTCCACGCCTATCGCGCCTGCATGAATATGGGCACCCTCAGCGGCGCGCCGAAGGTCCGCGCCATGCAGCTGATTGCCGCCGCCGAAGGTAAACGCCGCGGCAGCTACGGCGGCGCGGTGGGCTATTTCACCGCCCACGGCGACCTCGACACCTGCATCGTCATCCGTTCCGCCTACGTGCAGGAAGGTATTGCTACCGTCCAGGCCGGAGCCGGCATTGTGCTCGACTCGGTTCCCCAGTCGGAAGCGGATGAGACCCGAAATAAAGCCCGCGCGGTGCTGCGCGCCATTGCCCAGGCCCATCACGCGAAGGAGATTTTCTGATGGCTGACATTCTGCTGCTCGATAATATCGATTCCTTTACCTATAACCTGGCAGACCAGCTGCGCGCCAACGGCCATAACGTAGTGATTTATCGCAACTCCGTTCCGGCGCAGGCGCTGATTGAGCGTCTGGGCACCATGGACAACCCGGTGCTGATGCTCTCCCCGGGCCCGGGTACGCCAAGCGAAGCCGGCTGCATGCCGGAGCTGCTGACCCGTATGCGCGGCAAGCTGCCGATCATCGGCATCTGCCTCGGCCACCAGGCCATTGTCGAAGCCTACGGCGGCTATGTCGGCCAGGCGGGCGAGATCCTCCATGGCAAAGCCTCCAGCATTGAGCACGACGGCCAGGCGATGTTTGCCGGTCTGGCTAACCCGCTGCCGGTGGCGCGCTACCACTCGCTGGTCGGCAGCAATATTCCCGCCGGGCTGACGATTAACGCCAATTTCAACGGTATGGTGATGGCGGTGCGTCACGATGCGGACCGGGTGTGCGGCTTCCAGTTCCATCCGGAATCGATCCTTACCACTCAGGGCGCGCGGCTGCTGGAGCAGACCCTGGCCTGGGCGCTGCAGAAGCTGGAGCATACCAACACCCTCCAGCCGATCCTTGAGAAACTGTACCAGGCGGAAACCCTGAGCCAGCAGGAGAGCCACCAGCTGTTCTCCGCCGTCGTGCGCGGCGAAGTGAAGCCTGAGCAACTGGCCGCCGCGCTGGTCAGCATGAAAGTGCGCGGCGAGCAGCCGCAGGAAATTGCCGGCGCCGCTACCGCGCTGCTGGAAAACGCCGCGCCGTTCCCGCGCCCGGACTACCTGTTTGCCGACATCGTTGGCACCGGTGGCGACGGCAGCAACAGCATCAATATATCCACCGCCAGCGCCTTTGTCGCTGCGGCCTGCGGGTTAAAAGTGGCGAAACACGGCAACCGCAGCGTCTCCAGTAAATCAGGCTCTTCTGACCTGCTGGCGGCCTTCGGCATTAATCTCGATATGAACGCCGATAAATCCCGCGCCGCGCTTGATGAGCTGGGCGTCTGCTTCCTGTTCGCGCCGAAGTACCACACCGGTTTCCGCCACGCGATGCCGGTCCGTCAGCAGCTGAAGACTCGCACCCTGTTCAACGTGCTGGGCCCGCTGATCAACCCGGCGCATCCGCCGCTGGCGCTGATTGGCGTCTACAGCCCGGAACTGGTGCTGCCGATCGCCGAGACCCTGCGCGTGCTGGGTTATCAGCGCGCGGCGGTGGTGCACAGCGGTGGGATGGATGAAGTTTCACTGCATGCGCCTACGGTGGTGGCCGAACTGCATAACGGGGAAATTAAAAGCTATCAGCTGACCGCCGACGACTTCGGCCTGACGCCTTACCATCAGGCGCAGCTGGCGGGCGGCACCCCGGAAGAAAACCGTGACATTCTGACGCGCTTGCTACAAGGTAAAGGTGAAGCCGCTCACGAAGCCGCCGTCGCCGCCAACGTCGCCATGTTGATGCGTTTACACGGGCATGAAGATCTGAAAGCTAACGCTCAGCAGGTACTGGATGTGCTGCACAGCGGCGCGGCCTATGACAGAGTGACCGCCTTAGCGGCAAGAGGGTAAATAATGCAAACCGTTTTAGCAAAAATCGTTGCCGACAAAGCGATTTGGGTGGAAGCCCGCAAACAACAACAACCGTTAGCCAGTTTTCAGAATGAGATCGTCCCGACGCAGCGCAATTTCTATGACGCGCTGGCCGGCACCCGCACCGCGTTTATTCTCGAGTGCAAGAAGGCCTCGCCGTCGAAGGGGTTGATTCGCGAGGATTTCGATCCGGCAGCGATCGCCAGCATCTACAAGCACTACGCCTCGGCGATCTCGGTGCTGTGTGATGAGAAATATTTCCAGGGCAGCTTCGATTTCCTGCCGATCGTCAGCCAGGTCGCGCCGCAGCCGATCCTGTGTAAGGACTTCACCATCGACCCTTACCAGATCTACCTGGCGCGCTACTATCAGGCCGACGCCTGTCTGCTGATGCTCTCGGTGCTCGACGATGAACAGTATCGTCAGCTCTCGGCGGTGGCTCACAGCCTGAATATGGGCGTGCTGACCGAAGTCAGCAATGAAGAGGAACTGGAGCGCGCCATCGTCCTGAAGGCGAAGGTGGTGGGCATTAACAACCGCGACCTGCGCGATATGTCGATTGACCTTAACCGCACCCGTCAGCTGGCGGCGCGTCTCGGCCCGGATGTCACGGTGATCAGCGAATCCGGCATCCATACCTATGCCGAAGTGCGCGAGCTGAGCCACTTCGCCAACGGCTTCCTGATCGGCTCCGCCCTGATGGAGCAGGCGGATCTGGAAGCGGCGGTTAAACGCGTGCTGCTCGGCGAGAACAAAGTGTGCGGCCTGACGCGCCCGCAGGATGCCCAGGTGGCCTGGGAGTCCGGCGCCATTTACGGTGGGCTGATCTTCGTCCCGACCTCGCCGCGAGCGGTGAATGACGCCCAGGCCAAAGCGGTGATCGCCGCTGCGCCGCTGCAGTACGTCGGCGTCTTCCGCAATGCGCCGCTGGAGGAGGTGGTCGCCCGCGCGCAGGCTCTGGGGCTGGCCGCCGTGCAGCTGCACGGTGATGAAGACCAGGCCTATATCGACGCGCTGCGCGACGCCCTCGCGGACAACGTCCGCATCTGGAAAGCGCTGAGCGTCGGCGAAACCTTCCCGGCCCGTACGCTCCACCATGTCGACAAGTACCTGCTCGACAACGGCCAGGGCGGCAGCGGCCAGCGCTTTGACTGGAGCCTGCTGCAGGGCCAGGATCTGCGCAACGTCATGCTGGCGGGCGGCCTCGGCGCCGATAACTGTGTGGAAGCGGCCAAAAGCGGCTGTGCCGGACTCGATTTCAATTCAGGCGTAGAGTCGCAACCCGGGATTAAAGACGCCAGCAAGCTGGCCTCCGTATTCCAGACGCTGCGCGCATATTAAGGAGCAATAATGAGCACTTTACTGAACCCCTACTTCGGCGAATTCGGCGGCATGTATGTGCCGCAGATCCTGATGCCCGCCCTGCGCCAGCTGGAAGAAGCCTTTGTCAGCGCGCAGAAGGACCCGGCCTTTCAGGCGGAATTCACCGACCTGCTGAAAAACTACGCCGGTCGTCCGACGGCCCTGACCAAATGCCGGAATCTGACCGAAGGCACCCGCACCACCCTGTATCTGAAACGCGAAGATCTGCTGCACGGCGGCGCGCACAAAACCAACCAGGTGCTGGGCCAGGCTCTGCTGGCCAAACGGATGGGCAAAACTGAAATTATCGCCGAGACCGGCGCCGGTCAGCACGGCGTCGCCTCAGCGCTGGCCAGCGCCCTGCTCGGCCTGAAATGCCGTATCTACATGGGGGCCAAGGACGTCGAGCGCCAGTCGCCGAACGTGTTCCGTATGCGCCTGATGGGCGCCGAGGTGATCCCGGTGC
>NZ_JAGRRB010000004.1:294754-310379 GCF_018223925.1 Klebsiella sp. 10
AGGCGCACTATATGCTGGGCACCGCCGCCGGTCCGCACCCGTTCCCGACGATTGTGCGTGAATTCCAGCGCATGATTGGCGAAGAGACCAAAGCGCAGATCCTTGAAAAAGAGGGCCGCCTGCCGGACGCGGTGATCGCCTGCGTCGGCGGCGGATCAAACGCCATCGGCATGTTCGCTGATTTTATCGAGGAAACCAACGTCGGCCTGATCGGCGTGGAGCCCGCCGGACACGGTATCGAGAGCGGCGAGCACGGCGCGCCGCTGAAGCATGGCCGCGTTGGGATCTACTTCGGTATGAAGTCGCCGATGATGCAGACCGCCGACGGCCAGATCGAAGAGTCTTACTCCATTTCCGCCGGGCTGGACTTCCCGTCCGTTGGGCCGCAGCACGCGTTTCTGAACAGCACCGGTCGCGCTGACTATGTGTCGATCACCGACGACGAAGCGCTGGACGCGTTTAAAGCGCTTTCCCGCCACGAAGGGATTATCCCGGCGCTGGAGTCCTCTCACGCTCTGGCCCACGCGCTGAAGATGATGCGCGAGAACCCGGAAAAAGAGCAGCTGCTGGTGGTTAATCTCTCCGGCCGCGGCGACAAAGACATTTTCACCGTACATGACATCCTGAAAGCGCGAGGGGAAATCTGATGGAACGCTATGAGACGCTGTTTGCCCAACTGAAAAATCGCCAGGAAGGCGCCTTCGTCCCCTTTGTCACCCTTGGCGATCCGGGACCGGAGCAGTCGCTGAAAATTATCGATGCGCTGATCGAAGGCGGCGCCGATGCCCTTGAACTGGGGATCCCTTTCTCCGACCCGCTGGCGGACGGCCCGACCATCCAGGGCGCGGCCCTGCGCGCCTTCGCCGCGGGAGTGACCCCGGCGCAGTGCTTTGAGATGCTGGCGGCGATCCGCCAGAAGCATCCGACCATCCCAATCGGCCTGCTGATGTATGCCAACCTCGTCTTCAGCCCGGGCATCGATGCGTTCTATGCCCAGTGCGCCCGCGTCGGCGTCGACTCGGTGCTGGTGGCCGACGTGCCGGTGGAAGAGTCCGCCCCGTTCCGCCAGGCGGCGATGCGCCATAACATCGCGCCGATTTTCATCTGCCCGCCCAATGCGGATGACGATTTACTGCGCCAGATTGCCTCTTATGGCCGCGGCTATACCTATCTGCTGTCGCGCGCCGGAGTGACGGGTGCGGAAAATCGCGCCGCGCTGCCGCTGCACCACCTGGTGGAGAAGCTGGCGGAATATCACGCCGCGCCGCCGCTGCAGGGCTTTGGTATCTCCGCGCCGGAGCAGGTGAGCGCCGCCATTGACGCCGGAGCCGCCGGGGCTATCTCCGGTTCCGCCATCGTCAAAATCATCGAACGCCACCTCGATGAGCCGCAGACCATGCTCGACGAGCTGAAAGCCTTCGTCCAGAGCCTGAAGGCAGCGACCAAAACCGCCTGACCATCAGCCGCCTGGTATCGCGCCAGGCGGCGATGATTTCTGCAAACTGTCGGCGTATTTGCGCGTTAAGCGAAACAGCGCCTGCACTTCATCTTCCGGCCACTGCGCCAGCACCTGATTCATTAACCGCCGCCGCGCTACCGCAATACTGTCGATCATCTGTTGTCCGCTGGCGCTAAGCGTCACTTCGCTGATCCGTCGATCATGACGGTTCGGTTGCTTACAGGCGAGTCCCTGGGCTTCCAGTTTTTTCACCTGGCGGCTGACGGTGGTGTAATCGCGCCCTAAATGATCCGCCAGTTCAACCACCCCCACCGGGCCATGGCGCCCTACCGCCACAAGCAGCGGAAACAGCATCTGTTCCAGCTGGACGCCGGCTGCCTGCAGGATCTGCTCATCGCGCAGCGGCTGGTTCATTACGCTGATGATATCCAGCAGCGCGCCGTGAAAGTCGGTAATGTCGTAGTCATTATGTGCATCTTGCATGTATTAATTTTCCGCGTATAGTGCTGCAAAACAATATGTGTATTTTACACATAATTCCCGACAGGAGATAATTTATGAAAGCAGCCGTGGTTTTTGATCTCGCAGAAGGCCCGGTTTGGGCCGATTTTATCGACCCGCAGCCCGCGCCCGGCCAGACGCTCATTGACGTCCGCGCCGCCGCGATAAGCCATGTGGTTAAGGCCCGGGCATCCGGACGCCATTACAGCTTCGACGGCAATCTGCCCTTTGTGCCTGGTATCGATGGCGTCGGCACCACACCTCAGGGCCAGCGCGTCTACTTCGCCTTCCCCACCGCCCCCTTCGGCAGTATGGCGCAGCGGGCGCCGGTCGCCCTGCAGAATTGTCTGCCGCTGCCGGATGCGCTCGATGATATCCAGGCGGCGGCAATGGCCAACCCCGGTATGTCCGTGTGGGCATCGCTGGTGACACGCGCCCAGCTTCAGGCCGGCGAAACGGTGCTGATTAATGGCGCCACCGGCAGCGCCGGTCAGTTGGCGGTGCAGATTGCCCGCTATCTGGGGGCGAAAAAAATCATTGCAACCGGGCGCAATGCGCAGTCGCTCGCGGCGCTGGACGCCGATGAGTGTATTCAGTTAACCGCTGATGATAAAACCTTGAGCGGGCAATTTTCAGCGGTCAGCGCCGCGCAGATCGATGTGGTCATCGATTACCTGTGGGGACATAGCGCGGAATTATTATTGCCGGCACTGGCGAAATATACCCCTGCCGGCAGTCCGGTGCGCTATGTGCAGGTGGGTTCCCTGGCTGGCGCCGATATCGCGTTAAATGGCGCAGTGCTGCGTTCCGCCCCGCTCCTGCTGATGGGCAGCGGGATCGGTAGCCTGTCGGTATCGCAGCTGCTGGCGGCGACCGGCGAAATGCTGCAGGCGGCGGTGCCGGGGAAATTGACCATCGCCACCACCCCGCGGCCGCTGCAGGAGATCGCGGCGGCCTGGCCGCAGGACGACAGCCAGAAGCGCACGGTTTTCACCCTCGGATAAAAAATCGCTTCCGCACAAAAGATGGGGTTGATATCTTAAATGAGAAATATTATCTTTCTCATCACTGAATAGTTGAGTAAATCACTCAGGTATTCAGTACGACATTGCTCACATTGCTTCCANNCCGCAGCCAGCGGTGGCCGGGGCCTGCTCCAGACGCGGATGCCACGCCTGCGAAACCGTAATCACCTCGGTACTGACCGGCAGCGGATCGAGGGCCGCCAGCAAATTAAAATCGGGATCGTTCATTATCGCTCCAGTCGCCAGACAGGGCGTTTGCTGCAAGATATGAGTGCACTGGCGGCGTCTTCCGCCCGCTCTCGGGCCTGATTATAGTGAAGACCTCCTTTCTGCAGCGAGAGACATCATGAAATCCGATCAGCACAACACTATCCTCATCGTCGGCGCCTCGCGCGGCCTTGGCCATGCTATGGCGACGACGTTCCTGCAGCACGGCTGGGAGGTCATCGGCACCGTGCGCGATTTATCATCCCACACGCCGCTCCACGACCTGGCCAAGACGCATCCCCTGCGGCTACGCCTGGCGACGCTCGACATCCGCGATGAAGCCCAGCTGGCCGCGCTGCAGGCGACGCTTCCCCCGGCAAGCCTCGATATGCTGTTTGTCAACGCTGGCACCACCAATCGTGACCCATCGCAGACCATTGGCGACGTCTCCACCGAGGAGTTTTACCAGGTGATGCTCACAAACGCCCTGGCGCCGATGCGGGTTATCGAGCGCCTGCAGCAGGCAGTTAAACCGCAGGGGCTGCTCGGCGTGATGTCCTCCGGCCAGGGGAGTCTGACCAATAACCTTACCGGCCAGCGGGAACTCTATCGCGGGAGTAAAGCTGCGCTGAATATGTTCATGCGCAGCTTCGCCGCTCGCCCCTCCTCGGCCTCCCATCCGCTGGTGGTGATGGCCCCGGGATGGATCCGCACCGAGCTCGGCGGGGCAGATGCCCCGCTGACCATCGAAGAGACGATCCCACGCCTGGTGAACGTCCTGCTCGACAAACGGCAACGTCCGGGACTGGAGTATCTCGATTACCAGGGCCGTACCGTGCCCTGGTGATCCGTGCCGGAACAACCATCATATGGCCGCCCGGAAGTTAACCCCGCCCGGCGCGGCTTGCTACCGACCTTATTCTGCAGCACTTTCCCTATATTCCCGCTTTATCGTTCAAAAAATGTGAATTATGTAAATCGAAGTGAAGAAAGTTGTTTTAAGGTCAACTTTTCTATGTAAATATTAAGGCAAATGATAACTATTCTTTTTATCATTTATAGAATCACACCGGGTCAGCGCAAGCCAGACGACGAATAACGTCGCTTTTGCGCGGTGTGATATGTGCTCATAACAAAAAATAAGCCTGCATTTATCATGGAAAAAAACGCTTCTCTGCCTTTCGGCAGTTTCAACTCATTGGCATTGTTTACAGGTCTGTGTCTGGGAGCCTCGCCGGCAGCAGGCATCGCAGCGGAAAATTCGGTCAAAAATAGTGAAGAGACGCTGGTAGTGGAAGCCGCTCCGCCTTCACTCTACTCCCCCGGCGCTTCCGCCGATCCCAAGTTCAATAAACCGCTGGTCGATACCACCCGCACCATCACCGTGATCCCGGAACAGGTGATTAAAGATCAGGGCGTCACCAACCTGACTGACGCCCTCAAAAACGTTCCCGGCGTCGGGGCGTTTTATGCCGGGGAGAATGGCAGCTCAACCACCGGGGATGCCATCTTTATGCGCGGCGTGGATACCTCTAACAGCATCTATGTGGACGGCATTCGCGACATCGGCAGCGTGACGCGCGATACCTTCAATACCCAGCAGGTGGAAGTCATCAAAGGGCCCGCCGGCACGGACTATGGCCGCAGCGCGCCCTCCGGCTCGATCAATATGATCAGCAAGCAGCCGCGCCTTGACTCCGGGATCGACGGCTCGGCCAGCATCGGCAGCGCCTGGTCGCGCCGGGGCACTCTCGACCTGAACCAGGCGTTTAGCGACAACGCTGCGTTCCGTCTGAACCTGATGGGGGAAAAAACCCATGACGCTGGTCGGGACCGCATTGAAAACGAACGCTATGGCATCGCACCGTCGCTAGCCTTCGGCCTTGATACCCCAACTCGTCTGTATCTGAACTATCTGCACGTCCGGCAGAACAACACCCCGGATGGCGGGATCCCTACCGTCGGCCTGCCGGGCTATTCGGCGCCTTCGCCGAAGTATGCCGCACTCAACTCCGCCGGGAAGGTCGATACCAGCAATTTCTATGGCACCGACTCCGATTACGATAAATCTACTACCGACAGCGGTACCCTGCGCTTCGAACACGATCTGACGGAGAATACCACCGTGCGCAATACCACCCGCTGGTCGCGAGTGAAACAGGAGTATCTTTTGACCGCGGTGATGGGCGGCGCGAACAATATCACCGCCCCCGATATCAATGACGTCAACACCTGGAGCTGGTCGCGTCTGGTTAATACCAAAGATGTCAGCAACCGCATTCTGACCAACCAGACCAATATCACCTCGACTTTCAATACTGGCTCGATAGGCCATGACGTCAGCGCCGGCGTGGAGTTTACCCGGGAAAACCAGACCAACTATGGCGTTAACGCCAGGACCGCGCCGGCGGTGAATCTCTACCATCCGGTGAGCAACCTGTCGATTGGCGGGCTGGACAGAAACGGGGCGAACGCCAACGGCCAGACCGATACCTTCGGGATTTATGCCTTCGATACGCTGACGCTGACCGAGCGGATTGAGATCAACGGCGGGCTGCGTCTCGACAATTACCATACCAAATATGACAGCGCCACCGCCTGCGGCGGCAGCGGACGCGGGGCTATCGCCTGCCCGCCCGGACAGTCGACCGGCAGCCCGGTCACCACTGTCGATACCGCTAAATCCGGCAATCTGGTTAACTGGAAAGCCGGGGCGCTGTACCGCTTAACCGAGCAGGGCAATGTCTACGTCAACTACGCCATCTCACAGCAGCCGCCGGGAGGCAGCAGCTTCGCCCTGGCCGCCAGCGGCAGCGGCAACAGCGCTAACCGAACCGACTTTAAGCCGCAGAAGGCAAAATCCAGCGAGCTGGGCACCAAGTGGCAAATCTTCGACAACCGTCTGCTGCTCAGCGCGGCATTATTCCGCACCGATATTGAAAACGAAGTGGCCGCCAACGATGACGGAACCTGGTCGCAGTACGGCAAAAAGCGCGTGGAGGGGTATGAACTCTCCGCGACCGGAAACCTGACCCCGGACTGGACGATTATCGCCGGCTACACTCAGCAGCATGCGACAGTGACGGAGGGACAGAACGTTGCACAGGATGGATCTTCCGCCCTGGCCTACACCCCGAAACATGCCTTTACGCTGTGGACGCAGTATCAGGCCACCAGCGATCTGTCCGTCGGCGGCGGTGTGCGCTATGTCGGAAGCCTGCGCCGGGGCAGCGATGGTGCAGTCGGTACCCCGGATCACACCGAGGGCTACTGGGTTGCCGACGCCAAACTGGGCTATCGGGTCAACAGCAACCTCGATCTGCAGCTCAATATGTATAACCTGTTTGATACCGATTACGTGGCCTCCATCAACAAGAGCGGCTATCGCTATCATCCGGGCGAACCCCGGACCTTTATGCTGACGGCGAACGTCCATTTCTGAGTCTGCGCGTGGGGCCGTTGCGCCCCACCTTTTAGAGAGAACACCGCGATGATGTATCACATTCCTGACGTGCTATCGACAGACCAGGTGGCGGAATTTACCCGGCAGCTGGCGCAGGCCGAGTGGGTCGACGGGCGGGTTACGGTGGGTAGCCAGGGGGCGGCCGTCAAACAGAACCAGCAGATCGATACCCGAACGCCGCTGTATGCCCGCCTGCAGGCCGCTGTGCTCGATATGCTGCGCGGCCATCCACAGTTTTTTTCCGCCGCGCTGCCGCGGACGATTTCCGCGCCGTTGTTTAACCGCTATGGGCCAGGGGAGACCTATGGTTTTCACGTCGATGGCGCCGTTCGCCAGAACGGCGAGGCGGGCTGGATGCGCACTGATCTGTCAGCGACGCTGTTCCTTTGCGATCCGGAGAGCTATGAGGGTGGCGAACTGGTGATTGAAGACACCTATGGCCAACATCGGGTGAAGCTCCCGGCCGGGCATCTGGTGCTCTATCCCGCCAGCAGCCTGCACTGCGTCACCCCGGTCACCCGCGGCGTCCGCCAGGCCTCTTTCCTGTGGATCCAGTCGATGGTCCGCGACGATAAGCAGCGTGCGATGCTTTACGACCTGGACCGCACCATCCAGTCTCTGAAGGCCCGCTTTGGCGACGGAGAAGAGGTCCTCTCCCTGCTCAACATGTATCACAACCTGCTGCGCCAGTGGACGGAAGTGTGATCCGCTGTTGATGACAGAGGCTTGCGGCAGACAGGTGTGACGAGACAATGAACTGGCCATCCGTTGGCCAGTTTACAGAAGAATTTAGAACCGATAGCCTGCGGAGAACATAAACACCCACGGATCCAGACGGGTGCTGACTTTCTGGTCCACGCCGCCGGCTTTGAATTTCACATCGGTATCGATATCCATGTACCACACCGACATATTCAGCAGCCAGTCGCGGTTAATCAGATAATCTAGGCCGACCTGCCCCGCCGCGCCCCAGGAGTCCTTCAGGCTCAGATCGGAAAGCCCGGCCGCCTTGCCGGTATCGTTAAAGTCTTCATTAAAGAAGGTGGTGTAGTTGATACCGGCCCCCACGTACGGGCGCACCTTGCTTTGCGCATCGCCAAAGTACCACTGCGCCATCAGGGTGGGCGGCAGCTGATGGACGGTGGCGATAGTCCCGGTTGGCCCGGTGCCGACCTTATGGCGGAACGGCGTCGCGGCAAGCAACTCCACGCCAATGTTATCGGTCGCCATATAGGTAAAGGTTAAACCCAGCTGGGTATTGTTACTGACGTTGAAACTGCCAAGGCTGCCTAACACATTGTCAGAACCCTCCGTCGGTCGGACGGTGGCGGTCCCGGCACGAATGAAAAACTCACCCGCCTCATGCGCCCAGACGCTGCCGGTAGAAAGCGTGCCAAGAATCAATGCCGCCGCTGCTAACTTCTTCATATCCACTTCCTCATTATGGTTTTTCAGCGCGGCCAAATATACCTATAACGAGTTACGTTTGATCTGTTTTAGATCACACTAAGTCCTCAGATTTAACATTTATTGATCCAGATTAATTTTCGCTACCGATCGCAATGCCTTGAATTGTTCGCACATCAATTTTCACTTTTCGCGCAAAAATTTATTTCTGCCCCTCTTGCCGACGCTGAGGCGGCTGGATAAGTTAACTGCCGACAATCTGTGTTGATGCGTTTTTTTCAGGTGTAATTATGAGTGAAATCAACCCGTGCATGACGTGCGGTGCCTGTTGTGCGTATTTTCGAGTCTCTTTCTACTGGGCGGAAGCCGACGACGCGGGCGGCCTGGTGCCCTCCGCGCTGACCGAACCGCTGACCCCTTTCCTGCGCTGCATGAGCGGCACCAATCAGCGCCAGAGCCGCTGCGCGGCCCTGTCTGGCGATATCGGCGACGCCGTTCACTGCACTATTTATGAAAACCGGCCTTCGCCGTGTCGCGAATTCGCCATGTCCGGGGAAAATGGCGAGGAAAACGATGCCTGCAACCGGGCGCGGGCGCGCTACGGCCTGCCACCATTGCGGCCTCTTTACAAAGATATACCTGCCCTGACCGGCGCAGAGAGTGCTACGACGGAACGATTTGCGGTACAATCGCCGGCTAGTTAACACCTGCGACACTCAAGGAGAATGCATGTCTATCACGGCGAAGTCCGTCTACCGTGACACCGGGAATTTTTTTCGTAATCAGTTCATTACTATTTTACTGATTGCGCTGTTGTGCGCGTTTATTACGGTAGTACTTGGCCATGCCTTTTCACCCAGCGACGAGCAGCTGTCGATACTCAGCGAAGGCGATAACCTCGCCGGTAGCGCCGGGCTGTTCGAGCTGGTGCAGAACATGACGCCGGAGCAGCAGCAGGTTCTGCTGCGCGCCTCGGCGGCATCAACCTTCTCGGGTCTGGTAGGTAATGCGATCCTCGTCGGCGGCGTCCTGCTGCTGATCCAGCTGGTCTCCGCCGGTCATCGCGTTAGCGCCCTGCGCGCCATCGGCGCCTCGGCGCCGGTCCTGCCCAAGCTGCTGCTGCTGATCCTGTTCACCACCTTCCTGGTGCAGATGGGGATGATGCTGGTGCTGGTGCCCGGCGTGCTGCTGGCCATCGTGCTGGCCTTTGCGCCGATCATGCTGGTACAGGACAAAATGGGCATCCTCGGCGCCATGCGCAGCAGCATGCGCCTGGCGTGGGCCAATCTGCGGCTGGTGGCGCCGGCTATTATCGGTTGGCTGGTGGCGAAAACCCTGCTGTTACTGTTTGCTTCCAGCTTTGCCGCCCTGACGCCAAACGTCGGCGCGGTGGTGATTAATACCATCAGCAACCTGATTTCCGCCCTGTTGCTGATCTATTTATTCCGCGTGTATATGCTTATCCGCAGCTAATTTTAACCAGGACCGGGGCCTTCCCCGGTCCGTCCTGAAAGACGGGATCGATGTATGAAGCAGTTTCTGGATTTTTTACCGCTGGTGGTCTTCTTTGCCTTTTATAAGCTTTACGATATCTACGCCGCCACCACGGCGCTGATTGTGGCGACCGCCGTCGTGCTGATCTACAGCTGGGTGCGCTACCGGAAAGTGGAAAAAATGGCGCTGATCACCTTCGTGCTGGTGGCCGTCTTCGGCGGGTTAACCATCTTCTTCCATAATGATGAGTTTATTAAATGGAAGGTGACGGTGATCTATGCCCTGTTCGCCGGCGCGCTGCTGTTCAGCCAGTGGGTGATGAAAAAGCCGCTGATCCAGCGCATGCTGGGTAAAGAGCTGAGCCTGCCGCAGCAGGTCTGGTCGCGACTTAACCTGGCCTGGGCGGTGTTCTTTATTCTCTGCGGGCTGGCCAATATCTATATCGCCTTCTGGCTGCCGCAGAATATCTGGGTTAATTTTAAGGTCTTTGGTTTAACCGCCCTCACGCTGGTCTTTACCTTGCTGAGCGGGATCTACATCTACCGTCATATGCCGCAGGACGACCACCACTAACCCCTCCGCCGGCGCGCCATCGCGCGCCGCGCTCGCCCCCTATAAGCTTACTGCACTGGCAAACATTCCCTGCAACCACACAACCTCAGCGCATACGCTGACAGCTTCCCGGCCACACTGTGTAGGCTCTCTTCACGATTTCTCTCAACTGCATAAAAAGTTGCGGTAATTGTGAGGATTTTATGGAGATTCATCTCGTTACATGTAATGATAATTGTTATCATTAATATTCTCGATCTCATTTTGCATTGTTTTGAAAAGGATATTTACATGAGATCGCCGCAATATTCTGTGCCCACGACCCTAGCGCTGGTCATATCCAGTCTCCTCGCCCCTAACGCCTTTGCTGAAGAATCAGAACAAGATACCGAAACGATGATTGTGCGCAGTACGGCGGAAGAGGCGCTTAAGCAACAGCCCGGGGTGTCGATTATCACGGCTGAGGATATTGCTAAGCAGCCGCCGGTCAACGATCTCTCAGACATCATCCGTAAAATGCCCGGGGTGAACTTGACCGGCAACAGCGCCAGCGGCAGTCGGGGCAACAACCGCCAGATTGATATCCGCGGCATGGGGCCGGAGAACACCCTGATCCTGATAGATGGGGTACCGGTCACGTCACGTAACGCGGTTCGCTATAGCTGGCGCGGCGAACGCGATACCCGAGGCGACAGCAACTGGGTACCTGCCGAAATGGTCGAACGGATTGAAGTTCTCCGCGGTCCGGCAGCCGCGCGCTATGGTTCCGGCGCGGCGGGCGGAGTGGTCAATATCATTACCAAACGTCCGACCAACACCTGGCACGGTTCGCTGTCTTTCTTCACCAACCAGCCGGAAAACAACAAAGAAGGCACGACCAATCGCGCTAACTTCAATCTCAGCGGCCCACTGGCCGGCGAGGCGCTGACGATGCGCCTGTATGGCAATATCAATAAAACGGAACCCGACGCCTGGGATATTAACCATGCGCAAAACGGCTCTTACGCTGCGGGGCGCGAAGGGGTCCGCAATAAAGACATTAACGCGCTACTGTCATGGAAAATGACCCCGCAACAAATTCTCGATTTCAGCTACGCCTATAGCCGTCAGGGGAATATCTATGCTGGCGATACCCAGTACAGCAACGGCAATCTTAGCCCGAACGGGCTGGTGGACTCCCTGTACGGCCACGAAACAAATCGCCTCTATCGCCAGTCCTGGGGACTGACCTACAACGGTCTATGGGATTGGGGTCAGTCCAAAGCCGGTGTTTACTACGAGAAAACCAACAATACCCGCCTGCAGGAAGGCTCTACCGGCCGCGTCGAAGGCATGATCAACAGTGAAGATTATGCCACCAGCCGTCTGGAATCCTGGCGTACTACCTCGGAATTCAATGTGCCTTTCTTCTGGCTGGCGGACCAGACGCTGACGCTGGGAATGGAATGGAACCATGATCAGCTTGACGACCCGGCATCAATGCAGGCCACTAACAGCAACGGCGAGACTATCCCTGGGACCTCGGGCGACCCTACGCAACGCAGTACCAAAAACAGCGCCACCCTCACCGGTATCTATCTGGAAGATAATATCGAAGCCGTGCCCGGCACCAACCTGATCCCCGGCATTCGCTTCGATTATCATAATCAGTTTGGCAGTAACTGGAGCCCCAGCCTCAATCTGTCCCAGGAGCTCGGCGATATGTTCACGCTGAAGGCCGGTATCGCGCGCGTGTTTAAAGCGCCAAACCTCTATCAATCCAGTAAAGGCTATTTGCTCTCCACCCGCGGCAACGGTTGTCCAAACACGATCGCTGAAGGCAGCTGCTACCTGCTGGGTAACCCTGACCTCGACCCGGAGATCAGTATCAACAAAGAGATCGGTATCGAATTTAACCTTAATGGTTACGCTGCCGGAGTCACCTGGTTTCGCAACGATTACAAAAACAAAATCGTCTCCGGAACAGAGGTACTGGGCTATACCTCCAGCGGCAATAATATTTTGCAATGGCAGAACGGCGGCAAAGCCGTGGTCGAGGGGCTGGAAGGAAATCTGCTGATCCCGGTGCTGAGAGATGTCCTCAGCTGGCGGACCAATGCCACCTGGATGCTCAAATCTGAAAGTAAAGAGACTGGCAACCCGCTGTCGGTTATCCCGAAATATACCGTTAACACGATGCTCGACTGGCAGGTAAACGACGCCCTGTCTGCGAATGTGAACTGGACGCTTTATGGCCGTCAGAAGCCGCGTCAGTATGCGGAGATCCGCAACGAAACCGGGACCCTTGCCACCACCGAGGTTGGCGCCTATTCCATCGTGGGGATTGGTACTCAGTATCAGCTAAACCGGGATATTCGCCTGAATGCCGGAATAAGTAATCTATTTGATAAACAACTGTATCGCGAAAATGCCGGCGCCTCGACCTACAATGAGCCTGGCCGCGCGTATTACGCCGGCGTTACCCTCTCCTTCTGAACCACCGCGCCCGCGCCAGCGGGCGTATTCCCCTATTCTCACTGCGCTATTTTCATAGTAGCATCCCGCTGATCGTCTTTGACCACAACAGAGTAGAGCATGACAACAACAGATCTCGCCCCAAAGGGCGAAATGGTTTTACGCACCCTGGCAATGCCGGCGGATACCAATGCCAACGGGGATATTTTTGGCGGCTGGCTGATGTCGCAGATGGATATTGGCGGCGCCATTATGGCCAAAGAGATCGCCCAGGGTCGCGTGGTGACCGTGCGGGTGGATGGGATGACCTTTTTACGCCCGGTCGCCGTTGGCGACGTGGTGTGCTGCTACGCCCGCTGCGTGAAGCGCGGCAACACCTCGGTGACAATTAACATCGAAGTGTGGGTGAAAAAAGTCTCTTCAGAACCGATTGGCCAGCGCTACAAGGCGACGGAAGCGCTGTTTATCTACGTTGCCGTTGATAATCAGGGAAAACCACGTCCTCTGCCAGCGGAATAAGAAGGTGCCCGGCTTGCCGGGCACCTGACTTACAGAAAGCCCAGCAGCGAAAAGAAGAAGTAACCGATGACAATCACGATCACCGGCAGCACGTACAGTGGGAAATACTGCACCAGGATAGTATGGCGCGGTACCACAATGCGTTCAGCGAGCTGCTCGCGGGTTAACCCATCTGCGCCTTTGGCCTGTTCGAGGATCAGCTGATCCTCAATCCCCTCGCGGAGAAATTTCGCCTGCCGCGCCATTCGCGCGCCGGAAGCCTGCAGGGCCATGCCGACGAACACCAGAATGAAGATGATCCAGAAGCCGATGTTCAGGCTATGGTGAAAATCCGGCAGCGGCGAGTTGTACCAGAAAAAGTTCAGGAACGGCGTGTTAAAGCGCATCATCTCAATCATCACGTGCGCAAAATCCATCATTACCGCATCAATGCCGGGTTTCTTTTCACTGTGCTCATACATAAATTTGAGCACAGAAATCAGCGTCGACAGCACGGCGGGAATAAAGATAACCCATCCTAAAATGCGTTTGATAACCGCTATGCGTCCAGCTTGTTGGTACGTCATGAGTTCCCCTTGTTAAAGACGCGTTGGTGGTTCGCCTGCTGCCTGTTGCGTGGCGCTGGCTTCCCTCGCTCCCCCGAGTATGTCGGGTATAAGTCTATCTGCCACGGCGAATTTCGCCCAATAATGCGCGGTATGATATACCATGATTGCCGATTCGTTTATCTGATTACGCAACAGGAGAAGGACATATGTCAGCGAAGCGCCGCATTGAGGCCGCGATATTTGATATGGACGGGTTGCTGATTGACTCGGAGCCGCTCTGGGATCAGGCGGAGGTCGAGGTCATGGAGAGCCTGGGAGTGGATACCCGTCGCCGCGATGAACTGCCCGACCTGCTCGGTCTGCGAATCGACCTGGTGGTGGATCTGTGGTACGCGCAGCAGCCGTGGCACGGCGTAGACCGGGCGGAAGCTACCGCGCGCATTATTCGTCGCGCCATTGAGCTGGTGGAAGCCTCACGCCCGCTGCTGCCGGGCGTACGCGAGGCAGTGGCCCTGTGTAAAGCTCAGGGCTTAAAGGTGGGCCTGGCCTCGGCCTCGCCGCTGATGATGCTGGAGAAAGTGCTCGATATGTTTGAACTGCGCGACCAGTTTGATGCTCTCGCCTCCGCGGAGCATTTACCCTGTAGCAAACCGCACCCGCAGGTCTACCTCAACTGCGCCGCTGCCCTGGGAGTCGACCCGCAGCGCTGCGTCGCGCTGGAGGATTCGGTCAACGGCATGATCGCCAGCAAAGCCGCGCGCATGCGGTCTATCGTGGTGCCGGAAGCGGAGAACAGCCGCGACCCGCGCTTTGCGCTGGCGGACGTCAAGCTTCCGTCACTGCTGGCACTCACTGCTGAGAACTTGCTCGGCTAAGACCGCTGGCGGGTGCAACAATCGCTGTCACGCCGCCTGCAACAAAATCAAAACATTGTTTCATTTTAATTGTAATTTTGTTTTCCTCCCTCTATGCTGGTCACAGGTGGCGTCATCGTACGCCAGTAGATCAGCTGACAGAGGTGAATATGGTACTGAACGCCTTCGACCTGACGGGTAAGGTCGCCATCGTGACCGGTTGCGATACCGGCCTGGGACAGGGAATGACGCTGGGCCTGGCGCAGGCCGGGTGCGATATCGTCGGCATCAACCGTAAAATTCCCCATGATACGGCCGCCCAGGTGCTGGCGCTGGGCCGCCGCTTTCACGCCATTCAGGCGGATCTCAGCCAAGAGAATGATATGAGCGGTCTGGTCGACCAGGCGGTGGCGGCGATGGGCCGGGTCGATATTCTGGTCAACAACGCCGGAATTATCCGCCGCCATGATGCCCTGACCTTCACGGAAAGCGACTGGGACGCGGTGATCGACCTGAATCTCAAAGCGGTTTTCTTTCTCAGCCAGGCGGTCGCCAGGCAGTTCATTCGCCAGGGGGAAGGCGGGAAAATCATTAACATCGCCTCGATGCTCTCGTTTCAGGGCGGGATCCGCGTCCCCTCCTACACCGCCTCGAAAAGCGGCGTGCTGGGTTTGACCCGTCTGCTGGCCAACGAATGGGCTGGCCAGGGTATCAACGTCAACGCCATAGCGCCCGGGTATATGGCCACCAACAACACCCAGGCGCTGCGCGAAGATGAAGAGCGTAACCAGGCGATCCTCGAGCGCATTCCCGCTGGTCGCTGGGGAGCGCCGAAAGACCTGCAGGGGCCGGTGGTGTTTCTCGCCTCATCAGCGGCCGACTATATTAACGGCTATACGCTGGCCGTCGATGGCGGATGGCTGGCGCGCTGAGAGTTTGTGACAAAGAGTTACACCGTCACCTCTTCCGTACACTGTATAAAAACCCTATACTGTATGAATCGACAGTTTAGGGTGTGTTATCATGACGGCGGAAGGCCATCTCTTCTTTTCAATCGCCTGCGCAGTATTTGCCAAAAACGCAGAGTTAACGCCGGTGCTGGCGCAGGGCGACTGGTGGCATATTGTGCCCTCGGCGGTATT
>NZ_JAGRRB010000004.1:310422-335042 GCF_018223925.1 Klebsiella sp. 10
GCCACCGCGGCTTCACCCACAGCCTGCTGGCCGTCTTTGGCGCGCTGACGCTGTTCTATCTGAAAGTGCCTGACAGCTGGATTGTCCCGGCAGACGCTCTCCAGGGCCTGGTGCTGGGCTATCTCAGCCACATTCTCGCCGATATGCTCACCCCCGCCGGTGTGCCGCTGCTGTGGCCCTGTCGCTGGCGCTTCCGGCTGCCGATCCTTGCGCCGCGCAAGGGCAATCAGCTCGAACGCGCCTTGTGTATGGCGCTGTTCGTCTATGCCGTCTGGATGCCGCAGACGCTGGCGGACAACAGCGCGATACGCTGGTCATCCGGGGTGATCAATTCCCTGCAGATCACCTTCAATCGCTTTATAAGTCACCAGAGTGGGCGATAAAGCGGCGGAAAACGCCATTTGGTTATAACCCATTCCATTTGAATATAAGTCCTTGATAACGCCTTCTGCTAACCTTGCCGTCATAAGAGCTGGTTATCCACCAGCCCAGGTTATAAAAATATCAGGAGAACGGGGATGAACTTTCCATTAATAGCGAACGTAGTCGTGTTCGCCGTATTACTGTTTGCGCTGGGGCAAACACGTCATAAACAGTGGAGCCTGGCCAGAAAAGTGCTGGTCGGTCTGGCGACTGGCGTGGTCTTTGGTCTGGCGCTGCAGCTAATCTACGGGTCTGACAGCCAGGTGCTGAAGGATTCCATCCAGTGGTTCAATATAGTCGGCAACGGTTACGTCCAGCTGCTGCAAATGATTGTTATGCCGCTGGTCTTCGCCTCCATCCTTAGCGCGGTGGCCCGCCTGCACAATGCCTCGCAGCTGGGGAAAATTAGCTTCCTGAGCATCGGTACTCTGTTGTTCACCACCCTGATCGCCGCCCTGGTTGGCGTGCTGGTGACCAATATGTTCGGCCTCACCGCCGAGGGTCTGGTCCAGGGCAGCGCGGAGACCGCCCGTCTGAACGCCATCCAGAGCAACTATGTGGGGAAAGTAGCGGATCTCAGCGTCCCGCAGCTGATCCTTTCCTTCGTGCCGAAGAACCCGTTTGCTGACCTGACCGGGGCTAACCCAACCTCCATCATCAGCATCGTCATTTTCTCGGCGTTCCTCGGCGTCGCAGCGCTTAAGTTGCTGAAAGAGGATGTGGAAAAAGGCCAGCGCGTGCTGACCGCGATCGATACCCTGCAGGGCTGGGTAATGAAGCTGGTTCGTCTGGTCATGCAGCTGACCCCTTACGGTGTGCTGGCCCTGATGACCAAAGTGGTTGCCGGGTCGAATTTGCAGGACATCATCAAGCTTGGCGGCTTCGTGGTAGCCTCGTACATTGCGCTGGGTATTATGTTTGTCGTCCACGGCCTGCTGCTGGCGATTAACGGCGTCAGCCCGCTGAAGTACTTCCGTAAAGTCTGGCCGGTGATCACCTTCGCCTTTACCAGCCGCTCCAGCGCCGCCTCCATTCCGCTGAACGTTGAGGCGCAAACCCGTCGTCTCGGCGTACCGGAGTCGATTGCCAGCTTCTCCGCCTCCTTTGGCGCCACCATCGGCCAAAACGGCTGCGCCGGTATCTATCCGGCAATGTTGGCGGTGATGGTCGCGCCGACCGTGGGCATCAACCCGCTGGATCCGATGTGGATTGCCACCCTCGTGGGCATCGTCACCGTCAGCTCGGCGGGCGTCGCCGGGGTGGGCGGCGGCGCGACCTTCGCCGCGCTGATCGTCCTGCCGGCGATGGGCCTGCCGGTGACCCTGGTAGCCCTGCTCATCTCCGTCGAACCGCTGATCGATATGGGGCGTACCGCGCTGAACGTTAACGGCTCAATGACCGCCGGGACGCTGACCAGCCAGTGGCTGCGCCAGACCGACAAGTCGATCTTCGATAGCGAGGAAGAAGCCGAACTGGCGCATCGCTAAACGGCAAGCACAAAAAAAACCGCTGATCATTCAGCGGTTTTTTTATTTCTGCAGCCGACTCAGGCTTCAATCTCACCTTCCTGACGCACCTGGTTAGCCCAGCGCTGCGCCGACTCCGGCACGCTGAATGCCGGTGAGCGACGGAAATGCTCCCCCATCAGCAGAAAAGCGACATACTTCCCGCGCAAAATCCAGACATCGCGAAAATGGTCCATTTTCACGGCATGTTCCGGGGGCGCAGGCTCCACGCGCGGCACGTAGCTAATGACAGGGCGATTTTGTTGGCGCAATGGTTTCATAACAAATGGATTCACTAAACATAGCGGGAAACAGAAACCTCTATCATAGCCGATTGTGGCCCCGTTCGTCGCCCCTTCGCCGCCGATGCGCATTTTAGGATAACTCCCTGCCCCCTCGCCGGGCGCAGACAGCGTAATGTTCTATAGTTAGAAGGGTTTTGGTCTATCAACGACCACTTTTAGCAATGAAAGCAGGAGACGAGTAATGTCTGATAAGCACCCGAACCCTCACCAACAGCAGGCACCGGTCCACGACAGCGAGGAAGCGCAGCCGGGTCTCGATTCGCTGGCGCCGGACGATCGGGAGTGGCGCCCCACGCCGAAACCTACCGCTCCGGGCGTCGAACCCACCGCCCCAGGCAGCCTGAAAGCGCCCGATACTCATAACAGCAAACTGGATTCCCTGGAGGCGCAACGCAAAGGGGGGGAAGATTTTCCGCTGACCACCAACCAGGGCGTGCGCATTGCTGACGATCAGAATTCGCTGCGCGCCGGTAGCCGCGGCCCAACGCTGCTGGAAGATTTTATCCTGCGGGAGAAGATCACCCACTTTGACCACGAGCGTATTCCGGAGCGTATCGTTCATGCCCGCGGCTCTGCCGCCCACGGCTACTTCCAGCCCTACAAAAGCCTGGCTGCGTTGACTAAAGCCGATTTTCTTTCGTCAGCCGATAAAATCACCCCGGTGTTTGTACGCTTTTCCACCGTGCAGGGCGGCGCGGGGTCGGCGGACACCGTCCGCGATATTCGCGGCTTCGCTACCAAGTTTTACACTGACGAAGGGATTTTTGACCTGGTGGGCAACAACACACCGGTCTTCTTCATCCAGGACGCGATGAAGTTCCCCGACTTTGTCCACGCCGTGAAGCCTGAACCCCACTGGGCCATCCCACAAGGGCAGAGCGCCCACGATACTTTCTGGGACTATGTTTCCCTGCAGCCGGAAACGCTGCACAACGTGATGTGGGCGATGTCGGATCGCGGCATCCCACGCAGCTATCGCACCATGGAAGGCTTCGGGATCCACACCTTCCGTCTGATTAATGCCGAGGGCAAAGCCACCTTCGTTCGCTTTCACTGGAAACCGGTCGCCGGCAAGGCGTCGCTGGTGTGGGATGAAGCGCAGAAGCTGACCGGCCGCGACCCCGATTTTCATCGCCGCGATCTATGGGAGGCCATCGAAGCCGGGGACTACCCGGAATTTGAGCTTGGCCTGCAATTGATCCCCGAAGAGAATGAATTTGCTTTTGACTTCGACCTGCTCGATCCCACCAAGCTGATCCCCGAGGCGCTGGTGCCGGTGCAGCGGGTTGGCAGAATGGTCCTCAACCGCAACCCGGATAACTTCTTTGCCGAAAATGAACAGGCGGCCTTCCATCCCGGACATATCGTCCCGGGCATTGATTTCAGCAACGATCCGCTGCTGCAGGGGCGTCTCTTCTCTTACACCGATACGCAAATTAGCCGCCTGGGTGGGCCGAACTTCCATGAAATCCCCATCAACCGTCCGACCTGCCCGTATCATAATTTCCAGCGTGACGGGATGCACCGGATGGACATTGACACCAATCCGGCCAACTACGAGCCCAACTCGATTAACGACAACTGGCCGCGCGAGACGCCGCCTGCCGCCAAACGCGGTGGCTTTGAGTCCCTCGCCGAGCGCGTCGACGGCGAAAAAATCCGCCAGCGCAGCCCTTCGTTCGGCGAATATTACGCCCAGCCGCGTCTGTTCTGGCTGAGCCAGACGCCGATTGAACAGCAGCATATTATCGATGGTTTCAGCTTCGAACTCAGCAAAGTGGTCCGCACCTGGATCCGCGAGCGGGTGGTCGATCATCTGGCCCACATTGATACTAAGCTTGCGGAAGCGGTTGGGGCGAACTTAGGCATCGAACTGAGCGACGATCAGCGCAACATTACCCTGCCCGCCCCGGTCAATGGCGTGGAGAAAGACCCCAGCCTCAGCCTCTACGCCGATGCCGAAGGAGATGTGAAAGGTCGCGTGGTGGCAGTCCTGCTCAACGAACGCACCTCAGCGCAGGATCTGGTTCAGCTCCTGCAGGCGCTGCAGGCCAAGGGCGTGCACAGCAAGCTGCTCTACTCGCGAATGGGCGAAGTCATTGCCGACGATGGTTCTCCGCTGCCGATCGCCGGCACCTTCGCCGGCTCCCCGTCGCTGACGGTGGATGCGGTGGTGGTGCCCGGCGGCGACCTCAGCGCCCTGAGTCAGAGCGGTGACGCGCGCTATTACCTGCTGGAAGCCTATAAACATCTGAAGCCGATCCTGCTGGCAGGGGATGCGCGGCAGCTGACGTCCGTTCTGCATGTTCCGACCCAGGGTGAAGAGGGGGTCATCGTCACCGATGCGCTCGACACGCCAGCGGCGGACAAACTGCTCGCCCTGATGACGGCCCACCGCGTGTGGTCGAGAAGCCCGAAAATCGCCGCTATTCCGGCGTAGTAAAAAGCCCGGCACGCTGTGCCGGGCTTGATTCACTTTCCCTTTCCCCCGTCGGGCTTACACGTCGCGGTAGGTTCCCAGACGATAACCCCGGTCGGCCACCGCCGCTTTCAGCGAGGCAGATGTCAGCACATCAAGCTCATCCAGTCGCGGATAGCAGTAGGCGCTGCCCATAATGATCCGATCGACATAAGCCGGATGACACATCACCTCCAGGGAGCGCTCCCCGCGGGCGATGGAGGCATCCAGCGTCTGCAGAAACAGTTCCTCAGAGACCGCTTCGCCGTAAAACTCGCTGCTGAAGCCGGCGCTGCTGCGCGCCGCCTGCTGGTCGAGCCCACTCTGCGCCGCCACCTGGCGGTCAATGCGTAACGCAATGCCCTTCTCGCGGGCAAAGGCCGCGACGATGGGATAAATCTGGGCGAACATATGCACATGGTGATGGCTGTCGATATGCGTCGGCTCATGGCCGAAGAGTTCGACAAAACGACGGTACTGACACGCCAGCTCGTGGGCGATCTCTTCCAGCGGCAGGCTATCTTCTTCCGCCTGCTGCCAGATCCATTTGCCCAGACGGCCATCGCGGGTTAATCCCGGCATGGCCGACAGCGGCTCGCCCAGCGTCAGTACAAAGTGCATACCGACCGCCAGCTCCGGAGTACTGCGGCTCAGCTGGGCGGCGTGGTCAATGGCCGCGCCGTTGACCAGCGCGGTGGTCGATGTCACCACGCCGTTGCGACAGGCCTCGATAATGCCGTAGTTCTGCCCTTTACTGAGGCCGAAGTCGTCGGCATTGACGATCAATACGCGTTCCATTTGCTACTCCCGTTACGATTTTAGTTTTTCGATCGTCGCCGCAAAGTTCGGCAGCCATTTTTCATGCGCCAGAATCATCTCCCGCGCCAGCTGTTCGGCGTCACGATCGGAATGGATCAGCGGGCTTAAGTTCAGCGCCAACAGGACATCGTTCAGCTCACCGCTGATCGCCGCCTGGCTGGCCGCCACTTCGAACCCCTTGATGGTGTAGATAAGCCCTAACACCTTCTCATCGAAATGAGTAATGCGCGGCGTCGGCTTCGCGCCGTCGCGGCCTAAGGTGCAGCTCATCTCTACCGCCCAGTCCGCCGGGATATTATCGACATGACCATGATGCGGGATATTCACATAGTGCTCAGTCTGCTTGTCGTTATAGATGGCATTGATTACTTCGCAAGCGGCATCAGAGTAATAGGCCCCGCCGCGCTGCTCCAGCTCCTTCGGCTTAACGTTAAGATCCGGGTTTTTATACAGCTCGAACAGCTGTTTCTCCACCTTCTGCACCACCTGGGCGCGCGCACCGCCTTTGTAGTACTCGCCCATCTCAATCGCCAGCATCTCTTTTGGCTTAAAGTAGTAGAGCAGGTAAGAGCATGGGATCAGGCGCAGGGAGCGGATCAGCCCTTCGCTAAACGGCAGGTCGAAGATGTTTTTCACCGAGTTCGCGGTCAGACGGCCGGAGGCCACGCCGTCCAGCAGTTCATCGAAGCGCGAGACGCCGTTAACCAGCACGTCGCGGACGAACACCAGGTGGTTCAGACCAAACAGGTCGATATTCAGCTCATCGCTCGGGCTCAGCTGCAGCACGTCGGTGATGAACATCTTCATGCCGATAGGAATGTTGCACACCCCGATAAAGCGTTTGAAATTGGTGTGGCGATAGACCGCCTCGGTGACCATGCCCGCCGGGTTGGTAAAGTTGATGATCCATGCGTCGGGGCAAATTTCCTGCACATCTTTCACGATGTCGAAAATCACCGGGATGGTGCGCAGTCCTTTAAACAACCCGCCCGCCCCGTTGGTCTCCTGGCCCAGGTAGCCGTGACTCAGCGGGATGCGCTCATCTTTTTCACGCGCCTTCAGCTGGCCCACGCGCAGCTGGGTGGTGACGAAATCTGCGCCCTGCAGCGCTGCGCGGCGATCCAGCGTTTTATAGACTTTCATCGGCACGCCGGCTTTTTCCACCATCCGCTGGCACAGCGCGTGGATAATATCGAGCTTCTCCTGTCCCTCTTCGACGTCTACCAACCACAGTTCGCTTACCGGCAGTTCATGATAACGTTTCAGAAATCCTTCCAGTAATTCCGGGGTATAGCTGCTGCCGCCGCCAATAGTGACTACTTTTAATTTCTGGCTCATCTTTTTCTCCCTTAGGCGCTGCGCCTGGACGCAGGCCGCTCTCCGCAACAATGCGGACAGTTAACTTGAATGATTTTCGGTATAAACCTGGCGGCGAACGCCGCGCGGGTTTAATTAATACTGGTCAAATGTTTGCGATAACTGCTCGGCGTAAACGACGTCAGTTTTTTAAAGGTTTTAATAAACAAGCTCGGGCTGCTGTAACCTGATTCATACGCAATATCCGTCACCGAATAATTGGTAATTTCCAGCTGTTTTTTGGCAAAGTTGATACGGATATCATTAATTATCTGCATCGGCGTTTTACCATAATAGCGCTGGGTCGCCCGGGTTAAATATTCCTGCGTTTTTCCGGATAAGCGAACCATATTTTCAAGAGCGCCTTCACCGAATTTCAGCTTATCATGCATGGCTTCCACGGTATTTTTTAACCATTGCGGCGTCACGTCGGCAACCGGCTCTTCACGATAGTGGCGTAAACGGTTAATGACATAAAAGGAGACCAGCTCGATAAATTCGTCAAATTCCGTTTCGCGAAAATTGAGTGAGGCGATGACCGACTCAACGTAGCCGAGAAAAGCGCTCTGCACGGCGTAGACTTGCGAAGCCACCAGACCAAACGGCAGCAGCGGCAGGTAGTGTTTCTCAAAGAAGCGTCTGCTGATGCCGACGTTAAGGATGCGCGTCGCCCCGAACTCGTAAAAGCTCTGGTGGTGCGAGCCCATCGGGATAAAGACGAAATCCCCGCGCTCCAGCAGCACCCGTTTGCCATTGATCTCCTGGTAATAGCGCCCGGTTAACACCACGGTAAATTCGTAGTAATCATGCTGGTGAAGCCCGCTCACGCTTTCCGTTTTGTTATAGATGACCACATGAAAGTTCTTCCCGTTGAACAGCTGTTGTTCTCTGGCGGTACTGATCTCGGTGGTCATCATTCTGGGCTGCCTCATCGTCGCGATGGCCTATTGTACCTTCTCGTGCAGCTCAATCAATTCGGCCACCAGCTCACGAGCCAGCATGGAGGTCATCAGATGGTCCTGGGCATGCACCAGCACCAGGCTGACCTTCATTTTCCCTTCGCCCTCGTCGCTTTCGATAAGCTGGGTCTGCACGCGATGCGCCTCGCTCAGCGCCTGGCGCGACTGCTCCATCATCGCTTTCGCTGCGGCAAAGTCGCCCTGCTTCGCCTGCTTCAGCGCGGCATAGGCCAGGCTGCGGGCTTGTCCGGAGTTGATAATCAGCCCCATCACTACCTCTTCGAGGTCATTTTCCGGGGTCTCTACCGCGTTGATGTTGTCCAGATCAAACATAATATTTCCCTCATTTATCAGGCGGTACGGGACGCTGCCCGTACCGCGCGGTATCAGAATTTCAGTGCGTTAGCGATGTCTTCTTCGCTCTCTTCCTGCTCGATAACGGTCTGCGCTTTATTCGACAGCACCACAAACGGCAGGTAGACCAGGGTAGCGACGCCAAGGTTGAACAGGGCCACCAGCAGGGCGGCAACGCTGCCGTTACTGTTAAAGAACGCTCCCAAACCGGTCGGCATAGTCCACGGCGCCAGGTTGGTCACCGGTGGGATAATCCCCAGGCTGTAGGCCGCCAGCGTAATGGCCGCCAGAATCGGCTGAACCAGCACGAACGGGATGAACATCACCGGGTTCATGATGATCGGCAGACCAAACAGAATCGGTTCGTTAATCTGGAAGATGCCTGACGGCAGCGCCAGCTTAGCAACCTGACGATGGTCAGCGCGGCGAGAAGCGATAAAGATGGCGATAATCAGACCCAGCGTCGCCCCGGAGCCACCCAGCAGGATGTAGGAGTCGAGCATCGGCTTAGCCCAGAAGTGGAACTGTTTGCCCGCTTCGATGGCCGCATCAACAGAGCCGTACTGGTTGTACAGCGCGATGTTTTCCAGCGCCCACGGCGTCATGATGCCGTTATCCAGGGCGGTAAGCGCCAGAGAACCGTGCACACCGAAGAACCACAGCAGAGAGTTAAAGATAACGTATGCCCAGCCAACCACGCTGCCCATCGCCGCCAGCGGCGTCGAGATAGAGTCCATGATGATCTGGTGGAAGTTGCTGCCATAGCTCGCCAGGGCCCACGAGATAATGCCGAAGATGGAGAGGATCAAGAAGCCCGGGATCAGCGCTGAGAAAGAGCGTGATACCGACCCCGGCACGCTGTCCGGCAGTCTAATCACCCAGTTGCGACGGATCACGAAGGTGAACAGTTCCGCAACGACCAGACCGATAATCATCCCGGAGATGATGTTCTGCCCGCCCAACCAGTTGGCGCCCACCGCATAGGCTTCGCCCACGCTATACGGGGTCACGGTCATGAAGGCCGCCACCGCCAGCAGGCCAGCTGCCATCGGGTCAACTTTGCGCTCTTCCGCCAGCGCGGAGCCGATAAAGAACGGCGCCATTAGCGACATAATCCCGAGGGTGCCGTTATAGACGTTTCCGCCGATAGCCTTAAAGCCGTTTAAGGTTTCAATGGTGGAGGCATCCAGGCGAATGCCCATGGAATAAAAGAAAGAGCCTTCGCCGAAGCTCAGAAAAACGTTGTTAATTAACACAAACATGGCCCCGGCGAGGGTCAACGGCATTAATTTAATAAATCCATTTTTTATTGCATTAATATGCGGCTGCTTTCCTATTTTCACTGCAAAAGGAAGGAGTACCTTTTCAAGCGAATCGATCACTTTACTCATAGTCAATACCCTTAAAAGCCGCAATAAACTATTACGGCGATGATGTATGAAATTACTCTTTGACGGGAAAATAAACTCATTATTTTTTGACGTCCGGCAACAGGCAGTCGCCAGGCGTCAAAATACATCGAGTTTTAAAAGTTAAAATTATTGTGCTGCAGCTTTCTTAATAGCCGCGACGGCGGCTTTCAATACCCCTAAACCATCAACTTTGCCATAGAGAAGGGAGTCGATAACTTCAACCGGTTTATTCGGCAGCAGGCGCTGAATTTCCGGTAACATATACGCAATTTGTGGCCCTAATAATACTACGTCGGCTTCCGGCCCTTTTTCGCCCGCGAGGGTTTCGGGATAGGCTTCAATAATGACCGGGACTTCATATTTTTCCGCCTGCGCCCGCATTTTGGAGACCAGCAGTGACGTGGACATGCCTGCCGAGCAGAAGAGATAAATGTGTTTCTTTTCCATGAACGCTTCCTCAATGTGTGAGACCAGGGCCTTCAGTAACCGCTGAGAGCCGGTAAGACTGGTAACATCCGGTTAATTCTGTTTATGAGTTGAGTATACGGCAAGCTGAGCCGCCAGGATAATTCGCTGTTGAACAGAATTGTCTCTCATTGACCTCCGGTTTTGACTACCCTCACATTTTCATCCAAATAATTCGCGCAATTAAATAAGCATCATTACTCACAAAAAAGCCCGACCAGTGGTCGGGCTTACGTAGAAGTCAGTAAACAGTAGGAAGCTTACCTGGCGTTGCGCGGGTCGGTATCATACTCGGCGCAGGTCTGGTAGCCGGAGTTCATGACGTGACCCGTTTCGTCGAGGGCCACAAAGTAGGTTTCAACTTTACCATCTCGTTGACCGAGGATATAGGTCTGGCAGGTGCCGCGGGCATGGACCATGGTGACTTCCGTTGAAGGTTTGCCGGCGATCTGCATCACCTGCTGACGCGACATCCCTTTCTTCACATCTTTCACCACCGGCTGGGTAAACTGGTCTTTGGTACGATCGTAAGCGGTACAGCCCGCCAGTAAGGTTAACGCGACGGTGACGCCCAGTATTCCTGCTAAGCTTTTGTTCATTTTGGTTCCTCTTTTCTACTGTGTAACGATAAGCCTGGAATAAATAGTGTTATTTTTCAAGCCGAACAGCGAAATCATGTCAGGTTATGTTATTGCGTAAACAGGATTGATCTGCCGACGTCGGACGGCGGCGCAATGCGCGGTACAGCATCTATAATGAAAACCTATGTCATTGATTGCCTTCTTTTCCGGCAGTCAAAACCCCGGTCCTTGTCGTTTCAGCGGCAAAGAGGTAGCTTTAAGCCAACAGCTTGCCAAACAGATTCACTTTCGGAGGGCGCGATGACGCTACAACAAGAGATTATTCAGGCGCTGGGCGCAAAGCCGCAGATTGATGTCGCAGGCGAGATCCGCCGCAGCGTCGATTTCCTGAAGTCATACCTGCAGACCTACCCGTTTATTAAATCGCTGGTGCTGGGTATCAGCGGCGGTCAGGACTCCACCCTGACGGGAAAACTGTGCCAGATAGCGATTAACGAACTGCGTGCCGAAACCGGCGACAGTAGCCTGCAGTTTATCGCCGTCCGTTTACCCTATGGCGTGCAGGCTGATGAGCAGGACTGCCAGGACGCCATCGCATTTATCCAGCCTGACCGGGTGTTGACAGTCAATATTAAAGCTGCGGTGCTGGCCAGCGAACAGGCGCTGCGCGAAGCAGGCATCGAACTGAGCGACTTCGTTCGCGGAAATGAAAAAGCCCGTGAGCGAATGAAGGCCCAGTACAGCATCGCCGGAATGACCAAAGGAGTTGTGGTCGGTACCGACCATGCGGCGGAAGCGATTACCGGCTTTTTCACCAAATATGGCGACGGCGGCACCGACATCAACCCAATTTTCCGCCTGAACAAACGTCAGGGGAAACAGCTGCTGGCCCATCTCGGCTGCCCGGAACATCTGTATAAGAAGCTGCCCACCGCCGACCTGGAAGACGATCGCCCCTCCCTGCCGGATGAAGTGGCCCTGGGTGTCACCTACGAGAACATCGACGATTATCTGGAAGGCAAAACGCTGGACCCGAGCATCGCCAAAACGATCGAGGGCTGGTATCTGAAAACCGAACACAAGCGTCGGCCGCCGATCACCGTCTTTGACGATTTCTGGAAAAAATAGTCTCTCCCCCCGCCCCGGCCTGCGCCGGGGTTATTTTTTGTCCTTTTCGCCGCAAAAATGGCCTGCTATACTGGATGGATAGACAGTACCAGGAGTTATTGTGGCCAGAAAGCAATCAGCCCCGCGTCTCGAGTTTGAGGCGGCGGCGATCTATGAATATCCCGAACATCTTCGCCCGTGGCTG
This sequence comes from Klebsiella sp. 10, assembly GCF_018223925.1. Taxonomy (NCBI): domain Bacteria; kingdom Pseudomonadati; phylum Pseudomonadota; class Gammaproteobacteria; order Enterobacterales; family Enterobacteriaceae; genus Klebsiella; species Klebsiella sp. 10. The sequence goes on from NZ_JAGRRB010000004.1 coordinate 322,372, forward strand.
GAGGCGCTGCCGAAGCTGCCGGGCGTCTATCAGTTTCACGGCGACAGCGACACGATGCCGCTCTATATCGGTAAGAGCGTCAACCTCCGCAGCCGGGTGTTATCCCACCTGCGCACCCCTGAAGAGGCCGCGATGCTGCGTCAGTCGCGGCGTATCACCTGGCAGCGCACCGCTGGCGAGCTGGGAGCGCTGCTGCTGGAGGCGCGGTTGATTAAAGAGCAGCAGCCGCTGTTTAACAAGCGGCTACGGCGTAACAAGCAGCTCTGCGCCTGGCTACTTGCGGACGACCGGCCGCAGATTGTCTATGCCCGTGAGGTTGATTTCTCGCACCAGCAGCATCTCTATGGCCTGTTCGCCAACCGGCGGGCGGCGCTGCAGATGCTGCAGAGCCTCGCTGACGAACAGCGCCTCTGTTATGGCCTGCTTGGTCTGGAACCGCTCAGCCGCGGCCGCGCCTGCTTTCGCTCCGCGCTGGGCCGCTGCGCCGGGGCCTGCTGTGGAAAGGAGAGCGTGGAGGCGCACAAAGAGCGCCTGCTGGCGCAGATGAGCAGACTGCAGCTGGTGTGCTGGCCGTGGGCGGGGCCCGTGGCGCTGGAGGAGCGCGGCCCGGACATGACGCAGTATCACGTCATTCATAACTGGCTGTGGCTGGGCGCCGTTGAATCGCTCGACCAGGCGGCGGAGTTGACCCGTCTGCCCGCCGGATTTGACCAGGATGGTTACAAGATCCTCTGTAAGCCTTTGCTCAGCGGAGACTATCCGCTGCATCCGCTTGGCTGAGAAGCCACCAATAAAAAACCGCCGGCCCTGCCCAACGCCTGATGGCATTATTGGGCAAGACCGGCGGTCTTGATTCAGTGCGCTACATTATTCAGCAGGTGCAGGCATTTTACCTGCCGGCGCGTTGCGTTCTGTCAGATGCTTCTCAAAATTAGCATTGAACTGTTTTTTCTGCTCTGGGGTCAGAATGTTGTAGATCTTGTTCTGCGTTTCCAGGCGGGACAGCGCCATCGCTTTATGCTGCGCTTCCATCTTATCGATCTGCGCTTCCGCCTTCGCCTTATCGAAGGTGTCGCTGGCGATCAGATCGTGCATCGCGCGGCGTTCTTCAAGGGACGGACGTTTCATATTTTCGCGCTGGCTCTTCATGATGTCGCGGATCTGCTGCTTCTGCGCATCGGTCAGGTTCAGGCCTTTAAACATCATGTCATGCTGACCCGGGCCGCCTTTATGATGCATCATCATCGGCTTGCTGTCGCTCGGCGCGGTGGTGGTGTCGGCGGCGTGTGCCAGGTTAGCCGCGCCCAGAGCCAGAGTAGAGGCAACAAACAGTGCAGTGAGTTTCTTCATCATTCAATCCTTACTTTACGTTATTCTTACGGCGCGTTGCCGTGTTGACGAGATTAACTTTACGACGTTAATCGTCAATTAGTCAGAGCAAGAGTAAAACAATGAAAGTGTAAAAAACAGTTTCTCGCCAATTATGGAGGAAATAAGGAATTTAGCCGAAGAATTGCAATAAAAAATAAATAACTTACTGTTTTGCAGAGAAATTATGGAGAGTATAAAGGAGGGGAGATTAAAAACAAAGCATTTTACCAGGAATAATCTGCAAATTTACACTGGGGCACGAAAAAATAAGATGGCGAAAAAAGACGCGCGCAATAAAGCAGGCCGCCCGGCGGACGGCTTGCCCTCAGGATAATTTCTCCAGCATCAGGCCGGCGCGCAGTCCTTTCGCCACCGTCGGGTTAGGAAACAGAACATACTCCGTCTCAGGCCCCACCACATACCGCGTCTCGCCCTCCTCCGCCAGCAGCGTGCCGGGTTCGAAGGGGGTGAAGTTCAGCGTCTGATCCGCCATATGCAAGCGGAAATCATCGCTATGGCGGGTTAGCTGCTGTACCACCCGGTAGCGCAGCGGCGCTGGGGCGTCGGCAATGGCCAGATCCCCCACCAGCAGCCGGGAGAGCGCCCGCTGGACGGCGGCAAACTGCGTCAGATCGTTTTCCCCCAACGGCAGCGCTTTGCCCAGCTCAAGGGTGCAGGCCAGCGCCGCGAACCGTTCGCAGCTGAAATGGGTAAAGGTCCCGCCGGGCTGGCGATGAAACACCAGCGCCTCCAGCCCGGCGCCGCCCAGCCAGTGAAGAAAATCCTCCTCCCACGGCGTATCGCGGGCCGGGAGCACGCCGAAGCGCGGATGTAGCGACCCGCGGATCGCGGTATGCAGATCGAGGTGCCAGCGCGGGCCATCGTGGTCGCGATAAAAGCGGGCCACCGCCTGCTCCAGCCGCTGCGCCCGCTGCGTCTCCTCACTGAGCGGAAACTGCCGCCAGCGCTCGCCAAACATGCGGTTCATATCGCTGTGCAGATAGCGCTTATTCGCCCGCAGCGCTGGTGGGTTGCCGACGATCACCAGCAGCCGCCAGCGCAGCGGGAGCGCCTCCCGGACCAGTCGCTGCACCAGCTGGTCGACTATCTCCACCGGCGCCGTTTCGTTGCCATGAATGGCGCAGGAAAGTACCAGCCCGCGTTCGCAGCGCGCATGCGGCGTCAGCTCAAGGATCCCCTCCCCCTGCCAGTGCCAGCGGAAATGAGCCGTCTCGCCGTGAAAGTGATGGGGCAATCGCCCCGCCAGGGTTAATGCCAGAAAATGTTCCACCGCGCCCCCTTATTGCTGAAATGGATAAACCGAACCGAGCTGCAGGATCTGGGTCAACCGATCCAGCGCGTCGCGCCCTTCCCGCAGCAGCTGCGGGTCGGCGAGGTCGGCCTGGGTGAGACGATCGCGATAGTAGCGATCCACCCAGTCATTGAGGGTGGCAAACAGCGTATCGTTCATCAGGACGTGCGGATTGACCGCCTGATACTCCTCGGCCGTCAACACCACCCGCAGGCGCAGGCACGCCGGACCGCCGCCGTTGGCCATGCTCTCGCGCAGATCGAACACCCGCAGGTCGGCGATAGGGTTATCCCCGGCCAGCAGCTCATTGAGGTATTCCCAGACGCCGGCATGCTCTTGCGCTTCCTGAGGCAGGATAAGCGCCATGCTGCCATCCGCCCGGCTCAACAGCTGGCTGTTGAACAGATAGGTGGCAACCGCCTCTGCCACCGAGACCCGGCTGGCGGGAACCACCAGCGGCGTAAAACCCGGCACCCGCTGCGCCAGCTGCTGGAGAAGCGCGGTCTGGTCGGCAAAGGCCTGCTCATGGCAGAACAGGACCTGACGGTTGCTCACCGCGATGACGTCGTTATGAAAAACCCCCGTGTCGATCGCCGCCGGATGCTGGCGGGCGAAGATCAGCTGGCGGGGATTGACCTGATTGAGGCGCGCTACCGCCTGGCTGGCCTCAAGGGTTTGCCGCGCCGGATAGCGACGCGGCGCCTCCTCGCTCCCCCGGCGGCGGCCATAGACAAAGAGCTGGACGCCGGGAGCGCCATACTCGCCGCCGAGACGATTATGGTTCGCCGCCCCTTCGTCGCCAAACCAGGCCGAGGCGGGCAGCGCCGGGTGGATAGCAAATCGCGTGCGGTCGGGGAAAATCGCCTGCAGCAGCGCCTCTGTAGTCGGTGCTTCGCTGGCGCGGTGGAATTTATCCTGCAGATTCGCCACCGTCAGATGCACCAGGCCATCCAGCGAATCGGCGGAGGGACACACCGTCGCCGCGTTCGCCACCCACATCGCCGAGGCCGAACTCACCGCCGACAGCAGATCCGGCTCCTGCTGCGCCACCCGGGCCACCACCTGCTCATCGCTGCCGCTAAAGCCCAGCTGGCGCAGAAGCGGCACGTTGGGACGCTCCTGCGGCGGGATCACCGCCTGCGGGTAGCCAGCGTCGGCGAGGGCTTTCATTTTTTTCAGCCCCTGCTTTGCCGCCAGCTGCGGGTTAGACACCCGATAGCGATGCCGGGTGGAAGCCTCATTGCCAAAGGAGAGTCCGGAGTAGTGATGGGTCAGCCCGGGCAGACCGTCAAAGTTGACTTCGCGGGCGGTCATGACGCCTCCCCGGCCAGAAAGTCGAGCCCCGGGCTCAGGCTGGCGGGCAGCGTCAGGGTCGGCGATTCAAGGCTGGCCATCGGCCAGGCGCAATAATCGGCGGCATACCAGGCCCCCGGACGATGGTTACCGGACGCCCCGGTGCCGCCGAACGGCGCGGTACTCGCCGCCCCGGTCAGCGGTTTGTTCCAGTTAACTATCCCTGCCCGCGCCTCGAGCAGCAGTCGATCGAACTTCTCCCGTTCCGGAGAGATTAACCCACAGGAGAGGCCGAAGCGGGTGGCGTTGGCTAAGGCAATCGCCTCCTCGAAAGTGTCGTAGCGCCAGACCCCAAGCAGCGGGCCAAACACCTCTTCATCTTCGACATTGGCCACGTCGCTCATATCGACAATCCCCGGCGTTAGCAGCGACGTCCCGGCCTGCAATAACCGCGGCTCCAGCAGGGTGACCGCGCCAGCGGCGACCCGCTGCAGCCAGGCCTGATGCACTTTCTGCGCGGCTTGTTCAGAGATAAGCCCGCCGAGAAACGGCTGCGGCTCGGCGTCCCACGCCGCCGGGATCAGCCGTTGGCTCACCGTCACCAGCCGGGAGAGGAAGGCATCGCCCGCCTCTCCGCGTCGGACCAGCAGACGCCGGGCGCAGGTGCAGCGCTGGCCAGCGGTAATAAAGGCGGACTGGATGGTCAGATGCACCGCGGCATCCACGTCCCGCGGATCGTCGACGATCAGCGGGTTATTACCGCCCATCTCCAGCGCGAGGATCTTCTGCGGTTGCCCGGCCAGCTGGCGATGCAGATGAAAACCGGTGGTTGAGCTGCCGGTAAACAGCAGCCCGTCGATATCCGCCTGACCGCTGAGCGCCTCGCCGGTTTCCCGACCGCCCTGCACCAGGTTGAGCACCCCGGCGGGCAGGCCGGCCTGCTGCCATAGTTTCACCACCGCTTCGCCGCTGCGCGGGGTGAGTTCGCTGGGTTTAAAGACCACGGTATTGCCCGCCAACAGCGCCGGCACGATGTGCCCGTTCGGCAGATGGCCGGGAAAGTTATAGGGGCCAAACACCGCCAGTACGCCGTGCGGCCGGTGACGCAGCGTGGCGGCGCCGTCGGGCAGGTCGCTGTGCTGTTCGCCGGTGCGGACGTGGTAGGCCTTCACCGAGATCGCCACCTTGTTGATCATCGCCGTCACTTCCCCGGCCGCCTCCCAGCGCGGCTTTCCGGTCTCGGCGCCGATAACCGCCGTCAGCTCCGCCTTACTGGCTTCCAGCAGAGCGGCAAACTTTTCAACGATCGCCTGACGGGCGGCAAACGGCAGCCGCGCCCAGGACGGGAACGCCTGGCGGGCAGCCGCCACCGCCTCGGCAACCTGCCCGGCATCCGCCGCCTCGCCCTGCCAGACAACCTTCAGGTTAACCGGATCCTGTTTACTGAAACCTGGCCCACGGCCGGGCCGCCACTCGCCGTTAATCCACAGACTCATGCAGTTTTCTCCTCAGGGATCAGGCGCACCATGCGCACCTGGTCGCCGGCATGACACTTCAGCATATCCAGTTCGCGGGCGCTGAGGGTCAGGGTCTCGCCATCCGCATCGGCATGTACCAGCAGAGCGCGGAACTGGTGATACTGTTCATTCGCCACCAGGCACAGCGGCCAGTCACCGGGCGGGGTTTCACCTGCCTCGGTGGTCACCAGACGGCTTTTGCGGATCGCCCGCACCCGATCGATGTCGCACTCCAGAGTCGGGCCGCCGTCGAAAATATCGATGTAGTTCAGGTAGCGGAACCCCTCTTTCTCCAGCACCGTCCGGGCCGGGGCGGTCTGCGGATGAACCTTGCCGATCACCGCCTGTGCCTCAGGGGAAAGGAAATCGATATATAGCGGATGCTTGGGCATCAGGGCGGCAATGAAAGCCTTCTGTCCGGTGCCGCACAGGTAGTCGGCACGGGAAAACTCCATGGCGAAAAAGCGTTTGCCCAGGCTCTCCCAGAACGGCGAGTAGCCCTGCTCGTCAATCACCCCGCGCATCTCGGCGACCACCTTCTCATTGAAGCGCTCGCGAAAGGCGGCCATAAATAAGAAGCGTGATTTCGACAGCAGATAACCATTGCCCTCTTTGCGCCACTGCGGGTCGAGGAACAGGGTACACAGCTCGCTGCTGCCGGTATGATCGTTGCTGAGAAACAGCGTCGGCAGCGCCTGATAGACGTTGAGCTCCTTCGAGGCATGGACCTGGGTGCCGACCCGGTAGTTATACCAGGGATCGTTGAGCCCCACCGCCACCTCGATCGCGCAGATGCCCACCACCGCGCCGCTTTCGCTCTCCTCCAGCACAAAGACATAGCCCTGCTCGCTTTTCGGTAGCTCGCCGCGCCAGGTCTGCTGCGAGCGGGCGATCCGCGCCGCGAGGGTCGCTTCATCCACCGGCAGCGAGGTCAGCCCGCCGCCGGTCTCCGCTGCCAGCTTCAGCAGCCCGGGCAAATCGCCCGGCTCCACCGGTCGAATAACCATCATGATGAGACTCCTGCCACGAAACGCGCGCAGGCCCGCTCGACGCGATCCAGCCCGCTGTTCACCTCTTCTTCACTGACGTTCAGCGCCGGCGCGAAACGCACCACGTTGGCGCCGGCGATCAGAATCATCACCCCCTCTTCCGCCGCCAGGTTACTGAGGGTTTTCGCCTTCCCGGCCCAGGCGTCGTTTAGCACGCAGCCGAGCAGCAGTCCCAGGCCGCGGATCTCCTTGAACAGGCCATAGCGGGCGTTAATTGCCTGCAGGCGTTCACAAAACCACTGATGGCGCTGTCTGACGCCGGAGAGCACTTCCGGGGTGTTGACGATCGACAGCAGTTCGCCGGCCACCGCCCCGGCCAGCGGGTTACCGCCGTAGGTGGTGCCGTGGGTGCCGACGGTCATCACGCTGGCGCAGGCCTCTGTCGCCAGCAGCGCGCCAATAGGGAAACCACCGCCCAGCGCTTTGGCGGTGGTCAGCACATCGGGCGTCACGCCGTAGTGCATATAGGCATACAGCTCGCCGGTGCGCCCGACCCCGGTCTGCACTTCATCGAAAATCAGCAGGGCGTTGTGCTGGTCGCAAAGCTGACGCAGGCCGCGTAAAAACTCGACGCTGGCCGGCACCACGCCCCCTTCGCCCTGCACCGGCTCGACGATCACCGCGCAGGTCTGGTCATTGATTAAGGCCTTTGCCGACTCGAGATCGTTAAATACGGCATGCTGGATCTGCGGCGGCAGCGGGGCGAAATCCCGGGAATAGGCCGGCTGACCGCCCGCCGAGACGGTGAACAGCGTCCGCCCGTGGAAAGCGTTCTGAAAGGCGACGATGCCACTTTTCTCGCTGCCAAAGCGATCGTGGGCATATTTACGCGCCAGCTTGAGCGCTGCCTCATTGGCCTCGGCGCCGGAGTTACAGAAGAAGACCCGGTCGGCGAAGGTAGCATCGATAAGCATTTTGGCCAGACGCAGGATCGGCTCATTGGTGTAGCCGTTGCCGGTATGCCAGAACTTGCCGGCCTGGTCGGTCAGGGCTTGCACCAGACGCGGATGGGCATGCCCCAGCGCGTTCACGGCGATGCCGCCGGCAAAATCGATATACTCTTTGCCCTGCTGATCCCACAGCCGTGACCCGGCGCCCCGCACCGGAATAAACGCCGCTGGCGCGTAGACCGGCATCATCCATTCATCAAAGTGGTTACGCGTAATTGACTGAGACATATCGACCTCTTCCGGTAAATTAAAAGTAGCAATAATGTTAATAAATATGAGTTATTACGCTGTAAATGTAGATTGCACAGTTCGTGCCAGCCAGCGATAAAAATGCATAAATCGGATGAGATAACGCGGAATCAATGAGTTACAGCCGAACGCTATTCACATAAAATGCATATTTAGTGAATAAGTATCCGACAAAGGGGGATAAACAGTGATTAAAGAAGATAAATTATGCAACGGTAAGATATAATTCTGTAATTGTGATCCTCTGCGAAATTTATCGTATCTATTTGCCCTTTTTTGGCGCGGCATGCCCGCAAAAGGGGCACCCACGGCACGCTCATGCGCAGCGATTGGCAGAATGACGCATCCGGTGGCAGCCAGCCTGGCGAATTTCTGCTACCATCCCTGCACTATTCACCTTGCACAGTGGCAGCGACTATGAAATTCGTCTCTTTTAATATCAACGGCCTGCGTGCCCGCCCACACCAACTGGCCGCCATCGTCGAAAAACACCAGCCGGACGTGATTGGCCTGCAGGAAACCAAAGTTCACGACGACATGTTCCCTCTCGAAGAGGTCGCCAGGCTCGGCTATAACGTCTTTTATCATGGGCAGAAAGGCCATTATGGCGTCGCGCTGCTGACCAAAGAGACGCCGATTGCCGTCCGCCGCGGTTTCCCGGACGATGGCGAAGAGGCTCAGCGCCGCATCATTATGGCGGAGATCCCGTCGCCCTTCGGCAACGTCACAGTGATTAACGGCTATTTCCCGCAGGGTGAAAGCCGCGATCATGAAACCAAATTCCCGGCCAAAGCGGCGTTCTATCAGAATCTGCAGAACTATCTGGAGACCGAGCTCAACAAAGAGAATCCGGTGCTGATCATGGGCGATATGAACATCAGTCCTACCGATCTGGACATCGGTATCGGTGAAGAGAACCGCAAACGCTGGCTGCGCACCGGCAAATGTTCCTTCCTGCCGGAAGAACGGGAATGGATGGACCGCCTGCTGGGCTGGGGCCTGGTGGATACCTGGCGTCAGGCTAACCCCGACAATCATGAGCATTTCTCGTGGTTTGATTACCGCTCCAAAGGCTTCGACGATAACCGTGGGCTGCGCATCGATCTGCTGCTGGCCAGCCAGGCTCTGGCGCAGCGCTGCGTGGAAACCGGGATCGATTACGAGATCCGCGGGATGGAAAAACCGTCCGACCACGCGCCGGTGTGGGCCACCTTCCGGCCATAATTCACGCCCTTCTCTCGCCTCCCGCTGTGCGGGGGGCAGAATTTCCTGAGCAAAATCAACAAAGCGACGGTAAACCATTGTGACGGTCGTCGGAACAGGATACTGTCGCGCGCACTTTTTGATGTCCACTGCGTCCAGACTGTACAGGAGCACCTCTCATGCAAAAGAAGCCGTCATCCGGCCATTGGTAAAGGGCTGGGACTTCTCGCGCTGGTGGCCACGCTGGCCGTTATCAGCCACCGCGTCGGTCTCCACGATCTGCTGACTCATCTGCATCTGCTTCAGGACACCCTCCGCCATCAGGGCGCCTGGGGATATCTGGTCTATGCTGCGCTGTTTATCATTGCCACCCTGTGTCTGATCCCCGGCAGCCTGCTGGTGATCGCCGGCGGGATGCTCTTCGGCCCGCTAACAGGCTCCCTGCTCTCGTTTGCCGCCGCCACCCTCGCCTCTTCGCTGTCGTTTTTAATCGCCCGCTGGCTTGGGCGCGATCTGCTGCAGCGCTATGTGGGCCATACCACCGTCTTTCAGGCGATTGAGCGCGGTATCGCCCGCAGTGGCTGCGATTTCCTGATCCTCACCCGCCTGGTGCCGCTCTTTCCCTACAATATTCAGAATTACGCCTACGGCCTGACGGCGATCCGCTTCTGGCCCTTTACCCTGATCTCGGCCGTGACCACCCTGCCGGGTCTGGTCATCTATTCGGTGATGGCCAGCGAACTGGCCCGCGAGGGGGTGACCCTCGCCTTCGCGCTAAAACTGAGCCTCGCCGGCGGGCTGCTGTTTGCCCTGGTGCAGATAGGCAAACGGTTTGCCCGCGCCCGTCGCGTGGCGGCGTGCAGTGAGGAGGTGCGCCATGACCCAACCTGATCGCCGTCACCTGCGCCGCGCCCGGCTGGCCCTTGCCGTCGTGGTCGCCGCCGCTCTGGCCGCCTGGCTGTGGTTCCCTGGCGGGCGTACCTTTCTGCAGCAGAGTCTGACGGCGTTAGCCTCCCTGGATCCGCAGCAGGTCAGAGGGTTTATCGCCGCCTGGGGGCCGCAGGCCGCGCTGGTCTCATTTGCGCTGATGATCCTCCAGGCGATCGTCGCTCCGCTGCCGGCTTTCCTGATTACCCTGGCGAACGCCGCCCTGTTCGGCGCCTTCTGGGGCGGGGCGCTGTCGTGGTTCAGCGCTATGGTCGGGGCCGGGCTCTGCTTCTGCATCGCCAGAGCGCTGGGGCGCGAAGTGGTGGAGAAACTCNNNNTGCTGGCCACCGGCGTGGGCCAGCTCCCGGCGACTATCGTTTATTCCTGGGCCGGGAGTCTGCTCACCGGGGGCACCTTCTGGCTGGCCACCGGGCTTTCGCTGCTTTTTGCCCTGGCGGTGGTCATCTCTATCGCCAAAAATATTTACCGTGAACGTCATAAGAGATCGTCGCCATGAGCTTACCCCCGCTGGATTCTGTCCCCCTGATCCTTCGTCCGCAGGCCTGGCTGCACCGCCGGCATTACGGCCAGGTGCTGAGCCCCATTCGCTGGTGGGGTCGGATCCCGTGGCTGTTTTACCTGGTTTCGCTGTTCGTGGGCTATATTGAACGCCGCCGCTCGCCGCTGGATCCGGTGCTGCGCTCGCTGGTCAGCGCCCGCATCGCCCAGCTGTGCCACTGCGAATTCTGTATCGATATCACCAGCATGACCCTCGCGGCGCGGAGCGGGAGCCAGGACAAGCTGCTGGCGGTCGCCGACTGGCGCAGCAGTACGCTGTTCAGCGAAAAAGAGCGCCTGGCGCTGGCCTATGCCGAAGCCGCCACCCAGACGCCGCCGGCGGTGGATGATGCCCTGCGTAGCGCGATGGCCGCGCATTTTGACGCCCGGGCGCTCACCGAGCTGACCGCCCTGATCGGCCTGCAAAATTTATCAGCGCGGTTCAATGCCGCGATGGCGATCCCGGCTCAGGGGTTGTGCCAGATACCCACCTCTTCCTCGCAGAATAAGGAGTAACGATGCGCCGTTTGCGTGATTACAGCCTCTGTCTGTGCCTGCTGCTGCTCTGGCCGCTGGCGGTTAATGCCGACGACAGCTGGCGGCAGATTCAGACGGAAGCCCGCGGACAGACCGTCTGGTTTAACGCCTGGGGCGGCGACCCGGCCGTCAATCGCTATCTGGCGTGGGTCAGCGAAGAGGTCAAACGCTATTACGCAATCGACCTGCGTATTGTGCCTGTCGCCGACGCCGCCGACGCAGTGAAACGCATCCAGACCGAGGCGCAGGCCGGTCGTCGCCAGGGCGGGTCAGTGGATCTGCTGTGGATCAACGGCGAAAACTTTCGCACGCTTAAGCAGGCCGATCTGCTGCTCACCGGCTGGGCCGAATCGCTGCCCAACTGGCGCTATGTCGATCAGCAAAAGCCGGTACGGGAAGATTTTTCTGTCGCCACCGAGGGCGCGGAGTCGCCGTGGGGCAGCGCCCAGCTGACGTTTATCGCCCGCCGCGGGCAAACGCCGCAGCCGCCCACCAGCCCGCAGGCCCTGCTGGCCTTCGCCAGAGCCCATCCGGGCAGCGTAACCTACCCGCGGCCGCCGGACTTCACCGGTACCGCCCTGCTGGAGCAACTGCTGATCGCGCTCACCGACCAGCCAGCCGCCCTGCGCCAGCCGCCGCAGCCGGCGACCTTCGCGGCGGTCACCGCCCCGCTGTGGCGCTATCTCGATGCGCTGCACCCGGCCCTGTGGCGGGCGGGCAAGGATTTCCCGGCGTCGCCGGCGCGGATGGACGCCATGCTCAACCAGGGCACCCTCCGCCTGTCGCTGACGTTTAACCCGCTGCACGCCCGGCAGAAAGCCGCCAGCGGCGAATTACCGACGGACAGCTACAGCTTCGGCTTTACCGCGGGGACCCTCGGCAACGTCCATTTCGTTACCATCCCGGCTAACGCCCGCGCTGTCGCTGGCGCCAAAGTAGTGGCCAATTTCCTGCTCTCCCCTGAGGCGCAATTACGCAAGGCCGATGCCGCCGTCTGGGGCGATCCGAGCGTACTGGATCCGCAGCGTCTGCCTGACGGCCAGCGCCAGACGCTGGCGGCAGCCCTGCCGCAGGATCTGCCGCCGGTGCTTGCCGAGCCTCACGCGGCATGGGTTGACGCGCTGGAGCAGGAATGGCTGCGCCGCTACGGTACCCACTGATCCTGCTGGCCTGGGGGGCGATGGCGGCGATCTATCTGCCGCTGCTCCCCGCCGCCGGGGAACTGGTGGGCGCTGCGCGCTCCCCGGCCCACTGGCGGGCGCTGTTCGCCGACCCGCAGCTGGGCCAGGCGCTGGCCGCCACCCTCGTCTCGACGCTGTTGTCCGTCGGCGGCGCGCTGCTGATCGCCCTGACCATCGTCGCCGCCCTCTGGCCTTCGGCCCGCTGGCGGCGGCTGGCTTCCCGTCTGCCGCTGCTGCTGGCGGTGCCCCATCTCGCCCTGGCGACGGCGGCGCTGCTGCTGTTCGCCGAAGGGGGCTGGCTCTGGCAGCAGTTGCCGTTTCTGACGCCGCCGGTTGACCGGTACGGCATCGGGCTTGGCCTGACGATGGCCCTGAAAGAGAGCGCCTTTGTACTGTGGGTGATCTATGGCCTGCTGGGAGAGAAACGCCTCGCCGACCAGGCGACCGCCCTGAAGAGCCTCGGCTACGGCCGCTGGCAGTGCCTGCGTTGGCTGGTGCTGCCCGCCCTGCTGCCCGCCCTCGGC
>NZ_JAGRRB010000039.1:0-5101 GCF_018223925.1 Klebsiella sp. 10
GAGTTATGACCATAACGGGACCGGCGTTCTCCCCGGTCCCGTTATGGTCATAACTCACCAGCTGATACTGTTCCTCCAGCGCCGCGCGCTGCGCCAGCCAGTAGCCGCCGCCCCCGCCCAGACCGGCGCTGAGGACCACCACCGGCGCGCCGGGCCACGGAGCCGGAGCAATATTGAGCCTCATCATGTCGGGGTACCGATATGGGCGACGCTGGCGATTTCCACCAGCGCATCGGGCTTCACCAGTCCGCACTGAATGCAGAAGCGCGCCGGTTTATCGCCGGGGAAGAACTCGGCGTAGACCTCGTTAATCGCGGCGTAATTTGTCCAGTCGGTGATAAAGATGCTGTTGAAAGTCACATCCGCCATACTCCCGCCCGCCGTTTCGATAACGCTCCTGATGGTCTCCAGCACGTGGCGGGTTTGCGCCTTTGGGTCGCCGATGTGCACCACATTGTTTTGCTTATCAAACGGCAGGGTGCCCGAGACGTAGACCACGCCATCGGCGAGCGTCCCCGGAACAAAGGGGGCAATCGGCGCGGTGGTGCCTGGCGGAATAATCACCTGTTTAGGCATAACGTTTCTCCTTGGCTAAAGCCAGCGGGGCGGCGGGGGACAGCGCGTGGCAGAAGCTCTCAACGTCGCTGACCCAGCCGAAAAAGGTTTCAATATTGAACAGCGCCGCCTGCTGGGCGAAGGCCGGGCCGGCCTGATGGGTGGCATCCTCCAGCACGATGCCGAAGTATTCGAGAAAGAAGCCATCGCGCAGCGTCGATTCGACGCAGACGTTGGTGGCGATCCCGGTGAACACCAGGTGGCGTATGCCGCGGCTGCGCAAAATGCTGTCGAGCGGGGTGTTAAAGAAGCCGCTGTAGCGCGGTTTCGGCAACACGATATCGCCTTCCTGCGGCGTCAGCTCGTCCACCAGCTGATAATCCCAGCCGCCTTTCGCCAGCAGCTTGCCCTGCAGCTCCGGACGCTGACGCATCGTTTTCAGCGCGTTGGATTTGTGATAGTTCGGCGAGCCCGGGCCGCCGGCTTCAACATACTGGTCATCCCAGCCATTCTGGAACCAGATAATCAACATACCCGCGGCGCGAGCGGCGGCGACGGCGGTATTAATATTGTCGATAACCGGCCGGGTAGCGGAGACGTCAAAGCCGGCGAGATCCAGATAACCGCCCTGGCTGGCGTAGGCGTTCTGCATATCGACCACAATCAGCGCGCTCTGCTGCGGCGCGAAGGTCAGGGATTCCGGGCGAGCGGGAAGGGTAATCATCAGGCCACCTCACGGGTAACAGAAGCAATGTGGTTCCGGCAGCGCATCAGCGGCTGAATGCGTTCGCCAAAGGCGTCAATGCCGGCAAGAAAATCATCAAAGGTCAGCAGCACGCCGTCGGTGCCGGGCACGCTCGCTACTTCATCAAGCATACGGGCGACGCTGGCATACGATCCGACCAGGGTGCCCATGTTAATGTTGACCGCCGAGGTGGGGTCGGCCATCTGGCGCACGTTGGTATCGCTGCCGGAGCGGGTATCTTTCTGACTCTGCTCGGTGAGCCACGCCAGCGCTTCTTCATCGGCGCCCGCTTTGTAATGTTCCCATTTGGCGCGCGCCGCCTCGTCGGTTTCGTCGGCGATCACCATGAACAGCACATAGGACCCCACGTCGCGGCCGGTTTTTTCCGCCGCCTGCATCATGCGTGCGGCGGTCGGGGCAAAGGCCGTTGGCGTGTTGACCCCTTTGCCAAAGCAAAAGTTGTAGTCCGCATGCTGGGCGGAGAAGGCCATCCCGGCATCGCTCTGCCCGGCGCAGATCACCTTCATCGGCTGCGACGGGCGCGGGCTGACCCGGCAGTCGTTCATGGTGAAGTAGTCGCCTTTGAAATCGCTGCGCCCGGTGCCCCACAGGTCACGGAGCACCTGGACGTATTCGGTGAGATAGTCATAGCGGCTGGCGAAATAGTCATCTCCCGGCCACATGCCCATCTGGTCATATTCCGGTTTTTGCCAGCCGGTCACCAGATTGACGCCAAACCGGCCGCCGGAGATGGAGTCGATAGTGGAGGCCATCCGGGCGACAATCGCCGGCGGCAGCGTCAGGGTGGCGGCGGTGGCGTAGATCTGGATCTTCGAGGTCACCGCGGCCAGGCCGGCCATCAGGGTAAAGGACTCCAGGTTGTGATCCCAGAATTCAGTTTTCCCGCCGAAGCCGCGCAGTTTGATCATGGAGAGCGCGAAGTCGAAATGGTAGTGCTCGGCCTTCTGCACGATGGCCTTATTCAGTTCAAAGGTCGGCATATACTGCGGGGCATGGGTGGAGATCAGCCAGCCGTTGTTGCCAATGGGAACGAAAACACCAATTTTCATACCTACCTCTCTGCAGTCATGGAAGATGGGTTGCGATGGTGCGGCATCCTGCCTCTCCCTGGACCACCTCGCAGAAAAGGTAAAGCAAAGGCGATGCCAGTTTTATAAATGCTAATGTTATTAATGTGTTACTTTTGAGTTGCTAAAAAGGACGATAAAAAAGTGGACTGGATGGTCAAAATCAGTGCACGAAAAAACGGCAGTCATGCGCAATCAGGGTGCATGGGGTCGTGTCGGCGCAGGGCTTTTGCTATGCTGGTGGTGTCAACTGAAGGAGAGGATGTATGGCACAGGGCGCGGTGAAGAAAAGCGGCAAACGTTCACAAGCGGTCAGCGCCAAAAAGGAGGCCATCCTGGCCGCCGCGCTGGAGGCATTTTCGCAATTTGGTATTCACGGTACGCGGCTGGAGCAGGTGGCTGAACGCGCCGGGGTATCGAAAACCAATCTGCTCTATTACTACCCTTCGAAAGAGGCGCTGTATGTGGCTGTCCTGCAGCAGATCCTCGCCATCTGGCTGGCGCCGCTGAAGGCCTTTCGTGAGGATATCAGCCCGCTGGTGGCGATCCGCGAATATATTCGCCTGAAGCTGGAGGTGTCCCGCGATCACCCCCAGGCCTCGAAGCTCTTCTGCCTCGAGATGCTGCAGGGGGCGCCGCTGCTGATGGGCGAACTGACCGGGGATCTGAAAGCGCTGGTCGACGAAAAATCGGCGATAGTCTCCGGCTGGATCGACCGCGGCAAGCTGGCGCCGGTCGATCCACAGCATTTAATCTTTATGATCTGGGCTACCACCCAGCATTACGCCGACTTCGCCACCCAGGTGGAGGCGGTCACCGGCGCCACGCTGCAGGATGCGGCCTTTTTTGAACAAACGGTCGATAATGTCCAGCGGATGATTATCGAAGGCATTCGCGTCCGTTAATTGGCGGGCGGCAGCGGGCAGCTTTGATCGCCATCCTCGCACTGTAGCAGCGAGGCGAGGAAAGACTCCCGCTCCACGCTCTTATCGGTCATGCACTGGCTGACCAGCATTGGCTGCATGCTGCCGCCTTCGGCGCCGGACGCGAGAAAGGCGCAGTCGGCGTCGCGTAAGGCGATCCATGCCTGCTGCGCCTGCTTCAGTAATGTTTGTTGTTTACCCACCGCCCGCTGCAGGGCCTGCTGCCAGGTGTCGTTCAGTTTTTTATCGGCCGCCTGATACTGCGCAGCCGCGCACTGATTCATTTCGGTTTGGGTGTTGGCGCTGCTGCACTCGTCCGCCAGCGCCGCGCCGCTGGCCAGCAGGGCCATCACGGCAAATAACGTGCGTTTCATTGTTCTGCTCCCATAAAAAAGGCTCCCGTCCGGGAGCCTTAATTAAACACAGCTGACGTCGGCTGTCATTAGCTGATCGCAGCGCAGACTGATTGCCCGGATGGCGGCGCACCGCGCCTTATCCGGGCTACCCTTTGGCGGTGGTAGGTAGCCCCGGTAAGCGCAGCGCCACCGGGGAGCCCGTTTTAGCCGATGGTCATCAGGCTGGCGTTACCGCCTGCCGCCGCGGTGTTAACGCTCAGCGAACGCTCGATATACAGCCGCTCCAGCAGCAGATTGGTTTCGCCGCGGGCGAAGCCCTGCACGGAGACAATCGCCCCATCGCGCGCCGCCACCTGCTCGCACAGCTCGCGCAGCTGGTCGGAATCGCCGTGGTAGATAACCGCGTCGAAGGCCTGGCCAGGCAACTGCTCCGCTTTGGCAAAGCGAATGCGCTCGCTGACCTCCCGCGGCAGTTTCTTCGCCAGATCGCGCTGCAGGGCGCTGTCCGGCCACAGTACTTCACAACCCACCGCCAGCACAGCCGCCAGCTGGATCAGCGCATCCTGTTCGTTATCCGCTACGCACAGCACGCGCTCGCGCGGCATCAGCGTCAGGGTGTTGCGCTCGCCGGTTGGCCCCGGCAGCAGGCGTTGAGTGCCGCTTTGCGCCTGCTCGCTGTACTGCTGGCACAGCGCCTGCAGCTCAGGACGGCCCGCGGCCCACTGCTGCAGCGCCTGCAGCGGTTTTTCCAGCAGCGTTTTCAGCTGGGCGTCCAGCGGACGCTCTGCATCCTGGCGGGCGAAGGTCACGCCAACCGCGTCCTGCGGACGGCTGGAGAGCAGACGGTACAGATACAGCGGACCGCCGGCTTTCGGACCGGTACCGGACAGCCCTTCGCCGCCGAACGGCTGCACGCCGACCACCGCGCCAACCATATTGCGGTTGACGTACAGGTTGCCCACCTTCGCGCTGCCGGTGACCTGGGCGATGGTTTCGTCGATACGGGTATGCACGCCGAGGGTCAGGCCGTAGCCAGAGGCGTTAATCTGCTCGACCAGTTTGTCCAGCTCGTTACGGTTATAGCGCACCACGTGCAGTACCGGGCCGAAGACCTCTTTTTTCAGCTCGTCGAAGCTGTCGAGCTCGATAAGCGTCGGCGGCACGAAGGTCCCGTGACGCCATTCGCGGGCGTCTTCGCTATTCTCGCGCACCGCCTGGTAGACGGTGCGGCCTTTGGCGCGCATCGCCTGAATATGGCGTTCGATATTCTCTTTCGCTTCCGCATCGATAACCGGACCGATATCGGTGGTCAGGCGCCCCGGATTGCCCATCCGGCACTCGCTCATGGCGCCGCGCAGCATGGTTAAGGTGTGATCGGCGACCTCTTCCTGCAGGCAAAGCACGCGCAGGGCGGAGCAGCGCTGGCCAGCGCTG
>NZ_JAGRRB010000040.1:0-991 GCF_018223925.1 Klebsiella sp. 10
CTTGTTTTCTTATATAGTTAGGCATGTTTTAAATAAGGTTATTACTGCTGTAAAATTTTTTAATTATTAAAAAATGTCTGTGTTAAAACCGTGCTGATTTCGTGATGTGAATCACGGTTTTTTTTGTGATCTATAAAGTGAAAGAAGAAAAGATATGGCGTAGCCTGAAAGTATAATTTTTTATCCAGAGGGTTTTGTAATGAGATGCAAACCTGGCATGAGAAAAACATGAGATGTCAAAATGTGGTGATTTTTTATTATTTCAATATTTATCAATAACTTATAGTTATTTCAATATATTTCATTTTTGTTTCTTAACTTCCTTGCGGGTCCGTAGTTTCTGGTATATCTAATAAGATGCATAAGTAAGAATTATCTCAAATCTCTGGCTGCGTCTTCATCCCAAGGGTGTGTCCTGATGAAAAATATAAATATCACAGCAAAAGATACAGGTGTGAAATACACCGTCGATGGCAATCAAGTTAACTTAAACACGCAGTCAGTTGTTGTGTTGCATATTAAGCGAGAGGACATCAGTTCCTTCTCCAGGCAAGGTAATGATCTTGTTCTAAAAATAAACGACGGCAGTACTCTTACGCTGAAAGACTTTTTTGTGAATGATGCCAATGGGCATCATAGCGATTTAGTTTTACAAGATGACGATAGTGGGGCTCTGTGGTGGCTTGAAGGGGCAGGAACCAGCGATGCCCATTATTCTCTCATCAGTGATATCTCAGGATTATTAGCTGCAGGCAGTTCTGGTGGCAGCATTGCTCCATGGGTAATGGCCGGGGCGGCTTTGCTTGGTATAGGGGCGATGATTGCAGGATCTTCCGATAAAGATCATTCGTCGCATTCTCCGAACGATGATACTGATTCTGATGCGGACAGTGATTCGGATTCTGACTCAGACAGCGATACCGACCCTGGCGGCAGCGAAAGTGATGCCGATGCCGATTCTGATACAGACTCGGACAGCGATTCGGATTCC
>NZ_JAGRRB010000040.1:1059-1314 GCF_018223925.1 Klebsiella sp. 10
CAGCGATTCGGATTCTGACAGTGATTCGGACTCTGACAGTGACTCGGATTCTGACAGCGACTCCGACTCTGACAGTGACTCGGACTCTGACAGTGATTCGGATTCTGACAGCGACTCCGATTCCGACAGCGATTCGGACTCTGACAGTGACTCGGACTCTGACAGCGATTCGGATTCCGACAGCGACTCTGACTCTGACAGCGATTCGGATTCTGACAGTGACTCGGACTCTGACAGCGATTCGGATTCTGACAG